>NZ_JACHMI010000001.1:0-350000 GCF_014207985.1 Nonomuraea rubra | reverse complement strand
CCGCCGCTGGTACGAGGACGGCAAGCTGACCAGGAAGCGCAACACGTTCACCGACTTCGTGGCCGTGGCCAGGCACCTGAAGGCGTCCGGGTGGAGCGACCGGGTCATCGCCAGGGGCGGTTCGGCCGGCGGCCTGCTGATGGGTGCGGTGGCGAACCTGGCGCCGGAGGTGTTCGCGGGCGTGGTGGCCGAGGTGCCGTTCGTGGACGCGCTGAACACCATCCTCGACCCGTCGCTGCCGCTGACCGTGATCGAATGGGACGAGTGGGGCGACCCGCTGCACGACTCCGACGTGTACGCGTACATGAAGGGGTACTCGCCGTACGAGAACGTCGACGGCAGGCCGTACCCGCCGATCCTGGCGATCACCAGCCTCAACGACACGCGCGTGCTCTACCACGAGCCGGCGAAGTGGATCGCGAGGCTGCGCGCGACCGCGAAGGGCGGGCCGTTCCTGCTCAAGACCGAGATGGGCGCGGGGCACGGCGGCCGCAGCGGGCGTTACGACGCGTGGCGTGAGGAGGCCTTCGCGCTGTCGTGGATCATCGAGAGGGGCACGTCATGACGTACCAGGCCGACGAGCGGCGCTACGAGCGCCAGCCGTACAACCGCAGCGGGCGCAGCGGGCTGAAGCTGCCTGCGGTCTCGCTGGGCCTGTGGCACAACTTCGGCGACAACCGGCCGATCGAGAACTCGCGGGCGATCCTGCGCCGCGCGTTCGACCTCGGGGTGACGCACTTCGACCTGGCCAACAACTACGGCGTGCCGTACGGCTCGGCGGAGCGGAACTTCGGCCGGATTCTGCGCGAGGACTTCGCCGCCTACCGCGACGAGCTGGTCATCTCCACCAAGGCCGGCTACGACATGTGGCCGGGCCCGTACGGCGAGTGGGGGTCGCGCAAGTACGTGCTGTCCAGCCTCGACCAGTCGCTGAAGCGCATGGGGCTGGAGTACGTGGACATCTTCTACAGCCACCGTCCCGACCCGGAGACGCCGCTGGAGGAGACGATGGGCGCGCTGGACCGGGCGGTGCGCTCGGGCAAGGCGCTGTACGCGGGCGTCTCCAACTACTCGCCTGAGCAGACCGCCCAGGCCGCGCGGATCATGCGCGAGCTGGGCACGCCGCTGCTCATCCACCAGCCGTCCTACTCGATGATCAACCGGTGGATCGAGGACGGGCTGCTGGACACGCTGGAGGAGGCGGGGATGGGCTGCATCGTGTTCTCGCCGCTGGCGCAGGGACTGCTGACCGACCGTTACCTCCAGGGCGTCCCGGAGGACTCGCGGGCGGCCACCAGCCGGTTCCTGAGCAGCGACCGGATCGACCGGGAGCTGGCGCGCGACCTCGACGAGATCGCGCGGACGCGCGGGCAGACGCTGGCTCAGATGGCGCTGTCATGGGCGATGCGGGACCCGAGGGTGACGAGCGTGCTGATCGGCGCCAGCAGCGTCAAGCAGCTGGAGGACAACGTGGCGTGCGTGGACGGCCCCGCCTTCACGGAGGACGAGCTGGCCGCGATCGACAAGGTCACAGAGCTTCGTTCCGCTGGAGGTAGGTGAAGGCGGCCCAGCCCGGCAGTACCGGCAGCCAGAACGTGAGCAGCCGGTACAGCAGCACGGCCGAGGTGGCCACCTCGGGCAGCACTCCGGCGACCGTCAGGCCGCCCACGAGTGCGACTTCGACCGCGCCCAGACCTCCGGGTGTGGGCGCGGCGGAGCCGATCGCGTTGGCCGTGAGGAAGACGACCGCGACGGCGGTGAAGCTGAGCGTGCCGCCGAACGCGGCCACGCAGGCGTCGAGGCAGACGATGAACGTGAGCGTGATCGAGAGCGTGCCGAAGCAGGCCTCGACCATCTTGCGCGGCGACTGGAGCACGTCGAGCAGGCGCGGCAGCACGTTCGAGAAGAGCTTGCGCAGCCGTGCGGTGACCAGCCGGCGCAGCGGCGGCACGCCGAGCACGGCGACGACCAGCACCGCCACCCCGAGCAGCACGAGGACGAGCGTGCGCGACGGGGTGAACGAGGTGGGCGTGGTCGAGCCGGTGATGTAGGCGAACAGCGCCAGCAGCATGATGTGGAAGACCAGCATGATGAGCTGCGAGGCGCCGACGCTGGCGACCGCGCTGGCCGGGTGGATCCCGCGTTTCTGCAGGTAGCGGGTATTGATCGCGACGCCGCCCACGGCGGCGGGCGCGACGAGCTTGACGAACGAGCCCGCGAACTGCGCCAGCACCGTACGCCAGAGCGGCAGGTGCTCGGGCACGAAGCCGCGCAGCATGAACGCGGCCGCCACGTAGCTGGCGAACGAGGCCACCAGGGCCAGCCCCGACCAGGCCCAGTTGGCCGTGGTGATCACGTGGTAGACGTCCACCCGGCTGAGCTGGTAGAGCACGATGTACGCGGCGAGCGTGCTGGCGATGATGGTGATCAGGGTGCGGGGGCGGAAACGTTCGAGGCGTACCTCTTCGACCTTGCTCTGCGGCTTGAGCGCGACGATGTGCTCGCGGATGCCGGGCAGCACGTTCTTGGCCTTGGCCAGCGCGGCGCGGGTCTCCCTGGTCAGCGCGATCTGCTGGAGCAGCGGCATGGCGGCGGCGAGCGCGTCGGGGCCCATGACGTCGGCGGCGGCGCGGACCGAGCGTTCCGGGCCGACGCGCAGCGCCAGGTAGGTGAGGAGCTGGGCGACGTCGAGCCGCAGGAGCAGGTCTCCGGCGGCGACCTCGCCGCTGCGCGCGTCGGTGAGCACGACGCGGCCGGCCCCGTCGAGGTGGATGCTGTCGCCGGTGAGCCGGCGGTGCGCCAGGCGCTGGATCTGCAGCAGCTCGACCTGCTCCCAGATCTGGGCGAGCAGCTCGTCGTCGATCTCGGCGTCGGGCACCTCGTCGAGTGGCCGGGTCTCGATGTGCTCGTAGGCGAGCAGGGCGGCCTCGGTGCCGATCTCGCTGGTGCCGAGCAGGCGCGGGGTGCTGGCGCCGGCCGCCTGGGCGGCGTACGCCATGAGGGCCTCGCGTTCGAGCTCGGCGCGCAACGATCTGATGGCGCGGCGCCTGGTCTCGGAGTTGAGCCTGATGCGCCGCCACAGCCGGTACGGCAGCCCGGCCACCTGCCGGTCGCGGTCGAGCACGGTGACGTCGAGGCTGGAGCCGTCCTTGAGGCCGATGGCGTAGCGGCGGCTGCCCTGGTGGTCGTCCTCGACGCGGCGGGCGGAGACGGGCACGAACGACAGCTTGCGCAGGGCGGCGACCACGGCGTTGCCCGGCGGGCGCGTGTTGGGGCTGCCGACGCCGTACAGCGTGGCGTAGCCGATGGCCATGCCGACCAGGACGGTGACGATGGCGCTGGGGATGGTGATCTGGCGGCCGGAGAAGAGGGCGAGGATGTAGAGCGCGATGGTGGTCCACATCAGCATCCGCCAGGTCGGGCGGCGGGAGATGCGGACGGCGGTGGAGTAGGCGATGACCGAGGTGAGCAGCGTGTTGAGCGGCTCGATGCGGCGGTCTCCGGTGAGCAGCACGCGCAGGTCGTCGACGTTGCCGCCGACGAGCCACTGCCCGAGCAGGAACGACCCGGCCATGCCGACGATGGCGGCGATCAGCCCTTCTGCGACGCGCAGCCCGTCGCGGTGGAAGACGCGCTCGACCGCGAAGGCCGTGGGCACGATGAGCACGGCCGCGCCGCCGAGGAAGGCGGCGATCCTGCTCAGCAGCGGCACGAGCTCGGCGCCCTCCTTGACGTCGGCCTCGAGCCCGATGAGCGTCTGCTTGGCGACGAGGGCGAGCAGGATGACCGCGCCGAGCACGATGAGCGTGGCGAAGAAGCGCAGCAGGTCGGAGGGACGGCGCAGGCGCTGGGGCAGCAGCGGCTCTACGACGTAGACGTCGTTTTCCGCGCGCGACTCGGCCACGGCCGGCTCCCCTTCCGCGAGGCCCTCCGTGTCATCTCGTTCCCTGATATCGGCCACCGACAGCGATTCCGCACCTTCCCGTGCCGGACCATACGATCTCTGACTTCCAGTGTGCTCAATCGTCCCCGCAGTGTCGCACGGGGCAGGCTACACGCTGCACTTCCCACTGTTCACCTCTGAATTCCTGGTAGCGGGTGGACGTAGGCTGTGTCCCATGTCGGGTGAATTGAGGGTTTTGGGGGCATGTCCGCTGGACTGCCCGGATACCTGCTCCTGGGTGGTGACCGTCGAGAACGGCCGGGCCGTCAAGATGCGCGGCAACCCCGACCAGCCCTACACCCGGGGCGCGCTCTGCGTGAAGGTCAACCGGTACCTGGAGCACACCCAGGCCCGGGACCGCATCCTGTACCCGCTGCGCCGCACCGGGCCGAAGGGCTCGGGCCAGTTCGAGCGGATCACCTGGGAAGAGGCGCTCGACGAGATCTCCGTACGGCTGCGCGGCATCGTCGAGGAGCACGGCGGCGAGGCCATCTGGCCGTACCTGGGCACCGGCACCCTCGGCTACCTGCAAGGTTGCGAGGGCGTGGCGGGCCGGCGGTTCTGGAACCTGCTCGGCGCCTCCAAGCACTGGCTCAACATCTGCTCCGCGGCGGGCAACGCCGGCCTGCGCCGCACGCTCGGCACCGCGGCCGGCATGGACCCGGAGAACTTCGCGCTGTCCAAGCTGATCCTGCTCTGGGGCACGAACACGCTCACCAGCGGCCACCACCTGTGGAAGTTCATCCAGGACGCGCGGGCGGACGGCGCGTACGTCGTCGCCATCGACCCCATCCGCACCAGGACGGCCGACCAGGCGGACGAGCACCTGGCGATCAGGCCGGGCACGGACGGGGCGCTCGCCCTGGGGCTGCTCAACGTCGTGCTGGCCGAGAACGCCCAGGACGAGGAGTTCCTGGCCGAGCACACCGAGGGCTGGGACGACTTCCGCGAGGAGATCCTGCGTCACCCGGTCGAGAGGGTGGCCGAGATCACCGGGATCCCGGCCGAGGCCGTCCACAGGCTGGGGACGAGGCTCGCGCACACCCGCCCGACCGCGCTGCGCGCCACGCACGGCCTGCAGCGGCACGCCGGCGGCGGGGCCGCGCTGCGCGTGATCGCCGCCATCCCCGGCGTCACCGGCGACTGGCGCCACCCCGGCGGCGGCATCGCCTTCTCCACCAGCGACCACGTCCACCTGAACGTGGACCGCCGCGACGACCTGCTCGCCGCGCCGGTGCGCACGCTGACCATGACCAAGGCGGCCTCGCAGCTCGAGTCCGTCAAGTGCTTCTGGGTGTACGCGGCCAACCCCGTCGGCTCCTCCCCCGACTCGAACGCCATCAGGCGGCAACTCCTGCGCGAGGACCTGTTCACGGTCGTCATGGAGCACTTCCCGACCGACACCGTGGACTACGCCGACATCGTGCTGCCCGCCACCATGCAGACCGAGCACCACGACCTGCACGCCGGCTACGGGCACCTGTACCTGCTGTGGAACGAGCAGGCCGTGGAGCCGCCAGGCGAGTGCCTGTCCACGACGGAGACGTTCCGGCGGCTGGCCGCGCACATGGGGATGACCGAGCCGTCGCTGTACGACTCGGACCTGGAGCTGGCCGAGCAGCTGCTCGCGAGCGGGCACCCGTCGGTGGAGGGCATCACGCTGGACAGGCTGCGCAAGGAGGGCTGGGTGCGGATGAACTACCCGAGCCCCTTCACGCCGTTCGCCGAGGGCTTCCCGACGCCTTCCGGGCGGCTGCGCTTCCCGCCGGCGGGCAAGGCGTACGTGCCGTCGTACACGGCCTCCTCCGCCGGGAGCTCGCCGTACCCGCTGACGCTGGTCACGCCCGCCTCGCACACGTTCCTCAACACGACGTTCGGCAACAACCCCGAGCTGCTGCGGCGCGCCAAGGAGCCGACGGTGCTGGTCAACCCGGCCGACGCGGCGGCACGCGGGCTGGAGGACGGGCGCCGGGTACGCGTGCACAACGACGGCGGCGAGTTCCTGGCGGACGTGGAGATCAGCGACCGGGTGGCGGCCGGGGTGGTGGCCACGCCGAAGGGCCGCTGGCCCAAGCTCAGCCCCGGCGGCGCCAACCCGAACGCCGTCGTGGCCGAGCGGGACGCCGACATGGGCAGGGGGCCCGGCTTCCACGACAACTTCGTGGAGATCAGTCCAGTTTGAGCTTGTAGCCGACGTGGGAGGCGGTGAAGCCGAGGCCGTCGTAGAAGCGGTGCGCGTCCGTACGGGACCTGTCGGAGGTGAGCTGCACCATCGCGCAGCCGCGCGCCCGCGCCCTGTCGATCGCCCACGCGATCATCTTGCGGCCCAGGCCCTGGCCGCGGGTGGAGGCGGCGACCCTGACGGCCTCGATCTGGCACCGCTCGGCGCCCAGCCGCGACAGCCCCGCCAGGTAGGTGAGCTGCATCGTGCCCACCACCTTGCCGTCGCGCTCGGCCACGATCAGCTCGTCGTAGGGGTCGGCGTCGATCCGGTCGAACGCCGCCAGGTAGCGCCCGTCGTTCGGATCCCCCTCCCGCTGGGCGCCGAGCGGGTCGTCGGCCAGCATCGCCACGATGGCCGGCACGTCCTCCCTGCGTGCCTGCCGGAAGATCAGGGACAGCACGTAGTGGGACTCCATCAGGTCGGGGTTGGACGGCAGCGCCATCACCTTGCCGCTGCGCGTGAAGCCCTTGCGCGCGTAGAGGGCGCGGGCCGCGTGGTTCCGGTCCACCGCCCACAGGCCGATCTCCTCGACGCCGGTGCTCCTGGCCCACTCCACGGCCACGTCCACCAGCCGGGAGCCGACCCCCGCCTGCCTGGCCTCCGGCGCCACCCACATGGACAGCAGGTGGGCCGCGCCCTCCTCCAGCAGCACGCACACCAGCCCCACGTCGGCGCCGTCGCGCGTGGCCACCCACCAGCGCCCGTCCGGGTTCGCCAGCCGCTCGGCCCACTTCTCCGGCGGAAACCCGACCTCGCGGCCGTAGGAGGAGCCGAACGCGTCCGGCTCGTCCTGCAACGCGCGCAGCCGCACCGCCCGCAGCCGCTCGCCCTCATCCGTACCGAGCCGCACGATCTCTATATCCCGCATGCCCGCATCATGTCAGTTCCCAGGGACAGCTCAGGGTCGGACCCCGATGCCTCCAGGGGCGGGCGGGAGGCAGCATGAAGGCATGAGCAATGAAATCAGTCGACGCGATGAGGTATCGCTGTCCGCCGCCGCCCTGCGCGGCGCCCCTTGGAAGACCGCCGCCGTCAGCGGCGGCGCCGCGGCCGCCGTCAGCTTCGGCGTGGGCTGGCTCACCGGCACCGCCGGCCTGGTGTGGTCACTGGGCCTGGGGATCAGCCTGTTCGCGCTGGTCGCCGCGATCGGCGCGGTGTCCAAGCCCGAGGAGGGCGACCGGGTGACCCGCCAGGCGCGGCTCTGGTCGCTCAAGCACCCGTTCAAGTTCGCGCTGCTGCCGGCCGGCATCGTGGCCGTGCTGGACTACCCGGTGCAGCTCGTGCTCGACAACGAAGGGGTGTTCGGCTCGGCCTTCGACGCGCTGTGGCGCGGCGCGCTCGTCTACCTGATCGCCGGCGTCCTGACGCTCACGATGCGGGGACGAGCGCAGTCGGCCCGGTGACCCTACTGAGCCTCCCTCTCCGCGGTACTCCTGCACACGCAGAACTCGTTGCCCTCGGGGTCGAGCATGGTGACCCAGCCGGTGCCGTCGGGCTTGCGGAGATCGTCGTGGACGGTCGCGCCGAGCCCGACGAGCCGCTCGACCTCCTGGTCACGGGTCCTGCCCTCGGTGCCGTTGACGTCGAGGTGCACCCGGTTCTTGACGGTCTTGCCCTCGGGGACGCGGATGAACAGCAGGAACGGGTCCTGATGCGTACGCAGCATGACCTCGTCGTCGCCCGGCTCGTCCCCCTCGCCCAGCGGTAGCCCGGTGGCCTCGCTCCACCAGCTCGCGATGGCGTACGGGTCGGCGGCGTCGATGGTTACAGCATGAATCTCGATCACGAGATCACACAATAGACACCGTCAAAGGCGTTAAGCCAGTGTCTTCAGCCCGATGACCCCGGCCAGGATGAGGGCGATGGAGACGAGCCGCGCCGGTGACACCTCGTCGCCCATGGCGATCATGCCGAGCAGCGCGGTGCCGGCCGCGCCGACGCCGGTCCAGACGGCGTACGCGGTGCCGACCTCCAGCGTTCTGAGCGCGTACGAGAGCAGGCCGAAGCTGAGCACGGCCGTGGCCAGGAACGACAGCGTCCACCACAGGTGCGTGAAACCGTTGCTGAGCTTGAGCGAGAGGGCCATGGTGACCTCGAAGAGGCCGGCCAGCACGAGGACGATCCACGCCATGAGAAGCACTCCCTGAGAGACGAGACTGACTTGGAGTGCGTCGTCTTGGCGTTCCGGGTACGGCGCGTCTCGTCCGGGAGCTCAACCGCTCATCTACGTGAACGTGCCGGATGGACCGGTCATTCCCACCAGATCGTGACCCACCGGTCGCGCGGCACCGGCCACATGCCGAGCTCGGCCGCCGTCCGCGCCACCTCGTCCGCCCGTGAGGGGTCGAGGCACACCCTGCGCACCGCGCTGGCGGCCAGCTCCTCCAGCGACATGAAACGTTCCAGCGGGGCTTCCCTCTCCTCCACCTGCACGTTGAAGCCGAGCGCCGCCGCCAGCGCCACGCAGTCCTCCGCGATGGGGCGCACCGGCCGGTCGACACCGTGGAAGTGCTGCCACAGCGGCGTCATCCAGCTCATCGGGTGGCGGTGCGGCAGCTCCAGGACCACCCGCCCCTGCGTACGGGCGTCCAGCGCGAGCAGGAAGCCGGCCAGGTCGGGCACGTTGTAGACGACGTGCGCCGCCACGGCCGCGTCGGCCACCGGCACCTGGTCGGAGACGTCGGGCCAGCGGCCCTCGACCGCCGTGACAGGCACCCCCAGCTTCTCCGCCCTGGCCGTGAGCCCTTCAAGCATGGACGCGGAGGTGTCGACCGCGTAGAGGTGGCCGATGCGCGCGTGCAGCGGCAGGGAGGCCGCGCCGGGGCCGGAGCCGACGTCGAGCAGCGTGCCCTTCTCGGGCAGCGCCTCGGACAGGCGGGTCATGGTGGGACCGTCGTCGGGCTCGGCCAGCGCCCTGTCCGTACGGGTGCCGAACCTCTCCGGCGAGTGACTCCACGGATCCACGGGGGCCTTGGCCAGGATCTCGTCCGGAATCGCCCACGATTCCAGGCGCTCCCGCCACCGGGCGGCGAGTTCTGCGGCGTCCATGGAGATGAGCATGCCACGCATATGACGGGTTACCCGCGGGTAGCATTTCAGAGTAAGGTTACTCACCAGTAGAAATGCCTCGGTTCAAGGAGATCGACGCCCATGGGCCACTACCAGAGCAACGTGCGTGACCTGGAATTCAACCTCTTCGAGGTCTTCGGGAGAGGCGAGATCCTCGGTACCGGACCCTTCTCGGAAGTGGATGAGGACGTCGCACGCAGCGTGCTGGACGAGATGAACCGGCTCGCCACCGGAGTGCTCGCCGACTCCTTCGAGGAGGGCGACAGGAACCCGCCGGTGTTCGACGCGGCCACCTCGACGGTCAAGGTGCCGGAAGGGTTCAAGAAGTCGTACAAGGCGCTGGTCGACGGCGGCTGGGCGCACCTCGACCTGCCCACCGACCTGGGCGGCCCGGGCATCCCGCGCACCCTGGCCTGGGCCACCGCCGAGATGGTGCTGGGCGCGAACCCCGCCCTGTACATGTACGCGGCCGGCCCCAACTTCGCCTACACCCTGTGGAAGGTGGGCACCCCGGAGCAGAAGCGCTTCGCGGAGCTGGCCATCGAGAAGAACTGGGGCGCCACCATGGTGCTCACCGAGCCCGACGCGGGCTCCGACGTGGGCGCCGGGCGCACGAAGGCGGTACGCCAGCCCGACGGGACCTGGCACATCGAGGGCGTCAAGCGCTTCATCACCAGCGCCGAGCACGACATGTCCGACAACATCTTCCACCTCGTGCTGGCCCGCCCCGAAGGCCACGGCCCCGGCACCAAGGGCCTGTCGATGTTCCTGGTGCCGAAGTTCCACGTGAACCTGGAGACCGGCGAGCTCGGCGAGCGCAACGGCGTCTACGTCACCAACGTCGAGAAGAAGATGGGCCTGAAGGTCTCCACGACCTGCGAGCTGACCTTCGGCGACAAGCACCCCGCGGTCGGCTGGCTGGTCGGCGAGGTGCACGAGGGCATCAAGCAGATGTTCATGGTGATCGAGCACGCCCGCATGATGGTCGGCACCAAGGCCATCGCCACGCTCTCCACCGGCTACCTGAACGCCCTCGAGTACGCCAAGTCCCGCGTCCAGGGCGCCGACCTGGCGAAGATGGCCGACAAGGCCTCGCCCCGGGTGACCATCACCCACCACCCCGACGTGCGGCGCGAGCTCATGCTGCAGAAGGCGTACGCCGAGGGCATGCGGGCGCTGGTGCTCTACACGGCCACGTTCCAGGACACCCTGCTCATCGACCCGGACGACCGGCACGCCCACGCCATGAACGACCTGCTGCTGCCCATCGTCAAGGGCGTCGGCTCCGAGCGGTCGTACGAGCTGCTCTCCCGCTCCCTGCAGACCCTCGGCGGCTCCGGCTACCTCCAGGAATACCCGATCGAGCAGTACATCCGCGACGCGAAGATCGACTCCCTGTACGAGGGCACGACCGCCATCCAGGGTCAGGACCTGTTCTTCAGGAAGATCCTGCGCAACCAGGGCGCCGCGGTCGGCGCGCTGCTGGCCGAGATCAACGAGTTCGCCGGGTCCGAGGCGGGCAACGGGCGGCTCAAGGAGGAGCGCAAGCTGCTCGCCGAGGCCGCGGCCGAGGTCAAGGCCATGGGCGACACCATGGCGGGCTGGGCGCTCGGCTCGCTGGAGGCCCCCGAGGAGGTCTACAAGGTCGGGCTGAACACGACCAGGCTGCTGCTCGCGCTCGGCGACCTCATCATCGGCTGGCTGCTGCTGCGCCAGGCCGAGGTGGCGCTGGCCAAGCTCGGCGAGGGCGAGGACCCGTTCTACCAGGGCAAGGTCGGGGCCGCCTCGTTCTTCGCCCAGACCGTGCTGCCCCGGCTGGCCGCCGAGCGGCGCGTGCTCGCCGCCACCGGCCTGGAGCTGATGGAGCTGCCCGAAGAGGCCTTCTGAGCCACCACCTCGCTGCCACCCGCGGCAGTCACACCGGCAGGGCGCCCGACCGCGAGCGGGCGCCCTGCCGCCTTGTGCGGGGTCCTCGGCACGCCGTCTTGTACGTTCCTTGCCATGAGCTCCTCCGCGCACGACCATCCCCTGCCGCCGCCACGCGTCGAAGAGGTGTCCGACGGCGTCTACGCCTACCTGCAGCCCGACGGGAGCTGGTGGATCAACAACACCGGGTTCCTGGCCGGGCGGCGCGGCGTCGTCGTCGTCGACGCCTGCTCGACCGAGCGCCGTACGCGCGCCTTCCGCGATGCCATCGGCAAGGTCACCGACCGGCCGATCACCACGCTGGTCAACACCCACCACCACGGTGACCACACGTTCGGCAACTGGCTGTTCCCCGAGGCCACGATCGTCGGGCACGAGGGCGTGCGCGAGCAGATCATCGCCGACGGCGTGCCCGCCTACCGCGCCGCCTGGTCGCCCGGGGTGGAGTGGGGCAAGATGGAGCCGACCCCGCCGTTCCTCACCTTCACCGACCGGATCACCGTGCACTCCGACGAGCTGCGCTGCGAGGTACGGCACGTCGGCCACGCCGCCCACACCACCAACGACTCGTACGTGTGGATCCCGGAGCGGCGGCTGCTGTTCTCCGGCGACCTGGTCTTCAACGGCGGCACCCCGTTCGTGCTGATGGGCTCCGTGGCCGGGGCGCTCCAGGCCGTCGAGCAGCTTCGAGGGCTCGGCGCGGAGACCATCGTGCCGGGGCACGGCGAGGTGTGCGGGCCCGAGGCGTACGAGCCGGTCGAGGGTTACCTGCGGTTCGTCCAGGAGACCGCCAGGCGGGGCAGGGAGGCGGGCCTGACGCCGCTGGAGGCCGCCAGGGAGACCGACCTCGGCGAGTGGGCCGGGCTGCTCGACGCCGAGCGCATCGTGGGCAACCTGCACCGCGCCTACGCCGAGCTCGACGGGCACCCCCTGGGGGCGCCGATCGACCTGGCCACCGCCATCCTCGACATGATCACCTACAACGGCGGGCAGCCATTGTCCTGCCTTGCGTGAGAAGCGACGGGTGTGATCGGCGATAGCCGGGTATGACCGAGGCTGTACTCGCCGTTTGCCTGGAGGTCGTCATGGGTGTCGGGGTAAGCATCTTCTTCCTCACGCTTGGCGCCATCCTGAGGTTCGCGATCGAGCCCGACGTGTTCGGTCAGAGCGTCCACATGGACGTCATCGGCCTCATTTTCATGATCGTCGGTGGCGTGGGAATCGTGCTGAGCATCGTGCTGGCCCCGCGGCGGGGCCAGACTTCGGACAACAGGCTGATGCACCGCGAGAACAACCCGCCTGACGTCTGAGCGATCGAGCGTCTAGGCTCTCGGCCGTGCTGAACCGGACGTTCAGAGAGGTCGACGGGGAGCGGATCGACGGCCTGTCACGGCCCGTGTTCATCCGCAACGGCGACCACTACTTCCTGACCGAGCTGATCGTGTACGCCGACGGCGCGATCGACGCCTGGGGCCTGACGGACCTGGACGGGCTGCGCCGGCACCTGGAGACGGGATGGGTGGCCACGTCGATCCCGCGCGGGGCCCAGGCGTCTGCACACCAGCCGGCGTCCTGGAAGATGGCCAAGCCGTCGATGTGCCGCTCCTGACCCTGATCACCGAGCCGGGCGAACCGTTGCCCGTGAAGTGGCGGCCCGAACGTCCCCTGATCGTGACCGAGGACGCGCGGGAGTGGGCGATCGCCTACTTCGAGGAGGCTCTGAGCCGTCAGAGCACGCCACGACCTGCGCCGGCCGATGACACCGAGCCGGCCGAAACAGCCTCGATCACCCTCTACGAGGTCGTCCGTCCCCCGGGTTCCGGCGTGGTGGCGCTGCGGAACGAGCATCCGGCGGAGATCGAGGTCGCGGGCGTGCGGTATCCGACGGTCACCATGCCTACTGGGCCCTGTCGACCGCCGATCCCGCCGCCCGTGAGCGGATCGCGGCGGCCGGGCGTCCGTACGACGCGGAGAGCCTCGCCAGGGAGAGTGCTCGCGTCGAGGGCTGGGCGAACGTGCGCGTCGCCGTCATGGCGCGGCTGCTGCGCGCCAAGTTCACCCAGTATCCGGAGCTCGCGGAGATCCTGATCGGTACGGGCACCGCGCGCATCCACTACGACAACGGGTGGGTCTCAAGCCATTGGAGCGCCTCGGGACGCAACTGGATGGGCCGCCTCCTGGAGCTGGTCAGATCCGAGCTCCAGGCCGATCGGCTCATGGACTAGATGCTCAGCTGCACGGCGGCGCGGCTCGCGAGGATCGGCCTGATGTAGTCGGCGATCACCTTCTGGTGGTCGGGGTGGTCGCGGTAGACCAGGTAGTCGTCGGTGTCGTCGAAGTCCGCCACCACGGCGTACTCATGGTTGCCCTGGTTGATGCCCGCGTCCGCGCCGACCGTGTACGAGCGCAGCTGCGGGATGAGGTCGGGGAGTTTGCGCAGCTCAGCCGTGACGGCGGCCTTCTGCTCGGCCGTCGCGGTCTCGGTCCAGGTGAACAGCACGATGTGGCGAATCATATTCGCCACCTTATCGATGTATCTGGCGGGGACCTGGGCGCTCTGACGTCAATGGGTGCGGGCGTCCCCCGCCGTACGGCGATCGCCGGGAGAGGGGTCCTCCCGGCGGTCGCCGTACTCCTTGGCTCCAGGGCTCCTCAGCTCCAGGCGAGCATGCGGAGGGGGTCCTCCAGCATCGCGCCCACGTCCGCGAGGAAGAGCGAGCCGAGCTCGCCGTCGACGATGCGGTGGTCGAACGAGAGCGACAGGGTCGCCACCTTGCGCACCGCCAGCTCGCCGTCCACCACCCACGGCAGGTCCCTGATCTGGCCCACGGCGAGGATGGCGGCCTCACCGGGGTTGATGATCGGGGTGCCGGTGTCCACGCCGAAGACGCCGACGTTGGTGATGGTGATGGTGCCGCCGGACATCTCCGCCGGTTGGGTGCGCCCCGCTCTGGCCGTCTCCGTGAGCTGGGCCAGGGCCGTGGCCAGGGCGGGGAGCGACAGGGCCTGGGCGTCCTTGATGTTGGGGACCAGGAGGCCGCGGGGGGTGGCGGCGGCGATGCCGAGGTTCACGTAGTGCTTGACCACGATCTCGCCGGACTGCTCGTCCCAGGCCGAGTTGATCAGCGGGTGGCGTCTGACCGCCGTCAGGACCGCCCTGGTGACCAGGAGCAGCGGGGAGACCTTGACCTCCGCGAAGTCCGCCATCGTGCGCAGGCGGCGGACCGCTTCCATGGTGCCCGTCATGTCCACCTGGAGGAACTCGGTGACGTGCGGGGCGGTGAAGGCGCTGGTGACCATGGCCTGGGCGGTCGCCTTGCGTACGCCCTTGATGGGGATGCGCTCTTCGCGGCGGGGGGATGTCGTGGGTGCCGGCTCCTCGGCCGGGGCCTGGGCAGCGGCGTGGACGTCGTCCCGGGTGATCGAGCCCTGGGGGCCCGTGCCTGTCAGGGAGGCCAGGTCCACGCCCAGGTCCTTGGCCAGTTTGCGGACCGGGGGCTTGGCCAGGACGGCCACCCGGCTGGGCGCCGTGCCGCTTTTCGCCGGCCCGGCGCCGGGAGCGGCCGCGACACCCGCGCCCGCCGCGCCTGCTTCCTCTGAGGGGGTGGAGGGCGGGCCGTCCACTTCCACGCGGGACGGGTTGGCGACCGGGTTGGCGGCGATGCCGCGGGACGGTTGCTTGCGGGGGCGGCGCTTGGTGGTGCCGGTCTTGACGCCGTAACCCACCAGGACCGCCTGGCGCTCCTCCTTGGGGGCCGGGCTGCCGTGGGCGCCGGGCTCCACCGCGCCCTCCGCCGGCGGCTTCGGGACCATGTCGTCCGCCAGGGCGGCGAGGTCGCGGGAGGCCTGGGCGGGCGTCTCGGCGCCGGACGGCACCCCCGAGGCGGAAGGAGCGGCGGGTGCGCCGCCCTCCTCGGTGGTGTCCACGGCGATGATGGTGACGCCGACGTCGATCGTGTCGCCCTCCTCGGCCATCAGGCCGGCCACCACGCCGTCCCACGGGATGGGCAGCTCGACGATCGACTTGGCCGTCTCGATCTCCACCACGATCTGGTTGACCTTGACCGTGTCGCCCGCCTTGACGTGCCAGCGGACGATCTCGGCCTCCGTCAGCCCCTCGCCGACGTCAGGAAGCTTGAACTCGCGTCGCATCGCGCAACCCCCTCAGTACCCGAAGGTCCGGTCGACGGCGTCGAGCACCCGGTCCAGGTCGGGCAGGTAGTGCTCCTCCAGCTTGGACGGGGGGTACGGGGTGGAGAAGCCGCCGACCCGCAGCACGGGCGACTCCAGGTGGTAGAAGCACTGCTCGGTGATCCGGGCGGCGAGCTCGGCGCCGAAGCCGCTGTTGACGGGGGCCTCGTGGACGACCACGACCCGCCCGGTGCGGCGTGCGGAGTCCATCACGACGGGCTCGTCCAGCGGGTTGAGCGAGCGCAGGTCGATGACCTCCAGCGAGCGCCCGTCGTCCTCGGCCGCCGTGGCCGCCTCCAGGCACGTCTTGACCATGGGGCCGTAGGCCAGCAGCGTGACGTCGGATCCGGGACGGACGACCTTGGCGGCGTGGAGCGGGGTCCACCAGTCGGTGGAGGAGGTGTCGATGTCGGCCTTCTCCCAGTAGCGGCGCTTGGGCTCGAAGAAGAGCACCGGGTCGTCGCTGCGGATGGCCTGCTGGATCATGGTGTACGCGTCGGCCGGGTTGGAGCAGGCGACGACGCGCAGGCCGGCCGTGTGGGTGAAGTACGCCTCGGGCGACTCGCTGTGGTGCTCGACCGCGCCGATGCCGCCGCCGCAGGGGATGCGTACGACGACCGGCAGCTTGATCGCGCCCAGCGAGCGCATCGGCATCTTGGCGAGCTGCGTGATGATCTGGTCGGCGGCCGGGAAGACGAACCCGTCGAACTGGATCTCGCACACCGGCCGGTACCCGCGCAGCGCAAGCCCGATCGCCGTGCCGATGATGCCCGACTCGGCCAGCGGCGTGTCGATCACGCGGTCCTCGCCGAAGTCCTTCTGCAGCCCGTCGGTGACGCGGAACACGCCGCCCAGCTTGCCGACGTCCTCGCCCATGATGAGGACCTTGGGGTCGTCCTCCATGGCCTTGCGCATGCCCTCGTTCAAAGCCTTCGACAACGAAAGAACGGTCACTTCTCGAACCCCTCCAAGTACGCGGCGAACTGGGCGCGCTCCTGGTCGATCAGGGCGTGGGGCTCGCGGTAGACGTGGTCGAAGATGTCGAGCGGCTCGGGATCCGGCATGGCCAGGCAGCGCCTGCGCAGGTCCGCGCCGAGCTGGTCGGCCTCGGCGTCGACGGAGTCGAAGTAGGCCTGGTCGGCGTGCTCGTTCCTGAACAGGTACGCCTTGACCCGCTCGATCGGGTCCTTGAGCTTCCACGCCTCCAGCTCGCTGGCCACGCGGTACCGCGTGGGGTCGTCGGTGGTGGTGTGGGCGCCCATCCGGTACGTGTACGCCTCGATGAGCGTCGGCCCCTGCCCGGTACGGGCGGCTTCGAGCGCCTTGCGGGTCACCGCGAGGCAGGCGAACACGTCGTTGCCGTCGACCCTGATGCCCGGAAAGCCGAACCCGGAGGCCCGCCGGTAGAGGGGGATGCGGGTCTGCTTCTCCAGCGGCTCGGAGATGGCCCACTGGTTGTTCTGGCAGAAGAACACGATCGGCGCGTTGAAGACGCTGGCCCAGATGAACGACTCGTTCACGTCGCCCTGGGAGGTGGCGCCGTCGCCGAAGTAGACGATGGTGGCGGCGCTGGCGTCGTCGCGCTGGATGCCCATCGCGTAGCCGACCGCGTGCAGGGTCTGGCTGCCGATCACGATCGTGTACAGGTGGAAGTTGTGCTCCTTGGGGTCCCATCCCCCGTGGTTGACGCCCCTGAACAGGCCGAGCAGCTTGACGGGGTCGACGTCGCGGCACCACGCCACGCCGTGCTCGCGGTAGGTGGGGAACGCCATGTCGGTGTCGGTCAAAGCGCGGCCCGAGCCGATCTGGGCGGCCTCCTGGCCGAGCAGCGAGGCCCAGATGCCCAGCTCGCCCTGGCGCTGCAGCGCCACGGCCTCCAGGTCGATCCGCCGGACGAGCACGAGGTCGCGGTAGAGCGACCTGATCTCCTCCGGGGTCAGGTCGATGTCGTAGTCGGGATGCTCGACCCGCTCGCCCTCGGGGGTGAGCAGCTGGACGAGCTCAGGAGATGCTCCCGAGGCGTCTATGGTCATGCGCCACTCCTGCTGGTCAGGGGCCGGACTATGGATGGGGTTGCCACCTTAGGCCAGCCTTACCTAACGACGAACCGCTAGGTGGTGGTTCGTACGCGTTTGGGGCCATCGTGGCAGACGTCACAGCCCTGTGCGCAAGCCCCATGTCCTCCCCGTTCCCGTTGTAGTGACAGCCACACGCGCCGGTAGGCTGTGCTTCCCATCCACCCACCGCTCCCAGGAGGAACGCAGTGGCCCGCGTCATCGTGGACGTCATGTTGAAGCCCGAGATCCTCGATCCGCAGGGCCAGGCCATCGCCAGGGCGCTGCCCAGGCTCGGCTTCTCCGGCGTCTCGGCCGTGCGCCAGGGCAAGCGCTTCGAGGTCGAGCTTGACGGCCCGGCCGACGAGGCGGCGCTCGACGAGGTGCGCAAGATGGCCGAAACGTTGCTCGCCAACACGGTCATCGAGGACTACAGCGTCCGGGTCGAGGGCTAAGGCACATTTGCCGCCCCGATTTCCCCTGGGGCGGTTAAAGCCCGGTTGTGACGTGCCACAATGCCACGGGCGTGCCAACACTAAATAACAACAACGTGATTTTGCGGTTAGCCCCGTTTTCTCAGGGAAACCTACTCCAGGTGAGATTCCGGCACCCGGAGGAGTCCGGTGGATATTGAGTTCTCGTTGGCACTGCCTCGGGATGCGATCGGCATACCGATGGTCAGGCGAGTGCTTGGCGACGCCATGCGTTCACTCAACGTGAGCGAGACGTGCATCGCCGACATGCTGCTCGCCGTGTCCGAGGCGTGCTCCAACGCGGTCCGGCACGGAGGGCCGGCCAACCGGTACGAGGTGACGGCCGCCATCGGCGCCGGCCAGTGCGACGTGCGCGTGGCCGACAACGGTGACGGTGTCCCGACGATGCCTCACTCCTTTCCGCCTCCGGACACCGAGAACGGCCGCGGCCTGCTGATCATGCGCTCCGTCGTGGACGAGATCTCCTTCGGCGTCACCCCGGGCCGGGGCACCACGGTCCACCTGCGCAAGCACCTCGCCTGGGACGACGGCGCCGACGCCCGTCCCCGCGAGCTGGCCGCCGTCTGAGCCGGCCGTCTGAGCTGCGCGTACGCGTGCCGGGCGAGCCGATGCGGACCACCTGGGAGCACCCGATAACCTGAAGACACCGCCGTCCGCCCCGAAGGGACGGTGGTGCGCGCGCGCATTCCTCCGGAGGGGACGACAGTCATGAGCGCTGCCCGTGTGGGCGTAGTCACGTTTCCAGGAACTCTCGACGACCAGGACGCCGCCAGAGCCGTGCGCCTCGTGGGCGCGGAGGCGGTCCCGTTGTGGCACGCCGACCACGACCTGAAGGGAGTCGACGCCGTCTTCCTGCCCGGCGGCTTCTCCTACGGCGACTACCTGCGCTGCGGCGCCATCTCGCGTTTCGCGCCGCTCATGGAGGAGCTCGTCCCGGCCGCCAGGGCGGGGCTGCCCGTGATCGGCACCTGCAACGGGTTCCAGATCCTGTGCGAGGCGCACCTGCTGCCCGGCGCGCTGACCCGTAACGCCTCGCTCCACTACGTCTGCCGCGACCAGCGGCTCAAGGTGGAGCAGACCGCGACCGCGTGGACGAACTCGTTCACGCCCGGCCAGGAGATCGTGCTGCCGGTCAAGCACGGCGAAGGCCGCTACGTGGCCTCCGACGACACGCTGGCCGCGCTGGAGGCGGGCGGCCACGTGGTGTTCCGCTACGTCGGCAACCCCAACGGCTCGCTCAACGACATCGCCGGCATCCGCAACGAGGCGGGCAACGTGGTCGGCCTCATGCCGCACCCCGAGCACGCCGTCGAGGACCTGGTCGGCGCCCCGAGCACCGACGGTCTCGGCATCTTCACCTCCATCCTGAAGAACCTGGTGAACGCATGACAGACAGTGTGAAGCGGGCGGCGGAGACTCCCGACGAGCCGATGCCCTTCGCCGAGCTGGGGATGAAGGAGGACGAGTACGACCGGGTCAAGCAGATCCTGGGCCGCCGTCCGACCGGCTCCGAGCTGGCCATCTACAGCGTCATGTGGTCCGAGCACTGCTCGTACAAGTCGTCCAAGGTGCACCTGAAGCAGTTCGCCACCAAGGCGCCCAAGTCCGAGGCGCTGCTCGTGGGCATGGGCGAGAACGCCGGCGTGGTCGACATCGGCGACGGCTGGGCCGCCACGTTCAAGATCGAGTCGCACAACCACCCGTCGTACGTCGAGCCGCACCAGGGCGCCGCCACCGGCGTCGGCGGGATCGTGCGCGACATCATGTCGATGGGCGCGCGCCCGATCGCGGTCATGGACGCGCTGCGCTTCGGCGCCGCCGACGCCGTGGACACCCGCCGCGTGCTGCCCGGCGTGGTGGAGGGCATCAGCAGCTACGGCAACTGCCTGGGCCTGCCGAACATCGGCGGCGAGGTCGTCTTCGACCCCTGCTATATCGGCAACCCGCTGGTCAACGCCCTGTGCGTGGGCCTGCTGCGCAAGGACCAGATCAAGCTGGCCACCGCGCCCGGCCCGGGCAACAAGGTCGTGCTGTTCGGCGCGTCCACCGGCCCCGACGGCATCGGCGGCGCGTCCGTGCTGGCCAGCGCCACGTTCGAGGACGAGTCGCAGGCCAAGCGGCCCGCCGTGCAGGTGGGCGACCCGTTCATGGAGAAGCTGCTCATCGAGTGCTGCCTGGAGCTGTACGCGGCCGACGTGGTCGTCGGCATCCAGGACCTCGGCGCGGCCGGCGTCTCCTGCGCCACGACCGAGCTGGCCGCCAAGGGCACCGGCGGCATGAACGTGGACCTCAACCTGGTTCCGCTGCGCGACCCCTCGCTCAGGCCCGAGGAGATCCTCATGAGCGAGTCGCAGGAGCGCATGATGGCCGTCGTCCGGCCCGACGACATCCCCGCGTTCATGGCGATCTGCGAGAAGTGGGACGTGCCCGCCACCGTCATCGGCGAGGTCACCGACACCGGTCGCCTCGTCATGACGTGGGACGGCGAGATCATCGTGGACATCCCGCCGGGCACCGCCGCCGACGAGGGCCCCGTCTACGAGCGCCCCTTCCACGAGCCGGCCGGGCAGGCCGCGCTCAACTCCGACACGCCCGACCGGCTGGAGCGGCCCGCCGACCTGCGGGCGACCCTGCTCAAGCTGCTCGGCTCGCCCAACCTGGCCTCCAAGGCGTGGGTGACCGACCAGTACGACCGGTACGTGCGCTCCAACACCGTGCTGGCCCAGCCGGCCGACGCGGGCATGCTGCGCATCTCGGAGGCCATCGAGGGCGCCGAGCCGACCACCCGGGGCATCGCGCTGTCCACCGACGGCAACGGCCGCTACGCCAAGCTCGACCCGTACGCGGGGGCGCAGCTCGCGCTCGCCGAGGCGTACCGGAACGTGGCCGTCACCGGCGCCAAGCCGCTGGCCGTCACCAACTGCCTCAACTTCGGCTCCCCCGAGGACCCCGAGGTGATGTGGCAGTTCGCCGAGGCCACCCGCGGGCTGGCCGACGCCTGCAGGGCGCTCGGCGTGCCCGTCACCGGCGGCAACGTCTCCTTCTACAACCAGACCGGCTCCACGGCCATCCACCCGACGCCCGTCGTGGGCGTGCTCGGCGTCATCGAGGACGTGGCCAAGCGGGTGCCGTCCGGGTTCACCGGCGAGGGGCTGCGGGTCGTG
Organism: Nonomuraea rubra; assembly: GCF_014207985.1. Taxonomy (NCBI): domain Bacteria; kingdom Bacillati; phylum Actinomycetota; class Actinomycetes; order Streptosporangiales; family Streptosporangiaceae; genus Nonomuraea; species Nonomuraea rubra. The sequence continues at coordinate 328,935 of NZ_JACHMI010000001.1, read as the reverse complement.
CTGCTCGGCGACACCGGCGCGGAGTTCGGCGGCTCGGAGTGGGCCCACGTCGAGCACCGCCACCTGGGCGGGCTGCCGCCGCACGCGGACCTGGAGGCCGAGCAGGCGCTGGGCACCGTGCTGGTGGAGGCGGGCCGGCGGGGGCTGCTGGAGGGCTCGCACGACCTGTCGGACGGCGGGCTGGCCGTCGCGCTGGCCGAGTCCTGCCTGGCGCGGGGCGTCGGGGCGGAGGTCGAGCTGACCGGTGACCCGTTCACCGACCTGTTCAGCGAGTCGGCGGCGCGGGCGCTGGTCGTGGTGCGGCCCGAGGCCTACGACGAGTTCGCCTCGCTGTGCGGGCGGCACGACGTGCCGTGCTACGGGCTCGGGATGACCGGCGGAGAGTCGCTGGTCGTCAAGGACGTGTTCGAGGTCTCCGTGGAGGAGCTGCGGGAAACGCACACGGCCGCGCTTCCCGCGCTGTTCGGCTGAGGCCTTCCTGGAGGGCCGGCACGGGGTTCCGTGCCGGCCCTTCGGCGTTACGCCTTCTTCAGGCAGACGACGTAGATGTTGCCGCTGACGCTGGTGCCGTTGCCGCCGTGGCCGTAGGTCTGCGCGTCCTTCTCGGCAGGGGCGTTCGTGGGCGAGGCCGACGGGGCGGCGGCCTGCCTGTCGTAGTCGTTGCCGCCGCCGTTGTCGTCCTTGGCCACGGTGACCGTCCAGCTGGAGGCGCCCGAGGGCGCGCTGCTGGTCACGATCGCGTTCTTGAACGTGGTGAACGAGAAGCCGCCGCCCGTCACCACGCCGTTGCCGCAGCTCACGGTCTCGGTGCCGGTCCCGTTGACGAACTCCTTGACGACGTGGGTCGTGTAGGTGGCGCCGTTGCCGGGCTCGCCCTTCTCCCCCTTGTCGCCCTTCGGACCCTGAGGTCCGGCGGGGCCGGTCGCGCCGGTCTTGCCCGGCTCGCCCTGCGCGCCGGTCTTGCCGGGCTCACCCTGTGGGCCGGTGGCGCCCGTCTTGCCCGGCTCGCCCTGCTCGCCCTTGGGCCCCTGCTCGCCCTTCGGCCCTTGCTCGCCCTTCGGGCCCTGCGGGCCCGCGACGCCCTGCTTGCCCTGCGGCCCGACGGGCCCCGTCTCGCCCTGGACGCCCTGCTTGCCCTGAGGGCCGGCCGGGCCGCGCTCGCCCTGGCGGCCCTGCTCGCCCGTCTGGACGGTGGTGGTCGAGGTGCCGGAGCCGCCGATCAGGATCCGCTCCTCCGTCTTCCTGCACTTCGTCGCCGGGTTGACGATGCGCGCGTACCGCGTCTTCTTGTGCACACAGGCGTGCACCTCGGCGGCGGTGGCGGACGACGCGGTGGCGACGCCACCGACGGTGAGGAGCGAGGCGGCCAGCGCCCCGACAGCGGCGAGCGTGATCGCGCGCCCGCCACGAACCTTGATAGCCACGGCTTTCCTTCCCAGGGAACGAGTGATGCTCATGTTGTGCATGAGATTCACGCTTCGAACGTTCCAAGGGATGACAGGAACTACATAACGTATACATCACGAAACAGAGCGTTACTGACCGGATTGACGGATTGTCTCCGACTTGGGTGAGTAAAAGGACGCATTGGAGACACCGGGCGCCCGTGGATAATCAGGTCTGTGCCAACGCGCGGTTCCACGCCCTACCTTCCCCCGGCCACCCAGCCCGTACGCGGCGTGGTCTGGGCCATCCATCTCCTCCTGCCCCTGCTCGGCCTCTGGCTGCTGCTGGCCCAGCCGCACATCAACGTCTTCTGGCAGCACAACGCGAGCCACTTCTGGCTGATCCTCCTGGTCGCCGGCGTCAACGTGGCGCTCGGCGTGCTCATCAGCGAGGCCTCCAGGCGCCGGCAGGACGCGCGGCTGTTCCTGGTCTCCATGGTCTTCCTGAGCAGTGCCGGGTTCTTCTTCCTGCACGGGCTGGCCACGCCGAAGGTCATCCTGCCGACCGGCTCCATCGGGTTCGACCTCGGGCAGCAGGTGGGCCTCACGATCGCCTCGGCGTTCGCGTTCGCCTCGGCGCTGCCGCTGCGGGAGCAGGCCGCCAAGGCCGTGCTCGGGGCGCAGCACTTCGTCCGGGGGGCGCTGGTCGGGTTCATGGTGCTCTGGGGTGTGGTGTCGCTGGTCCCGGGCCTGACGGCGCTCAGCGAGCCGCCCATGGTCTCGCCGATGGACTGGCTGGTGTGGGCCTCGGTGCCCGGCCTGCTGCTGTACGTGGCGGCGAGCGTGATGATGTTCCTGCTGCACCGGCGGCGGCCGGCGGCCATGCTGATCAGCCTGATCACCGCGTACGCGCTGCTGGCCGAATCCATGATCGCGGGCATGTCGCAGCTCAACTGGCACCTGTCGTGGTGGGAGTGGCACATCCTGCTCACCCTGGCCTTCGTCTTCGTCGCCTACAGCGCGTACCTGCAGTTCAGGCGGGAGGGGTCGAGCGCGGGCCTGTTCGACTCGGTGGCGCTGTCGGCGACCGTACGGCGCATCCAGCGCGACTACGACGAGGCGCTGGAGGAGCTGGTCGAGCACGTACGCCGGGGCGAGCCGCTGGCCGCGACCCGGCTGTCGGGCAAGTTCCGGCTCAACGAGGGCCAGGCCGCGGTGCTCGACCGGGCGGGCGAGGCGCTGGCCAACGAGCGGGAGCTTTCGGAGCGGCTGGCCGCGCTGGTGGCGGTGAGCGCGCAGACCAAGGTCGGGCTGCCGGAGAACGAGCTGCTGACGGTGTCGCTGGAGCGGGTACGGCAGGCGTACGGGGACGTCAAGATCGCCCTGGTCTCGGAGGGCAGGACGCAGATCGGCTCGCGCGACTACGCGTTCACCGACGGCAACCCGATCAGGCGCGACCAGCTCCTGGCCTTCCCGCTGACCGTCAAGGGCAACCTGGCGGGCGTGCTGGAGGTGCCGATCGGGCGTACCAGCCAGGACGAGGCGCTGGCCGCGACGCTGGCCGGGCAGCTGTCGATCTCCCTGGAGAACGCCCGGCTCTACCAGGAGCTGCACACGCTCTTCCACCAGTACATGTCGCCGGACGTGGCGCACGCGCTGCTCGCCGACCCCGCGCAGGCGGAGCTGGGCGGCCAGCTCAAGGAGCTGACCGCGCTCTTCGCCGATCTCAAGGGCTTCACCACGTTCTCGGAGAAGGTCACCCCCGGCGAGATCGTCGAGATGCTGAACCGCTACCACACGGCCGCCGTCCCCTGCATCCTGAACAACGGCGGCACGATCGTGCAGTTCGTCGGCGACGCGCTGCTGGCCCTGTTCAACGCCCCCGCGTCGCAGGACGGGCACGCGCGGCAGGCCTGCAAGGCGGCGCTGCAGATGCAGCAGGCGGCGGCCGAGATCGCCGAGGAGATGGCCTGGAAGGTCGACACGGTCGAGTGGCCGACGTTCCGGGTGGGCGTCAACACCGGGCCCGCCCTGGTCGGCAACATCGGCAGCCCGGAGCTGCGCGGCTTCAACGCCATGGGCGACGCCGTGAACGTGGCCGCCAGGCTCCAGACCCTCGCCGAGCCGGGCACGGTGGTGATCGGCGAGACGACGTACGGGCAACTGGGCGAGGGCGCGAAGGTGAAGCCTCTGGGGCCGCTCAACCTCAAGGGCAAGGAGGAGCTCGTCACGGCCTACGTTCTGACGGAAATGACATAGTAGGACGGTGCAGGTACCGACATAATCGGGCGCATGGATTCAGAGCCCGGAGAGTTCCTCACCATGCTGACGGCCGAGGAGGTCGAGGCGCTGCGCTCGGCCGGCAGGCTGCGGCGCTGGGACCGGGGCACGACCATCATGACCGAGGGCGACACGTCCGACTGGGTGCTCGTGCTGATGGAGGGCAGGGTCAAGTGCTCCTCCCACACGAGCGGCGGCACCGAGGTGGTGCTGGCCGTACGCGGGCCAGGCGCGCTGCTCGGCGAGCTGTCGGCCATCGACGGCTCACCCCGCTCGACCACCGTGACCGCGCTGGAGCCGATCGCCGGCCTGGTGGTACGTGACTTCCCCGGCTTCCTGGAGAGCCACGGCCGCATCGCCGTCCTGCTCATGCAGCTCATCAGCAACAAGCTGCGCGACTCCGACCGCAAGCGCATCGAGTACGGCGCCTTCGACACCACGGGCAGGGTGGCGACGCGGCTGCTGGAGCTGGCCGACCGGTACGGCGAGAAGACCAACAGCGGCGTACGCGTGGCGCTGCCCCTGTCGCAGGACGAGCTGGCCGGCTGGACCGGAGCCTCCCGCGAGGCCGTCAGCAAGGCGCTGCGCACGCTGCGCGACCGGGGCCTGATCGAGACGGGCAGGCGGCGCGTGGTGATCCACGACCTGGAGGGGTTGCGCAAGAGAGCAAGGTGACCCCTGGGGAGAAACCGGACGTACGCCGTACGTCATAGTGGAGGGCATGGTCGCACTCACCCCCCAGGACGACACCCGCCTGCGTTACGCCTGGCAGGTGTGCGCGGTCACCAGCCTGGGCCTCGTCCTCATCGGCATCGCCGGCAGCACGCTGAACGTGGCGCTGCCGACGGTCGTGCGGCACTTCCGGGCCGACGCGCTGGAGTCGAACTGGATCCTCCTGTCGTTCCTGCTGGTCAACACGGCGAGCCTGGTGCTGTTCGGCCGGGTGGCCGACCTGCTCGGCAGGCGTGAGGTATATCTCGCGGGGTTCGCGCTGTTCACGGTGGCCTCGCTGCTGGCCGGGCTGTCACCGGACGTGTGGTTCCTGATCGCGATGCGGGTCCTGCAGGCGATCGGCGCCGCGATGATCCTCGCGAACGGCACCGTGATCATCACTGACGCGTTCCCGCCCGAGCGGCTCAGCCAGGGCATGGGCGTCTACATCGGCACGCTGTCGGTGGCCCAGCTCGCGGGCCCCACGCTCGGCGGCCTGATCGCCGAGGCGGCCGGCTGGCAGTGGATCTTCTGGGTGAACGTGCCCGCCGGGCTCCTGGCGCTCGGCGTGGGCGCGGCGATCTTACGCAAGATGCCCAGGCAGCCGAAGGAGCCGGTGGACGCGCTGGGCAACGTCCTGGTGTTCGCGGCGCTGTCGGCGCTGCTGCTGGCGCTGTCCACGGCGGGGTCGAGCGGGCTGTCCAGCCCCGTGGTGCTGGCGGGGGCCGGCGCGTTCGTGGTGCTGGTGCCGCTGGTCGTGCTGGCCGAGCGGCGGGCCCCGAACCCGGTGCTGGACCTGCGGCTGTTCGGCGGGCGGCTGCTGGCCTACGCGAACCTGGCCTCGTTCTGCAACGCGCTGGCCCGCTCGGCGCTGATCCTGGTGGTGGCGCTGTACTTCCAGGCCGCCCGGGGCGTGGACGCGTTCACGGCGGGCCTGAGCGTGCTGCCGGTGCCGGTCGGGATCGGGCTGGCCTCGCCGATCGTGGGCATGCTGGGGCAGCGGGTGTCGCCGTACGCGCTGTCGATCGGCGGCGCGGTGCTGAGCGCGGCCGGGCTCGGCACGCTGATGCTGACGGCCGATCCGGCGACGCCGTACTGGGTGATCGGGATCGGCCTGTTCGTGGCGGGCTGCGGCAGCGGGACGTTCCTCACGGGCAACACCACGCAGGTCATGCGGGCGCTGCCGACCGGCAGCCTGGGGGTGGTCAACGGGTTCCGCGTGATGGTGATGAACGTCGGCATCGTGATCAGCGTCGGCCTGTCGCTCAGCGTGCTGACCGCCTCCGTGGGGCCCGGCGTGCGGGCCCAGGTGTACGCGGGAACCCTGTCCACGCTGTCGCCGGTGGCGGTGGGGCAGCTCATGGACGGGTTCCAGCGGGCGTACGCGGTGCTGTTCGGGGTCGCGCTGCTCGGCGCGCTCCTCGCCGCCCTCGCCCGGCCTCAGAGAGCGGCGGCCAGGCGGGACTCGACGTCGCGGTAGCGGGCGACCGGGACGAGGTGCACGCCGGCGAAGGCCCCGGAGTCGCGCAGCGCGAGGACCTGCTCGCAGGCGGCCTCCACGCCGGCCATGCGGTCCGCGGCCACCCTCGCGACCAGCTCCTCCGGCAGGGCGATGTCCGGGATCGCGGCGGCCAGGGTGCGCGCGTGCCGCTCGCTGGCCAGGACCATGACGCCGGCGTAGACGGGCACGTCGACCGGATGCTCCTCACGCCACCGGAGCTGCTCCTCCACCGAGAAGCTGACCTGGGAGAACAGGAAGTCGGCCGTACGCTTCCACGCGGGCAGCGCCCGCAGCCCGGCGGCGGCCCCCACGCGCAGGTCGGGCGAGAACCCGCGGGCCTCCTCGATCATCGAGCGCACGTTCAGGTCGCTCGTCCGGTTGCCGCTCGTCGGCTTGTCGCCGTAGACGAAGAGGAACTGGTCCACCCCGTACGCCGCCGCCGTCAGCAGGTCGCGGCGGAAGCCGAGCAGGTTGCGGTCGCGCGAGTTGAGGCAGGCGATGCCGCGCCCGCCCATCGCCTCGACCTCGTGCGCCACGGCCACGCTGGAGACGGTCGCGCGGCCGATGTGGTTGTCGGGGATGAGGAACGCGTGGGCGATCTTGCTCAGGGTGCCGATCTGGTGCCGTACGTGCTTCAGATCGGGCTTGGTGGGCGGTTCGATCTCGCAGATCAGCTCAAAGGGCATGATCTGGACTCTAACGTCCGGCCGCGAGCGCCTCTATGCCGGCCAGCACGAGATCGACCCCGAACGTGTCGTACAGGGCCGGGTCCATGTCCCCCGCGAGCGGCGAGGCCATCTCCACGAGGTGCGGATACCTCTCCAGGGGCAGCGTCTGCAGGCCGACCTGCTTGGTCCTGATCCGCTCGCCCCATGCGGGATCGGCCCGCCCGTGGACCGGCGCGTCGGCGATGGCGATGGCGCTCTGCAGCAGGTACTTGGTGATCAGGCAGCTCTCGTCCACGCTGAAGCCCGCCGAGCGGGCCAGCCCGAGCGCCCGGTCCCAGACGGCCAGGAAGTGGGGGACCTCGACGGGATCGATCTGCTCCAGCACGTTCTTGGCGCAGGGGTGCGTGCGCAGCGTCCTGATCAGGCCCTCGGTCAGCTCGCGGAGCTGGGCCTGCCAGGGGCGCTCGTCGGCGGGCGAGGGCGCGAAGCCGCCGATCAGGTGGTCGGCCATGCCGACGAGCAACTGTTCCTTGTTCTTGTAGTGCCAGTAGAGCGCCATCGGGGTCACGCCGAGATCCGTGGCCAGGCGGCGGATGGTCACGGCGTCGAGGCCCTCGGTGTCGCCGATCTCCAGGGCTCGCTCCGCGATCGCCTGCGCGGTCAGTTTTCCCATCACGGTTGACAACTATACGTCGTACAAGTTCCACTATACGGCGTACAAGTACGCTGTATAGGAGGGAATCACCATGCGATGGTGGGCACTGGCTGCCGTGACCCTGGGCACGTTCATGACGTATCTGGACAACAACGTGGGCAATGTCGCGTTGCCGACGATCCAGCGGGACCTGGGGCTGACGATCTCCGGGCTGGAGTGGATCGTGAGCTCGTACATCCTGGTCTTCGCCGGGCTCATGCTGGCCGGCGGGCGGCTCGCGGACGTGCTGGGCGCCCGCAGGGTCTTCCTCGCCGGGCTGGCCGTCTTCACGCTGGCCTCGCTCGCGGCCGGGCTGGCCACCTCCGGCGGGATGCTGATCGCGGCGCGGGCCGTGCAGGGCGTCGGCGCCGCGCTGCTGACGCCGACCACGCTGTCGCTGATCAGCCAGATCTTTCCCGACCCCGCCGAGCGCGGCAGGGCAGTGGGCATCTGGAGCGCCTCGGGGGCGCTCTCCATGGCCCTCGGGCCCACCCTGGGCGGCCTCATCAGCGAGAACCTGCACTGGGGCTGGATCTACCTGATCAACGTGCCGATCGGGGTGGTCACGGCCGGCCTCGCGCTCTGGGCCGTGCGGCCGGCCGTCACGCGGGTGCGCCACAGCCTCGACCTGCCCGGTCTGGCCCTGTCGGCGCTGGCCCTGTTCGCGCTGACGTTCGCGCTCATCGAGGGCGAGGCACTCGGCTGGGGCTCGGCGCCGATCCTGGCCGCGTTCGGCGTGTTCGCGGCGGCGGTCGCGGGCTTCGTCGCGGTCGAGGCGCGGGCGGCCGAGCCGATGATCGCGATCTCGCTGTTCAGGTCGCGCGTCTTCACCGGCGGCGTGCTGACCAGCGGCATCTGGACGTTCGGCGTGTTCGGGATCTACTTCTTCAGCGCCCTGTGGCTGCAGAACGTGCTCGGCTTCACCCCCACCCAAGCAGGCGCGTCCTTCGTGCCGATGGCGCTGGTCATGGGCGTGGTGGCGATCCTGTCGCAGCAGGTCAGCGCGCGGCTCGGCATCGGGCGCACGGTCGCGCTCGGGATGGCGCTCATGGGCACCGCGATCTACCTCATCTCCCGCGTCGGCGCCGGCGCCGGCTTCGCGGACGTGGCGCCCTGGTTCATCCTGTACGGCCTCGGCGGCGGCCTGCTCGTCCCCCTGACCTCCGCCGTCGTCAGCGGCATGCCCAGGGAGCGCTCAGGCGTCGCCTCTGGCGTGCTCAACGTCTCCCGCGAGGTGTTCGGGCTGCTCGGCATCACCGTGCTGGGAGCGCTGCTGACCGCCAGGCAGAACGCGAGCGGCCTGGCACCGCTGCCCGCGTTCCTCGACGGCTACCGGTTCACGCTGGTCGTCGCCGCGGTCGTGGTGCTGGCGGCCATCCCGCTCGCGCTCTACTCGCTGCGCCCCCAGCAGGCGCCGCCCGGGGAGCCTCAGGCCGCCGCGACCCCGGAGACCGTCGGGTCCTCGAACTGAGTGCGGTACAGCTCCTCGTAGCGGCCCCCGGCGGCGAGCAGTTCGCCGTGCGTGCCGCGCTCGACCACCTGGCCGTCCTCGATCACCAGGATCAGGTCGGCGGCGCGGACGGTGGACAGCCGGTGCGCGATCACCACGGCCGTCCTGCCCTCCAGGGCCTCGCCCAGCGCCGCCTGTACCGCCGCCTCGGAGGTGGAGTCGAGCGCCGCGGTGGCCTCGTCCAGGATCACCACCCTCGGCCTGGCCAGCAGGAGGCGGGCGATCGTCAGCCGCTGGCGCTCCCCGCCGGACAGCCGGTAGCCGCGCTCGCCCACGACCGTGTCGAGCCCGTCGGGCAGCGACCGGATGAGCGTGGCCAGCCGGGCGCGGGTGAGCGCGTCCCAGATCTCCTCCTCGCCCGCCTCCGGCCTGGCCAGCAGCAGGTTGGCGCGGATCGTCTCGTGGAAGAGGTGACCGTCCTGGGTGACCATGCCGAGCGTGTCGCGGATCGAGTCCGCGGTCAGGTCGCGTACGTCCACGCCGCCGAGCCGTACGGCGCCGGAGTCGACGTCGTACAGCCTGGGCAGGAGCTGCGCGATCGTGGACTTGCCCGCCCCCGACGAGCCGACCAGCGCCACCATCTGCCCGGGTTCGGCCCGGAACGAGACGCCGTGCAGCACCTCGACGCCGCCGCGCGTGTCGAGCGTGGCGACCTCCTCCAGCGAGGCCAGCGAGACCTTGTCGGCCGAGGGGTAGGCGAAGCGCACGTCGTCGAACTCCACCGAGACCGGGCCTTCCGGCACCTTCCGGGCGTCCGGCTTGTCCTGGATGAGCGGCTCCAGGTCGAGCACCTCGAAGACGCGCTCGAAGCTGACGACCGCGCTCATCACGTCCACGCGGGCGCTGGCCAGGGCCGTCAGGGGCGCGTACAGGCGGGTCAGCAGCATGGCCATGGACACCAGCGCGCCGGGGGCGAGCTGCCCGGCCAGGGCGTAGAAGCCGCCGAGGCCGTACACCAGGGCCAGCGCCAGCGCCGAGACCAGCGTCAGCGCGGTGACGAAGGCCGACTGGGTCATGGCAGAGCGCACCCCGATGTCGCGCACGCGGCGGGCCCTGCCCGCGAACTCGGCCGACTCGTGGGCGGGCCGGCCGAACAGCTTGACCAGCGTCGCGCCGGGCGCGGAGAACCGCTCGGTCATCTGGGTGCCCATGGCCGCGTTGTGGTCGGCCGCCTCCCGCCGCAGCCGGGCGATCCTGGTGCCCATCCGCCGGGCCGGCAGCACGAACACGGGCAGGAGCAGCAGCGCCAGCAGCGTGATCTGCCAGGAGATGCCGATCATCGCGACGAGCGTCAGCATGAGCGTCACGACGTTGCCCACCACGCCCGACAGCGTGTCGGTGAAGGCGCGCTGGGCGCCGATCACGTCGTTGTTCAGCCGGCTGACCAGCGCGCCGGTGCGGGTCCGCATGAAGAACGCGATCGGCATGCGCTGCACGTGGTCGAAGACGGCCGTACGCAGGTCGAGGATCAGGTCCTCGCCCAGGCCCGCTGACAGCCACCGGTTCACCAGGCCCAGGCCCGCCTCCGCGATCGCCAGGCCCGCGATCGCCAGCGCCACCGTGACGACCACGCCGAGCGGCTCGCCGGCGAAGACGGCGTCCACCACCCGCCCCGCCAGCAGCGGCGCTCCCACCGCCAGGCCCGCCATCACCACGCTGAGCAGCAGGAACAGCGCCAGCCTGCGCCGGTGGGGGCGCGCGAAGGCGCCGATACGCCTGAGCGTCGCCCTGGATACAGAGCGACGCTCAGGCCGGTTGTTCATCGAGTACAGCTGATGCCAGGCGGTCACTTCCATGCTCATGGCATGGACGCTATGGCCTCAAGTTAAGTTGAGGTCAAGACCCGATCTTCTTGTTCCTGGCGTGCCAGACCACGGCCACGGACGGGCGGGGCTGGCTGCTGCCGCCGTCGGGCCAGTGGCTGCTCGGGGTCTCCGGGCTGGCGTCGTCCGTCTCGCCCGGGTGCTGCACCGCCACGAAGACGCTGCGCTGGTCGCTGGAGACGAGCGGGCCGCAGGTCTCGGCGCCGACCGGCACGGTGAGGAACTGGCGCACGTAGCCGCGCTCCTTGCCCCTGACCGGCATGACGAACAGGCCGTCGTTCTTCTCCAGGGCGTTGCCGTCCGTGGAGATCCAGAGGTTGCCGTCCTTGTCGAACGTCACGTTGTCCGGGCAGGAGATCGGCGAGACCTTGGACTTGTCGAAGCCGGCGAAGTAGGTGCTGGCGTCGTTCGGGTCACCGCAGACCAGCGGCAGCGACCAGGCGAACGTCTTCTCGCTCGCGTCGTTGCGCCGCTCCACGATCTCCAGGACGTGGCCGTGCTTGTTCGACGGGCGCGGGTTGGCCTCGTCCACCTGGGCCGCGGTGCGGTTGGTGTTGTTGGTCAGGGCCACGTAGACGCCGCCGGTGACCGGGTTGCGCTCGACGTCCTCGGGGCGGTCCATCTTCGTCGCGCCCACCTTGTCGGCGGCCGAACGGGTGTAGACCAGCACCTCCTCGGCGGTCATGCCGTCCACGAACGACCTGTCGCCCGAGACCAGCGGGATCCACTCGCCGGAGCCGTCGAACTGGCCGTCGGCGGGCAGCTTGCCGGAGCCGTCGATCTCGGTCTTCGGGCTGTCGCCGGTGAACTTGGCCACGTACAGGGTGCCCTCGTCCAGCAGCTCCCGGTTGTGGCGGTCGAAGCCGGGGATGTAGCGGTCCTTGGAGACGAACTTGTAGATGTACTCGAAGCGCGAGTCGTCACCCATGTAGACGACCAGGCGGCCGTCGCGGGCCAGCGTCGTGGTGGCGGCCTCGTGGGCGAAGCGGCCGAGCGCCGTGCGCTTGATCGGCGTGGAGTCGGGGTCGAACGGGTCGATCTCCACGATCCACCCGAACCTGTTGACCTCGTTCGGGTGCTTGGCCAGGTCGAAGCGCTCCTCGACACGGTCGAACCGGCGGCTGGAGGAGGGGGTGCCGGTCGTGATCGCGTAGCGGGCGATGTACGGCTTCTGCGCCTCGGGCACCTTGTCGCCGTTGACGAAGTACTGGTTGAAGTTCTCCTCGGCGGTCAGCACCGTGCCCCACGGGGTGGTGCCGCCCGCGCAGTTGTTCAGCATGCCGATGGGCGTGCTGCCCTTGGTGTCGGCGGCCGTCTTGAGCAGGTCGCTGCCCGCGGCGGGGCCGCTGAACCGCATCTCGGTCTGGGCGGTGATGCGGCGGTTGTAGCGGCGGCGGCCCCTGGTGACCAGCTTCCACTCGCCGGTGTTGCCGGCCCGCTCGATCTCCACGACCGAGCCGCCGTGAGCGGCCAGGCCGATCTTGATCTGCTCCTCGGTCGCCGCCGCGCCGCCGGTGTAACCGCGGAACATCAGGCTCTCGTCGGAGTACTCGTGGTTGACCCACATCAGGGCGCGGTCCCGGCCCATCGGGAAGACGGTCACGAAGTCGCAGTTGTAGCCGAACTGCTTGCTCTGGGCGTCGGCGGTCTGGTTGTCGAAGTCGAACTCCGGCGCGTCGGGCAGCACCGGGTCGCCCCAGCGGACGACCACGGAGGACTTGTAGCCTTCCGGGACGGTCAGCTGGTCGTCCGTGTTCGGCTGAACGGCGGTGAAGCGGATGTCGCTGCCGCCGCCGCCGTTCCAGCCGTGCTTGGCGGCCGCCTCGGGCTCGTCGGCCAGGGCCGGCACCGCACCCGCCACGCCCGTGCCCACCACGATCGCGCCGAGCGCGCCCGCGCGCAGCACGCCACGGCGGGACAGCGCCTCCTTCACCACGTCGCCGAAGTAGGCGTTGTCGGCGGTGTTGGCCACGTCATGCGCGCACGCGTTTCCGCAGCGGAACTGACAGGTCAACGCGGAACGGCCACCTTTGTGCGGGGTGGAAAGCAGCGGCAGTAGCCGCGGCCCCGCGTTGGGGTTCGCCACAGGTCCTCCATATATGTGCGCGGTTGTACCGCCGGGAGGCTACGTTCGCCGTCGAAACCGGAGGTGAACGATGACCTCCGTCTCGATGAACGCTTCCCGGGAGAGAATGGCAGGGTGCCACCACGCAAGATGGATCAGGAAAAGCTGAGAGCGGCCCTCGACGGCCAGCTCGTCGCGCTCGACGAGCCCCCGTACGACGGGCCCGCGTCCGCGCTGCCCGACGCGCTCGTGGCCGCCGTGCTGGCCGCCTACGACCGCGGGCTCCAGCCCGAGCGCGACGCCGGGCGGATGGCGGTGCGTCACCTGCTCGACCGGCTGGCGAGCGCGGCGCCCGGGCGGACGGTCGAGGTGCGCGTGCCGCCGTACGCGGCCGTCCAGGCCATCGCCGGGCCCCGGCACACGCGGGGCACGCCGCCGAACGTGGTGGAGATGGACGGGCGGACCTGGATCGAGCTCGCGCTCGGGCGGTTGACCTGGGACGAAGCCATGGCCAAAGGCGCGGTGTCGGCCAGCGGCTCCCGAGCCGACCTTTCCGAATATCTGCCGCTTTAGCGGGTGCCGCTCATCCAGGGAAACTTGTCCTCGAAGCACCGGTCGGCGAGCTGGCCCGGCAGGTGGGCGCACTCCTGGACCACGTTCCAGAACCAGATGGCCACGATCGCGAACAGGATCAGCGACAGGACGCTGATCACGATGCCGGCGATGGCCCGGCCCTTGCCCGCGCGCTTCACCAGTGCCACCCAGCCGAAGACGATCGACAGGATCGCGGTGATCAGGCCGGTGAAGCAGACGAACACCAGGAAGGGGCTGGCCACGCCGAGGACGAGCGAGGCCGTGGCCAGGCCGCTGCCGGGCTTCGGCTGCTCGTACTGGCCGTAGGGGCCGTACTGGCCGGGTTGGCCGGGTTGCCCGTACTGGCCGTACTGGCCGGGTGGGGAGCCGTAGGGGGCTCCTGGGGGCGGGGGTGGCGGGTAGCCGGGCGGGCCGCCGTACGGGCTGGAGGGCGTCGTGCCCGGCACCGTCGGGTCCGGCTCCTGTCCCGGCGGAACGGTGTGCTCCCGGTCGGGCGGCCGGCCGGGCGGCGTGCCCTCCTGACCGCCCTGGGCCTGCGCGCCGGCTACCGGTATCCCTCCGGGCGGCGTGCTCTCCCACGCCGCCGGGCCTTCCCCTGACGGGGTTCCCGCCCCTGGCGGCGCGAAGTACGGCTGGTCGCCCTGCTCGTAGCGCGAGGGCCCCTGCCTGGCGGGCGGCTCCTCCTGCGGCGCTCCGCCCCAGCCCGGATAGGACGGGGTGGCGCCGGGGATCGGGTACACCTGGGTGGCCTCCGCGTCGCCGCCCGTGGGCTCCGGCGTCTCCGGCGAGGTGGGCAGGTCGGGATGGGACGGCTCCCCGGCCGGCCTGGGCTCGTGCGTCGGCGGCACGTCGGGACGGGGCACCACGGGCGGAACGGGCGAGATCGGCTCCTCCTCCCCCGGCCCGTGCCCGGGCACACCCCCAGGCTCCCGCTCAGGCGCGCCCCCCGGAGGCTGGTCGCCGCCCGTGGGCCCGCCCGCGTACGGCTCGTACGGCCGGAGCGCGGGCGGCCGCTCGTCCTCCGGCAGCGTGCCCTCGCTCCACCACTCGGGCTCGTGCTGAGGAGGTGCGCTCTCGGGTTGGCCCTCCCGCGGCCGGTCCTCGCGCGGGCGCTGCCCCTCGCGGGGCTCGTTCGGGTCCTCAGGTGTGGTCACGTCTGCGTCTCCCGAGGGTCTGCATGCCGGATACTTCACCCTTTCGCGGAAGCCGTCGGCTAAACCACGCGACACGGTAAAAGGCGCCTCATCCTTGGGTCACCATGCGCCAAAGCGCCAGGCGGGAGGCAAGATGAGTGCATGCTGGACGAGACCCTGACGTACGCGCTCATCAAGCTCATGAAGGCCCACCGCAACCAGCTCGCCGCCGCGCTGATCCCGCTCGGCCTGCACGTGGGCCAGGAGCTGCTGCTCAACCAGCTGTGGCGGGAGGACGGCCTGACGCAGGGCGAGCTGATCGCCAGGCTGGGCGTCGAGCCGCCGACCGTCACCAAGACCCTCCAGCGCCTGGAGCGCTCCGGGATCGTCTACCGCGCCCCCGACCCCGACCGCCCCCGGATCGGCCGCGTGTACCTCACGGAGACGGGCAAGGCCCTGCGCGAGCCGGTGGAGGGCATCTGGGCCCAGCTGGACGAGGACCTCCAGCGCGGCTTCACGGCCGAGGAGCGCGAGCTGCTCGCCCGGTTCCTGCGCGCCACGCCCCGCTTTCACTGCTAGCGAAACGCCCTTGTCCGTTCGGCAGCACATGCACTTAGCTGGCTAATTAGTCGGCTAATAAAGGAGTTCACATGCACGTACTCGTCACCGGCGGCTCGTCCGGCATCGGCGCCGCCACCGCGCTCGCGTACGCCAGAACCGGCGCGGACGTCACGATCACCTACAACACGGGCGCCGACCGCGCCGCCGAGGTCGTCAAGCGCATCGAGCAGGAGGGCACCCGGGGCGCGGCCGTCCACCTCGACCTGGAGGACCACGCCACCATCGCGCCCGCCGTGGCGCAGGCGGGGCCGGTGGACGCGCTCGTCGCGAACGCCGTCCGCTGGGGGAACGTCCAGCCGGGCAGCATGGCGTTCGAGGACGTGCCCGCGGCCGAGTGGTCCGCCGCCATGCACGCCAACGTGGTCGGCAACGCCCTGCTCGTCCAGGCGGTGCTGCCGGAGATGCGGCGCAGGCGGTGGGGGCGGATCGTGCTCGTCTCCTCCGGCATCGCCGAGGAGGGCGTGCCGGGGCCCGGCCCCTACGGCACCGCGAAGATGGCCCTGCACGGCCTGGCCAGGGCCCTGGCCTGGGAGGCGGGCAGGGACGGCATCCTGGTGAACGTGGCCGTCGCGGGCCTCACGGTCACCGGCGTCCGCGAGTTCCCGCAGGACGTACTCGACCGGCTCGCGGCCCGCACGCCCACCCGCCGGCTGTCCACCGCCGACGACATGGCGGCGCTGATCGTCTTCCTCGGCTCGGCGGCCAACCACAACCTCACGGGAGAGATCATCCGAGACGGTTCGAATGCGGGCAGGTCAGCCCACGCCATCTGATCTCACCCCGGGTGTGCGAGCACGGAAGCGGCCGACCTAAACTGAGGCATGTGCTGAAGGGCGACGGCCGGCTCGGCCATGACCTGGACCCCCATGACCGCGCTCCTAAAGACGCCTGCGGTGTCTTCGGCGTCTGGGCTCCGGGCGAGGAAGTTTCCAAACTCACCTACTACGGGCTGTACGCGTTGCAGCACCGCGGCCAGGAGTCCGCGGGCATCGCGGTCAGCGAAGGCAGCCGCATTCTCGTCTACAAGGACATGGGGCTGGTCGCCCAGGTCTTCGACGAGTCGGTGCTCAGCACCCTGCGCGGTCACCTGGCCATCGGCCACTGCCGCTACTCCACGACCGGATCCAGCGTGTGGGAGAACGCGCAGCCCACGCTGAGCTCCACCGAGGTGGGCGGCCTGGCGCTGGCCCACAACGGCAACCTCATCAACACCCCGGAGCTGGCCCAGCGCCTGGCTCCCGGCTCCATCCGCGCGACCACCGACACCGAGGTCCTGACCACGCTGCTCGCGCAGGACCGCAGCCGCTCGGTCGAGGACGCCGCCGCCGAGCTGCTGCCGCAGGTCAAGGGCGCCTACACGCTGGTCTTCATGGACGAGAAGACGCTCTACGCGGCCCGCGACCCGCAGGGCATCCGCCCGCTGGTGCTGGGCCGCCTGGAGCGCGGCTGGGTGGTGGCCTCGGAGACGGCCGCGCTCGACATCGTGGGCGCCACGTTCGTCCGCGAGGTCGAGCCCGGCGAGCTGCTCACGATCGACGAGCAGGGCGTCAGGTCCCGCCGCTTCGCGCTGGCCGAGCCGAAGGGCTGCCTGTTCGAGTACGTCTACCTCGCCCGCCCCGACACCACCATCGCCGGGCGCGGCGTCCAGGTCACCCGGGTCGAGGTCGGCCGCGTGCTGGCCCGCGAGCACCCGGTGGAGGCCGACCTGGTCATCCCCACGCCGGAGTCGGGCACGCCCGCCGCCGTGGGCTACGCCCAGGAGAGCGGCATCCCGTACGGCCAGGGCCTGGTGAAGAACTCCTACGTGGGCCGCACGTTCATCCAGCCCTCGCAGACCATCCGCCAGCTCGGCATCCGGCTCAAGCTCAACCCGCTGCGCGAGGTCGTGGAGGGCAAGCGCCTGGTGGTCGTGGACGACTCGATCGTGCGCGGCAACACCCAGCGGGCCATCGTCAAGATGTTGCGCGAGGCGGGGGCGCGCGAGGTGCACGTACGCATCTCCTCGCCGCCCGTGAAGTGGCCGTGCTTCTACGGCATCGACTTCGCCACCAGGGCGGAGCTGATCGCGGGCTCGCTGTCGGTCGAGGAGATCCGCGCCTCGCTGGGCGCCGACTCGCTCGGCTACATCTCCCTGGAGGGCCTCACCAAGGCCACCACCATCCCGGCCGACCGGCTCTGCCGGGCCTGCTTCACGGGCGAGTACCCGATCCCGATCGACCAGGACAACGTGGGCAAGTTCGTGTTGGAGAGCAAAGCGTGAGTTCCTATGAGGCCGCCGGCGTGGACATCGAGGCGGGCGAGCGGGCCGTCGAGCTGATGAAGGACAAGGTGGCGCGCTCGCGGCGGCCCGAGGTGGTCGACGACGCCAGCGGCTTCGCCGGCCTGTTCGACGCCTCGGCCCTGCTGAAGTACCGGCGCCCGCTGCTGGCCACCTCCACCGACGGCGTGGGCACCAAGGTCATGATCGCCCAGCGGTACGGCAAGCACGACACGATCGGCATCGACCTGGTCGGCATGGTCCTCGACGACCTGGTGGTCTGCGGGGCCGAGCCGCTGTTCATGACCGACTACATCGCCTGCGGGAAGGTGGTGCCCGAGCGCATCGCCGAGATCGTCGGCGGCGTGGCCGAGGGCTGCCGCCTGGCCGGGGCCGCGCTGGTGGGCGGCGAGACGGCCGAGCACCCCGGCGCGATGGGTCCCGACGAGTACGACCTGGCGGGGGCGGGCACCGGCGTGGTGGAGGCGTCCGCCATGCTCGGCCCTGAGCGGGTGGCCGCCGGGGACGTGGTGCTGGGGATGGCCTCCTCGGGGGTGCACTCCAACGGCTACTCGCTGGTCCGCCACGTGCTGCGGGAGAGCTCCCTGTCGCTCGACACCGTCCTGCCCGAGCTGGGCCGGCCGCTGGGCGAGGAGCTGCTGGAGCCCACGCGCATCTACTCGCTGCCCTGCCTGGAGCTGGCCCGGGCGGTCGAGGTGCACGCCTACGCGCACATCACCGGGGGCGGGATCGAGGGCAACCTCTCGCGTTCGCTGCCGACGGGGCTGGACGCGCTGCTGGACCGCTCGTCGTGGACGCCGCCGGCGATCTTCGGCGTGCTGGCGTCGTACGGGAAGATCGCGCAGCGCGACCTGGACCGCACGTTCAACCTCGGCGTCGGCATGGCTGCCGTGCTGCCCGCGGATGCGGCGGACGCGGCCATCCGGTTGCTGGCCGGTCACGGCCTGGACGCCTGGGTGATGGGCGAGATCGTGCCTGGCAGCGGGCAGGCCCGCTACCGCTGAGCCCTCGGCGGACGCCGGGCCGGGCGCACGGACGCCGGCCCGGCGCACGCGGGGAATCCACGAGCGCCCGAGCCCGTGCACGCGGAACAGGACGCATCACTCAGGTGATCGTGATGCGTCCTGTTCGCTGCTTTCCGACCCACGTGACGAAAGCCCCACGGTTGCCCGTGGGGCCCGACGAGCGTGAGCGAGGATCCCGGCACCTGCGCCGCCGGGCCCCTCGGCCACCTCACTCAGGAGAACGGCTATCGGCGGCCGGACGTACGGCCATCGTCGTCGTCTCCGGCACCATAGTCATCGGCGTAATCGGCATAGCGATCCGCCAGCTCATCGTTGAGGTCGTCGGCGTCGTCATTGCGGCTGGAGTCTCCGACCCCGAGTTCGTCGCGAAGACGGTCAAGATCCGTGCCACCGCTGTTGTACTTCAGCTGGCGAGCAACCTTGACCTGCTTGGCCTTTGCTCGGCCGCGCCCCATTGGCTCGACCCCCTCGTGTGGGGTCGTCCCCGACCCCTCGTCGCTAACGCACCACACACTGACGCCGCCTGACTACGGGCGTCAGCCTATCGTTCGCCTATTACCGTACCTGTTTTGTGCCCAGCTCGGTACGCCGTATGGGCGCGGGGCGTCAGCGGCCTAGCCAAATGGACCGAATACGCCCGACTTCCGACATTCTGCGCTCGGCCAGCCTATCTGCTGCGACCGCGGGTGGAACGCCCTCATCGGCCGCGATTCCGAAGATCTTCAGAGTCGTGTCGTAGATCTGGGCAGCCTTCGACCTGGCCCGATCCATGTCGAAGCCCTCGATCTCGTCGGCGACCTGGATCACCCCGCCGGAATTGACGACGTAGTCGGGCGCGTACAGGATGCCGCGCTCGGCGAGTTGCTTCTCCACGCCGGGGTGGGCGAGCTGGTTGTTGGCCGCGCCGCAGACGATTTTCGCGCGCAGCGTAGCCACCGTGTCGTCGTCGAGCGCCCCGCCCAAGGCGCACGGGGCGAAGACGTCGAGGTCGGCGGCCATCAGCGTGCGCGCGTCGGCCACCACGTCCACCTCCGGATGGCGCACCCGCACCCGCTCCACCGCCCTGGGGTCGACGTCGCAGACCACGACCTCGGCGCCGTCCTCGCGCAGGAGCTCGACCAGGCGGTGGCCCACCTTGCCGACCCCCTCGACGCCCACCCGCCTGCCGTGCAGGGACGGCGTGCCGTAGACCCGCTCGGCCGAGGCCCGCATGCCCTGGAACACACCGAACGCCGTCAGGATCGAGGAGTCGCCCGCCCCGCCGTGGGCCAGCGTGCGGCCGGTCACGAAGCGCGACTCGCGGGCCACGATGTCCATGTCCTCGCTGTAGGTGCCCACGTCGCAGGCGGTGATGTAACGGCCGCCGAGCGACTGGACGAACCTGCCGTACGCGCGCAGCAGCGCCTCGCTCTTGTCGCGGGCCGGGTCGCCGATGATCACGGCCTTGCCCCCGCCCAGGTCGAGGCCGGCCAGCGCGTTCTTGTACGCCATGCCCTTGGCCAGGTTGAGCACGTCGGCCAGGGCCGCGGACTCGCTCTCGTAGGGATAGAACCTCGTGCCACCCAGGGCCGGGCCCAGCGCCGTGTTGTGGATGGCGATGATGGCACGCAGGCCGCTCTGCTCGTCGGCGCAGAACACGACCTGCTCGTGAACGTCTTTGTGAGACGCTCCGAAGACGTCGGTCACGGTAGTGACTCCCTGTCCGGTCCGCCGCACCGTCGCGGCGGAGATCGCTTCACAGAGTAGTAAGCCTCGACGGTGCACGCAGGTTCGCTTCGTGACACGATGCCTCCGTGCTGCCCTATGCCGCCTACCTCCGTGTCTATGAGCCACTGACCGCGTTCGCCGAGTCCGAGCGCAAGGTGTGGGCCGACTACGCCGACTCACGTGACCGCCCGCGCCGCGCGAACGCGCTCAATGCGGAGCACGGCGAGTCCGTCATGCGCCTGCTCGGCATGCCCCCTCAACCCGTTCCCGCCCAGGAGAGCCCCAACGCCTATCTCCGGCGCGTTGAGGACCGGCTCTATGTCTGTCCCTGGCAAACCCGTTTGCGCTCGTGGCTGGCGTTCTCACGGCTTCGTGGCAGCACTCCCGCGAAACTGATGGACCATCTGGTGCCCAAGCCGATCGCCGAGCAGACGGCCGACGACTTCGACCGTTACAAGCGGCAGGCCGGTTCCGACGCGCTGCGCACGCACATCCGCACCACGGCGTGGCACGTGCCGCCATCGTGGTTCGTGCCGTTTGATGGGAACGAGCGCTGGCTGGTGCTCGGCTCCGCCAACCCGGGACAGGACGTGACCACCACTACCGGGCGTAACCTGATCTACGTCACCTCCATGGCCCAGGCCAGACGGCGCGCGGCACGGGCGCTGAGCGTGCTGCGCAGGCATCTGGGCGACGTCGCGGCCAACTTCGACGTGGAGGACGTCGCCAGGTGGCTGGAGGAGTTCCACCCGCACTCGCTGGTGGAGCTCGACTACGGCGGGCTCGTCCACCTCATGGACGACGACGCGCTGCAGGCCGACCAGTCCGTCGCGGAGCTTTCCGCGGCTCTGACGGGCCTGGACACGGGTCAAGAAGAACTTGCCTACGCCATGTACCAGAGGGTCATCCTGCGGTGGAAGTCAATGCAACTGCTGGAATCTGCCAACTGAGCCCCAATACGGCCGTCTGACCTGCATGAGTAGGTCACGTCTCGCGGCTGCTCTCTTCTGCGAACTGAGTAGTTTGCCGTTTTCACTGCGATACCACGAACCGTGTCGCTAGAATCACCGAGCGTGACATGGCCACGGGGGCGGGCAGTTGGGTCAAAGAAGGGCTCGCCAATCGCTCTGCGTGGCGGTATGGTCACATCGGGTGATGCCGCATATGGCTCAGAAAAGCCGCACGCTCTGCGCCATAGGGGGACATCCGTGACACGCGCAAAGGCAGTCACAGGATCGCTACGCCGGTCCACACGGAGGAGAGGCCGCACAAATGTCAGCTCGTACACCCGAGGCCGAGCCACTGCTCACGCCCGCTGAGGTCGCGACCATGTTCAGGGTCGACCCCAAGACCGTTACGCGGTGGGCCAAGGCGGGCAAGTTGACGTCGATTCGTACCCTCGGCGGTCATCGGCGTTACCGGGAGACCGAGGTTCGCGCGCTGCTCGCGGGGATTCCGCAGCAGCGTTCCGAGTAGCGGGAGGTCGGTACCGACCTCAGGGGGGTTTGAAGGGGGTGGACCAGGTCGCCACGTGGCCCGGTCCACCGCTGTGACGACGGGGAGGATGGCGCCGCCCGCGCCGGCGCCACTCTTCCCTGCCGCTACGCCCCCGTCACCTGCTCACGCCAGCCGCTCCAGCAGCCTGGCGACGTCGCCGTCATGGGCGGCCGCGACCCCGAGCAGCGCGGCCATGTGCTCCACCAGCATTTTCTCCAGCATCGGCCGTTCGAGGTCGCGATGCTCCAGCCAGTCGAGGCCCGCCGTCTCGACGGAGGCGATCCACGACCGCAGCGTCGTGCGCAGCACCGGGCTCGGCTCCTCGACGCCCATCTGCTTCTGGATCAGGCGGAAGAGCCGCCTGCGCACCCCGTCGACGATCTCGCCGACCTCGCCGGTCCTGTTCGCGGGGCCGCCCCGCAACAGCGCGGCGAAGCCCGCCGCGTGCTCCTCGACGAAGTCGAAGTAGCGCTCCAGCCCGGAGGCCAGCTCCTCCAGCGGCCTGCCGCCCCCCTGGGGCCGCAGCCGGGACTCCAGCTGCTCCGCCGCGCTCCTCAGCGCGGCCACGTAGAGCTCCTGCTTGCCGCCGAAGTAGTGGTAGACCAGGGCCCGCGAAGCCCCCGCCGCCGACGCCACGTCGTCGATCGAGACGTCCTCCGCGTCGCGGGTGCTGAACAGCTCCAGCGCCGCCGCCATGAGCTCTTCCCGACGCCGGTCCACGCTGAGCCTGCGCCGCGCCGGCCGTGCCGTCTCGGCTGACTTCCCGGGTGTCACATCTGTACGGTATCCGACGCCGTACCCAATAGCTGACGTGGAAGCTTTCAGTCAATGTCCGGCTTTCGTAGCCGAGGTTGAGGCAATCCGTAACGAAGGCCGTACCCTGCGGCTAACTCGATCGTTTGGTCAGACAGGTGCCCATATCCGCATCGCGGGGGAGACACATGTCAGGACCGCCCGTCAACACTTCAACCATCACTGAGCTAAGAGAGGTAGACGCACTGCCTCGGCCCAGACCGACCATCCGTAACGTCGCCGAACGAGCCGGCGTGTCGAAATCGCTGGTCTCACTCGTGCTGCGCGGATCCCCGCACGTGAGCGAGCACCGGCGCCAGGCCGTCTTGCAAGCCGCCCGAGAGCTCGGCTACCGGCCGAACGCGGTCGCCAGGAGCCTGGTCGAAGGCCGTACCCATCTGGTGGGCGCACTCGTCGCCGACCTGCACAACCCGTTCTACGCGGAGTTCCTCGACGGCCTGCAGGAGAGCCTGCACGGCGACGGGCTGCGCATGCTGATCGGGAACAGCCAGTGGGACCCGGCGTTCGAGGACGAGGCCGTGGAGGCCTTCCTTGAACTGCGGGTCGACGGGCTGGTCCTGCTCGGCATCCCGCCGACCAGCGAGACGCTGATCGAGGCCACCGCGTACACGCCCACGGTCGTCGTGGGGGAACGTGACATCGAGCTCGACGGCGTCGACATCGTGGTCGACGACGACCAGCTCGGCGCCCGTCTGGCCATCGACCACCTGGTCGAGCACGGCCACAAGAGAATCGCGCACATCGAGGGCCGGCGATCGTCGCGCTGCGAGGGTTATCTCGTGGCGATGCGCAGGCACTCGCTGGCGCCGTACATCATGGTCGAGGCCGCGGACTCGACCGAAGAGGGCGGCAGGGAGGCGGCGATGGCGCTGCTGACCCGCGACCCCAGGCCCACGGCGATCTTCGCCGCCAATGACGTGGTAGCGCTCGGCGTGCTCTCGGCCGCCGGCGAGCTGGGCCTGCGCGTGCCCCAGGACCTTTCGGTGGTCGGCTACGACAACACGCACCTGTCGGCCTCCCACCACATCTCGCTGACCTCGGTCGACCAGGCCCGCCGCAGCATGGGCAGGTCGGCGGCGGCGTTGCTGAGCGACCGGATCGGGGATCCCGCCAAGGTCGCGCGCATGCGCGAGGTCCGCCCAGAGCTGATCGTGCGACGGAGCACGGGACCTGCCTAAGGATGCCCCAAGGCTGGGTCAAGCCGTGTGGCGGCGCGGCCACACGGCGGTTTACTCGTCAGGGTCATGCTAAATGTGGCCGGATCCGGTCCGGTCACGGTCTGATCCGGGGGAACAGTCATGCGTGATCCGGAACTGGTGTCCTGTGCCCAGCGCGCGGCGGCCGAGCTCGAGCGCGCCTGGGGTCAGTGGCGGGCGGGCAGGGGACGCGGCGCCGACGGCGGCGCCGAGTCCGTCGCCAGCTACGTCGCCCACTCGCTGGACCATCCGTGGGGCCGCCCCCGCGTCGTCCTCGGGCTCGACGCCGAGGACGCGCGGGAGCTGGCCGCCCTGCTCGAACGGCAGGAGGCCGGCGAGCGCGTCTGGTGACTTCGTCGTACTGGTGACGATCACAGGGACTCGCCACACTTGGCATTAGACGGGCTGCAGCTCCCGCTCTGCCGTAAGTTGGACGGCATGCGTGCTCTACCAGCCTCAGTCCTCGCCGTTTGCGGCCTGATCGCCTCCGCGTGTGGCGGCACCGGATCCGGTGGCGCCGCGGCAGGTCAGGCCGCCCTCACGACCACGCAGGCGCAGGCTTCGCCCTCCTCGGCACCCGCCAGGGAGGCGCCACCGGACGCCAAGCCGCTCGACGGCAAGGTCATCGTCATCGACCCCGGCCACAACGGCGCCAACTACCGCCACCCCGCCGAGATCAACCGCAAGGTCAACGTGCTGACTCAGTGGAAGGCCTGCGACACCACCGGCACCCAGACCCGCAGCGGATACACCGAGGCGGCCTTCACCTGGGACGTCTCCCAGCGGATGAAGAGGATCCTCGAACGCCGGGGCGCCACCGTGAAGCTGACCAGGGACAGCAACAACGGCGTCGGGCCCTGCATCACCGAGCGGGCCGCCATCGGCAACAGGGCCAAGGCCGACGCCGCGATCTCCGTGCACGCCGACGGCTCCAACAACGCCAGGCACCGCGGCTTCCACGTCATCCTGCCCAAGAAGATCAACGGGCCGGTCGACAAGGTCGTGGGCGCCTCCGGCAAGCTGGGGATCGCCGTGCGCGACGCGTACAGGAAGGGCACGGGGATCCCGTACTCCAACTACATCGGCAAGAACGCGCTGGACTACCGCAGTGACATCGGCGGGCTCAACCTCTCCACGGTGCCGAAGGTGCTGTTCGAGAGCGGCAACATGCGCAATCCCGACGAGGCGGCCAAGTTCCAGAGTCCGCAGTTCCGGCAGAAGATCGCCCTGGCGCTGGCGAACGGGTTGCAGCACTATCTGGAAGCATGATTCCTCGCCCTCAACTGCTCAGTGATCTCTCCGCTTCCTACACGCTGACCTCGGGCGCCACGGTGTCCGGCGACCTGGTGGACTCCGTACGCGCGGCTCTGGCCCGGCTCGACCCGCTGCCCGGCGACTCCGGCGAGATCGACGTCCGGCGGGATCCCGGGCTGGGCGAGGAGGCCTACCGGCTGACGGTCGGCTCCCGGGGCGTGGAGATCGCGGCGGGCGGCCGGGCGGGCGCGTTCTACGCGGCGCAGTCGCTGCACCAGTTGCTGCCCGACGCCTCCTACCGGTTCTCCGGCGGCGGGTCGTGGCCCGTTCCCGGAGTGCGGATCGAGGACGCGCCGCGCTTCGCCTGGCGGGGGCTGCACCTCGACGTGGCGCGGCACTTCTTCCCCAAGCGGGAGGTCCTGCGGCTGATCGACCTGATGGCCGCGCACAAGCTGAACCGGCTGCACCTGCACCTGGTGGACGACCAGGGGTGGCGGGTGGAGAGCCGGGCGTACCCGCTGCTGCACGAGGTCGCCTCGCACCGGCCGCGTACGGCGACCAACTACTACCGCGAGCCGGAGACCTACGACGACGTGCCGCACGGCGGCTTCTACACGCTCGACGACCTGGCCGAGCTGGCCGCCTACGCCCGCTCGCGCTGCGTCACGATCGTGCCCGAGATCGACGTGCCCGGGCACGCGTCGGCGATCCTGGCGGCCTACCCCGAGTTCGGGGCCACCGGGGAGCGGCACGACGTGCTCGACCGCTGGGGCATCTCCCCCGCGATCCTGTCGCCGCTGCCGCCGACCGTGGAGTTCCTGACGACGATCTTCGACGAGCTGCTGGGGGCGCTGGGCGAGACCCCGTACGTGCACATCGGCGGCGACGAGGTCGTGCTGGACCACTGGACGCGGTCGCCGGAGATCGCCGCCTACCGCGAGTCGCTGGGGCTGGAGACCGCCAACGACCTGCAGGCGTGGTTCCTGCGGCGGCTGGCGGACGCGCTGGCCGAGCGGGGCGCGCGGGCCGTGGTGTGGGACGAGGCGTTCGTCAGCGGCGGCCTGCGGCAGGACACGATCGTGATGCCGTGGCGCGGCATGAACGTGGGCCGCCGGGCGGCCGCCGCCGGGCACGACGTGGTGGCGACGCCGGTGTTCCCGCTGTACTTCGACTACGCCGAGGCCTCCTCGCCCGACGAGCCGATGGCCATCGGCGACGCGATCACCGTGGCGGACGTGGCGGCGTTCTCGCCGGCGCCCGCCGAGTGGACGGAGGAGGAGCGGGGCCGCGTCCTGGGGGTGCAGGCGCAGCTCTGGACCGAGCGCGTGCCCGACGCCCGCACGGTGGACTACCGGCTGTGGCCGCGGGCCTGCGCGCTGGCGGAGGTGGCCTGGTCGGGCGAGGTCTCGGCGGACTTCGACGGGCGGCTGGCCGAGCACCTGGGGCGGCTGGACGCGCTCGGGGTCGAGTACCGGCCGCTGAGCGGGCCGCACCCGTGGCAGCGGCGCCGCCCGCACCGGCCCAGCGGCGTACGCGTCACCGAGGTGATGGCCCGCATCGACGCCATGACCCACCACGCGGAGTCGACGCGGCCCAGCATCTGATCAGAAGGCAGGGCGGTCGTTGAGTATGAGCTGGTACTGCCGGTGGTCCTGCCACCGGCCGTCGATCTCCAGGTAGCGCGGAGCGGTGCCGAACAGCTCGAACCCGCACTTGCGCAGCACGCTCTGCGACGCCTCGTTGCCCAGCAGCGTGGCCGCCGCGACCCTGTGCAGGCCGAGCTCCTGGTCGGCGATCCTGCACACCTCGCGCACCGCCTTCGTGGCCAGCCCGCGGCCCAGGTACTCGGCGTCGATCCAGTAGCCGAGGTGGGCGTTGAGGAACGGGCCGCGGACGATGTCGTTCAGCGTCATGCGGCCCACGACGCGATCGCCGTCGGCCAGCACCCAGGCCACCGCCTGGCCCCTGGCCTGCTGCTCCAGCAGGGCCTTGAGGCGCGTGGCCTGGCCCTCCACGGTGAAGAACTCGTCCGGCCTGCGCGGCTCCCAGCGCGCCAGGTGGTCACGGTTGCGTACGTAGGCGGCCTGCAGCGCCTCGGCGTCGTGCTCGGTCACGAGGCGGAGGACGACGTGGTCGTCGAGCTGAACTGGTTCGATCACCGTCACCACGATAGGGGCTTCAGGCCGTGCGGCCGATGGCCTCCGTGACCGACTTGAGGCCGTGGCGGCGTACGCGGCGCAGGAGCTGCCGGTGGATGCGCGCGGCCCACAGGGGGCCGCCGTAGATCCAGCCCGTGTAGCCCTGGACCAGGGTGGCCCCGGCCAGCAGGCGCTCCCAGACGTCGTCCACGTCCTCCACGCCGCCCGCCGACACCAGCGTGATGCGGTCGCCGACCTTGGCGCGCAGGCGGCGCAGCACCTCCAGGGAGCGGGCCTTGAGCGGGCGGCCCGACAGGCCGCCGGTCTCGCCGCCGTGCTTGATCGTGGTGTTGGTCGCGATGATGCCGTCGAGCCCCAGCTCCAGGGCCAGCTCGGCGACCGCGTCGACGTCCTCGTCCGCCAGGTCGGGGGCGATCTTGACGAGCAGCGGCGTACGGCGCGGCGTCCCGTCGGCCACCTCCTTGACGGCGGTGAGCAGGGGCCGCAGGAGCGAGACGGCCTGGAGGTTGCGCAGCCCCGGCGTGTTGGGCGAGCTGACGTTGACCACGAGGTAGTCGGCCAGCGGGGCGAGCTGCCTGGCGCTGGCCACGTAGTCGGCCGTGGCCTCGGCCTCGGGGACGACCTTGGTCTTGCCGATGTTCACCCCGACCACGACCGGCACGCCGCGCGTACGGCGCAGCCTGCGGGCGGCGGCCACGGCACCGGCGTTGTTGAAGCCCATCCGGTTGATCACCGCGTGCTGCGGCACCAGCCGGAACAGGCGGGGGCGCGGGTTGCCCGGCTGGCCGTGGGCGGTGATGGTGCCGACCTCGACGTGCCCGAAGCCGAGCGCGGAGACGGCCTCGGCGCAGGCGGCGTCCTTGTCGAAGCCGGCGGCCAGCCCGAGCGGCCCGGGGAAGTGCACGCCGAACGCGGTCACGCGCAGGGCCGGGTCGTGCGGCGCGAGCACCCGGTGCAGCAGCCGCTTGACCAGCGGCAGCCGGGCGAGGAGCGCGAGGGCGCTCACGGTGAAATGGTGCACGGCCTCGGCGTCGAGACGCCGCAAGACCTGCGAGAACACGAGGCGATACATCACGGGTCAGGCTACCAAGCCGGCCTCGTGGGCGATGATCGCGGCCTGGACGCGGTTGCGCACGTCGAGCCGGGTGAGGATGGCGCTCACGTACGCCTTCACCGTGCCCTCCACGATGTGCAGTTCGCGGGCGATCTCGGCGTTGGACAGGCCCGCCCCCACCAGGGCGAGCACCTCGCGCTCGCGGTCGGTGAGCGCCCCGATGCGGTCGCGGGCCAGCGCGCCCCTGGCCATCCTGCCGCCCGAGAGCTGCGCGATGACCCGCTGGGCGACCTTGGGCGACAGGTAAGCGGCCCCGCCGGCGACGGCGTGGATCCCGGCGATGAGCTCGCGCGGGTCGCCCGACTTGAGCAGGAAGCCGCTGGCCCCCAGGTCGAGGGCCTTGGCGATGTAGTCGTCCTCGCCGAACGTCGTCAGCATCACCACCGCCGTGCCCGGCGCGGCCCTGCGCATCTCGGCCGCGGCGGCGAGCCCGTCGAGCCTCGGCATGCGGATGTCGAGCAGCGCGACGTCGGGGTGGTGGCTGATGGCCAGGTCGACCGCCTGCCTGCCGTCGCCGGCCTCGGCCACGACCTCCAGCTCGGGGTCGGACTGCAGGATCGCCCGGACCCCTGCCCTGATCATGGCCTCGTCGTCGGCCAGGAGTATGCGGATCACAGTCCTCTATATTGTCCGACCATGGCACAGGTGAAGGTGTACGGGCGCAGGGACGTGTGGGCCGGGCGGCAGCGGGAGCTCTCCGATCTCCTCCAGTCCTGCCTGGTGAGCGCGTGGGGCATGCCGGAGGACAAGCGGTTCCACCGGTTCCTGCTGCTGGACGCGGACGACTTCGTCTGCCCGCAGCGGAGTGAGCGTTATCTCATCATCGAGGTGCTCTGCTTCACGGGCCGCAGCGACGACGCCAAGCGGGCGCTGATCCGGGCAATCTACGACAAATCGGGATTCGATCCTGAGGACGTGGAGATCAACATCATCGAGACGCCCAAGGTCAACTGGGGAATACGCGGTGTTCCCGCAGATGAGCTCACCCTGTCGTACAAGGTGGAGGTCTGAGGTCAGGGGCAGAGTCAGGCGAGCGGTATGGTCCGACTCATGAGCACTCACTATGACGTCGTCGTTCTCGGCGCGGGTCCTGGAGGATACACGGCCGCGGTCCGCGCCGCCCAGCTCGGACTGCGCACCGCGGTCGTCGAGGAGAAGTACTGGGGTGGCGTCTGCCTGAACGTGGGCTGCATCCCGTCCAAGGCGCTGCTGCGCAACGCGGAGCTGGCCCACATCTTCCACAACGAGGCCAAGACCTTCGGCATCAGCGGCGAGGTCACCTTCGACTACGGCGCGGCCTTCCAGCGCAGCCGCAAGGTGGCCGACGGGCGGGTCAAGGGCGTTCACTACCTGATGAAGAAGAACGCCATCACGGAGTACGACGGGCGGGGCACGTTCCTCGACGCCAACACGCTCCAGGTGAACGGCGAGACGATCACGTTCTCCCACTGCATCATCGCGGCCGGCGCGACCACCAGGCTGATCCCCGGCACGCAGCTGTCGGAGCGCGTGGTGACGTACGAGGAGCAGATCCTCACCGAGGAGCTGCCGGGCAGCATCGTCATCGCGGGCGCCGGCGCGATCGGCGTGGAGTTCGCGTACGTGCTGCACAACTACGGCGTCAAGGTGACCATCGTCGAGTTCCTCGACCGGGTCGTGCCGCTGGAGGACGAGGAGGTGTCGGCCGAGCTGGCCAAGCGCTACAAGCGGCTCGGCATCGAGGTGCTGACCTCCACCCGCGTGGACTCCATCGAGGACACCGGCTCCGGCGTCAAGGTCACCGTCACGCGCGGCGACCAGACGCAGGTGCTGGAGGCCGACAAGGTGCTGCAGGCCATCGGGTTCCAGCCGCGCGTCGACGGCTACGGGCTGGAGAAGACCGGCGTGGCGCTGACCGAGCGGGGCGCGATCGCGGTCGACGGGCGCGGGCGTACGAACGTGCCGCACATCTACGCCATCGGCGACGTCACGGCCAAGCTCATGCTGGCGCACGCCGCCGAGTCCATGGGCATCATCGCCGCCGAGACGATCGCGGGCGCGGAGACCATGGAGCTCGACTTCGTGATGATCCCGCGGGCCACGTACTGCCAGCCGCAGGTGGCCAGCTTCGGCTACACCGAGGCGCAGGCCCGTGACCTGGGCTATGACGTGAAGGTGGCGAAGTTCCCGTTCACGGCCAACGGCAAGGCCCACGGCCTGGGCGACTCCGCCGGGTTCGTGAAGATCATCAGCGACAACACGCACGGCGAGCTGCTCGGCGCGCACCTGATCGGGCCCGAGGTGACCGAGCTGCTGCCCGAGCTGACGCTGGCCCAGCAGTGGGACCTGACCGTGCACGAGGTGGCCCGCAACGTGCACGCGCACCCGACGCTCGGGGAGGCCGTCAAGGAGGCGATCCACGGGCTCGCCGGGCACATGATCAACATGTAAAGGCGCTTCGAGGCTGATCGGTACGGCCCGGCGGTCGTACCGATCACAGGGTCCTGCCGGCGGCGACGGCCTCGCGCAGGGTGGCGGCCAGGGCGTCCGCCTGGGCGGCCAGAGCGCGCACGCCCTCCGTGTCGCCCGTCTGGGCCAGCAGGTCCAGGTACCTGCCGTTGCTCCGCTGCAGCTCGCTCGCCCGTAACGCGGAGTCGGCCGCGCGGACGCGGGAGGCGTACGACTCCAGCTCCCACACCCGCTCCGTGACCGCCGCCACCGAGCGGCGCAGCGCCTCCTGCTGGGGTTCGAGCACGGCGGTCAGCTCCGGGGTGATCACCTCGGTCAGCGCCTGGCCCTGCTCGGCGCGCAGGTCGGTGTGGATGCGGACGAGGCGGGCGATCTCCCACAGACGGTCGGGCAGCACGACGTCGTTGGCGATGGCGTCGAGCAGGCCCTGGCGGTGCACGCGGGAGCCGGTCACGTCCAGGACGGCTCTCCTGGCCCTGGCCAGCAGGTCGAGGGCGGGCTCGTCCAGCTCGGCGGGGATGACGTAGCGGCCGGCGTACCGGCGGGCCAGGCGCTCGGCCGGGTTCGGCAGGGAGATGCCGACGAACAGGACCCCGGTGAGGAAGGCCAGCATGGCGGCCAGGCCCGAGGTCCCGTGGCCGGTGTCGAGCGACACCAGGCCGAGAACCGCCCCTGACACGGCGGCGCAGAGCCCGCCGAAGCCGAACAGGTACCGCACCCAGCGCGGCGGCTCGGGGTCGGTCCGCCCGAGCAGGAGCGACAGCGCGACGGGCAGGCGCCGCCCGTCCCGCCCGGGAACGGCGGGATCGGTGATCGGCTGATCGATCCAGTTCTCCAAGCGCGGCACCCCCTCGTGGACGTCTCCTTCCGAGCACACCCCGCACGGCCCGCGCACTCCACCAGGCCCGTGTGCGAATGTCGTGAAGATGTCGTGCAGCCCTCCCCTCCCGGCGACTTCTCACCAGATCTTCAGAATTCGCCCAGATTCCTCTGAGGATGCCTGGAGACGTTTGAGGCGACCTCGGAAGAGACCTCGCATCGGACGGTGGTCCCGCACATGACCTCAACTCCCCCTCAGACGACCGCGCGGCACTCGCGCCGGCTCGCCACCCCGGGCACCCCACTGCTCAGGCTCGGCCTGCTGGCGCTGGTCGCGATCGGCATCGTGGGCGCCGCGCTGGAGCTCGCCTTCGAACGCCACTGGGAAAGCCCCGTGCAGCTCATCCCCTGGGTGGCCCTGGCACTCCAGGTGGCCGGGCTGGTGCTGCTCCTGCTGCGCGACGCCGGGCCGGCGCTCACGGTCGTGCGCGTGCTCGCGGCGATCGTCCTGCTCGCCTCGCTGTACGGCGTCTTCACGCACGTGTCGGTCAACCACGGCATGGGGGCGATGGATCCCCAGTGGGACACGTACTCGCCGCTCACCCAGTGGTGGAACGCGCTGACGAAGTCGGTCGGGGCGGCGCCGCCGCTCGCCCCCGGCATGCTCGCCCAGAGCGCGCTGCTCCTGCTGCTGGCCAGCGTCACGCCGAAGAGGCGGCAGGACTGACCCTCGCTTCCCGGTGCCGGCGTCCTCGCTCGGGGGCGCGCCGGCACCGGGCTTTTCTGAACGTTCGCTGAACAATTCGGAACCTTCACCGCATTTCTCGCGTCTCACCCAGGCAAAAGCACTGTGACAGGTGAGGCTGGTGAGGTTGTGGCGTTACGTCGCACAGTTCTGGCGGCGGCCGTGATGGTGGCCACCGCGTTCAGCACCGATGGGGCGGCGGCCACGGTCTCGCCGCCCCGCCCGGCGGTCCAGCAGGCCCGGGCGGTGGCCACCGCCGAGCCGGCCCGGGTGACCGAACCGGCCGCCACGTCCACGGCGTCCGCCGCCGAGCCGGTGTGCGTACGGCTCAAGGGCGCGGAGGCGTGCGTCGGCCCCGACGGGAGCGACCGCCCCGGCATCACGATCGAGGACACGGCCGACGACCACCGCCATCCCGCGGTGGAGTACTACCTGAACGGCTACCTCGGCACCAAGTACGTCATCCACAACCTGGGCCGCGAGGGCGAGGTGCGCGGCAGCCGCGAGATCGGCAGGGTCGTGACGTTCCGCGCCGCCGTGTACTCGGGCAACCGCCGGGTCAAGTTCGGCCGCTGGAAGACCGTCCGAAATGTCGCGAAATATCCGGTTAAGCGGGACACTCGCACCACCCCCGCCGAGGCCCGCGCCAAGTCCAGGACGTGCACCTCGACGAAGGCCGCCGCGACCGTCTGCTTCGCCGAGCGCAAGACGTTCGTCTACGCCTGCGACACGAAGGCCGACGAGTACCAGGCCCGCGCCGAGTACTTCGTGGCGGGGGACCCGACCACCCGCTACGAGATCCACCAGCTCGCCGGCCTCGGGACCTGCGGCAAGGCGGAGCACGGCGACCTGTCCATCAGCATGTACCGGGCCTCGGTGTTCGACCACGGCCGGCGCAAGGCCACGAGGCTGTACAGGTACAACTAGAAGGGGGCGATGATCTCCCGCACCTCCTCGGCGCACTCCCTGGCGTTGTCGTCGTGGGCGATGCTGCTCAGCAGCTCGCGCAGGTGGTAGAGCCGCATGCGCCCCTGCCAGCCGTCCGGCAGGGGCGCGGTGGCGGCGTACACCTCGAAGAAACGCGCGGCGGCCGGTGGGCGCGGCGAGCACCACAACATGCTGAGGTCGGCCTCCGCCCAGCTGTAGGAGACGGCCGGGTCGATCAGCGCGGGGCCGCCGGCGGGGCCGCAGAGGACGTTCTCGCGCCACAGGTCGCCGTGCGTGAGCACCGGCGGGGCGGGCGGCAGCAGGTCGGGCAGGGCCGCGCAGAGGCGTTCGAGCGCCAGGCGCTCCTCGCGGTCCAGCGCCGCCTCCACCAGCGGCTCCGGCAGCCAGCGCAGGATCCGGCGCTCGGCGAACCAGGCGTGCCCGTCGCCGTCCCAGGTGTTGTCCTGGCGCAGGCGGCCCAGCCAGCCGTCCCGGTGCCAGCCGAACCGCTCACCCACCGTGCCGGCGTGCAGGCCGGCGACCGCGAGCGCCAGCTCCTCCCAGAACCGCTCGTCCTCGTCGCGGCGCGGCGGCAGCGGCTCCAGCACGAGCAGGTCGGGGGTCACGGCCAGCACCTCGGGGGTGGTGACGCCGCCCAGCTCACGCAGCGCGCGCAGCCCCGCCGCCTCGATCTCGAACAGGTCCGAGGCGGCCGTACGCAGCGTCTTGGCGAACACCTGGGACCCGTCGCGCAGCCGCGCCATCCCCGCCGACGCCACCACGCCGCCGGGCGCCGCCCGTACGGACTCGGCCTCGAACCCCGCCGCGCGCAGCCGGGCCAGCAGCAATTCCATGATCAGACTCTAGATCACGCCTGTTTCAGCCGCCCTGGAAGGTCGAACACCGACCCCAGCCGCCGCTCCTCCGGCACCCCTGGCGCCCGCCGGTCCGGGTCGATGAGGTAGGCCGTCATGCCGCACCGCTCGGGGCCGGCGAAGTCGGGCCCGTACGTGTCGCCCACGAACACGGCGGACCCGGCCGTGGTCCCCAGCGCGTCCAGCGCCGTGGCGTAGATCTCGGGATGCGGCTTGCGCCATCCCACCTCCACCGAGGTGACGACCGCGTCGAACGCCTCCAGCAGCCCCATCGCCGCCAGGTGGCCTGGGACGAGCGTGGCCAGGTGCGTGTTCGTCACGACGGCGAGCCGGTAGTCCGCCGACAGCTCCTCGACGAGCCCGGCCAGCCCGGGAAGGTAGTGCACGCCCGCGTTCCACTCCCCCACGTACGCAGTGACGAACTCCTCGACCTCGTCAGGGCCCGGCTCGCGCGCCAGCACCTCGCGGAGGAACGCCGTGCCCGCCTGGGCCATCGAGAACTCGCGGTCGTCCCGGTCGCTGAGCCGGTCGAACGCGGCCGACACCCGCGACCAGGTGCCGAGGAACTCCTCGTACGGCAGGCTCGCGCCGAGCCGGCGCAGCAGCGCGTACGTGGAGTCGTAGCCCTGCTCGGTGCGGCTGGCCGAGTACTCGACGAGCGTGCCGAAGAAGTCGAAGAGGATGTGGGTGCGGCGCATGGGGCCATCCTGCCGTGCGACCGGGAGGGCCCGCAGGCTGTCATGTTCACGACATGTCGCTGTTTACCCAGGCAGAAGGGGCTGCTCCGAGCAGGCATGATCCCGCATTCTCGTGTGCGAGCACAGCAGCACGACAGATCGGTTCGCTCATGAGATGGATTCCCCGCATCGCCGCCGCCTCGGGCCTGGGCCTGGGCCTGGCGATGTTAGCCGTCCCCGGGCCGGCCCGGGCCGCCGCGCCCCTGCCCGCCGGCGAGGAGCACCGGGTAACGCTGATCACCGGTGACGTGGTGACCGTGCGGGAGTTCGCCGGTGGCAAGCGCGCCGCGACCGTCGAGCCGGGCAAGGGGCGCGAGGACGTCAGGTTCTTCACCGAGGAGGAGAACGGCGACCTGGTGATCACGCCCGCCGACATGGTGCCGTACGTCTCCCGCGGCCTCGTGGACGAGCGGCTGTTCTCGGTCGGCGAGCTGATCGAGCAGGGCTACGACGACGAGAGCAGCGACGTGCTGCCGCTCATCCTGTCGTACGCGGACAGCGGCGCGAAGGCCATCACGCTGCGCAGCGTCAACGCGCGCACGCTGCGTGCCGACAAGGACGCCCTGCCCACCCTGTGGAACGGCGGCGGCGAGCCGAAGCTGCGTGACGGGCTGGCCAAGGTGTGGCTCGACGGCAAGGTCAAGGCGTCGCTGGAGCACAGCGTCCCGCAGGTGGGCGCGCCGCAGGCGTGGCAGGACGGCTACGACGGCAAGGGTGTCAAGGTCGCCGTCCTCGACACCGGGATCGACGAGGCCCACCCCGACGTCGCCGGGAAGATCACGGAGACCCGCAACTTCACCGGCGACCCCTCGGCCAAGGACGAGCACGGCCACGGCACCCACGTCGCCGCCACCGTAGCGGGCACCGGCGCCGCCTCGGGCGGCCTGCGCAAGGGCGTCGCCCCCGGTGCCGACCTGGCGATCGGCAAGGTGCTGGACAGGAACGGCAGCGGCTCCGAGTCGCAGGTGCTGGCCGGCATGGAGTGGGCCGCCAGGGACAGCGGCGCCGACATCGTCAGCATGAGCCTCGGCGGCGGCCCCACCGACGGCACCGACCCGCTCAGCCTCGCCGTGGACACGCTGACGGCGCAGACCGGCGCCCTGTTCGTGATCGCCGCGGGCAACGACGGCGACGAGTACACGGTCGGCTCGCCCGGCGCGGCCACCTCCGCGCTGACCGTCGGCGCCGTGGACGCCGCCGACGCCCTCGCGCCGTTCTCCAGCCGCGGCCCCCGCCTGGACGAGGCGATCAAGCCCGACATCACCGCGCCCGGCGTGAACATCACGGCCGCCAGGGCGAGCGGCACCGGCCTCGGCACGCCCGTGGACGACCTGCACACCAGGCTCTCCGGCACGTCCATGGCCACGCCGCACGTGGCGGGCGCGGCGGCGATCCTGGCCCAGCGGCATCCCGGGTGGAAGGCCGGGCAGCTCAAGGACGCCCTGGTCTCCACGGCGAGGACGATCGACGGGCAGACCCCGTACGAGCAGGGCGGCGGCCGCCTGGACGTGGCCCGGGCCGTACGCCAGCCGGTCACCGCCACCGCCTCCCTCAGCCTCGGCGTGCACGAGGACGGAGAGACGGGCACCCCCGGCGGCACCATCACCTACACCAACCACGGCCAGTCCCCGGTGACGCTCACGCTCACCCCCGCCCTCACCAACCTGGACGGCACCGCCCCCGGCGAGGGAGCCGTCACCCTGTCGGCCACCACGCTCACCGTCGAGGCGGGCGCCAGCGCGTCCGTCGAGGCCCGCGTGGACCTGGGCAGGCTCGCCCACGGCAGGCACGCCGGCTATGTCACCGCCTCCGACGGCTCCTCGGTCGCGCACACCACGCTCGCCCTGACCAGGCGCGGCAGGACGCACCGGGTGCACTTCACCGCCGTGGACCGCGACGGCAGCCCGGCCCGGGTGCCGCTGATCGCCATGTACGGCGCCGCGAGCAGGGACGACGCGTACGGCTACATCATGCGGGAGCACGAGGGCTGGACGGTCGAGGTGCCGGAGGGCACGTACCACACGCAGGCGATCATCGGCGAGAGCAGCGACGAGCTGCCCGTCGACACCCTCGTCGTCATGCCCGAGCTGCAGGTCGGCGCGGACCTGGAGGTGGTGCTCGACGCCAGGACCGCGGTGCCCGTCGAGATCAGGACCGCGCAGCCGGTGATGCAGGAGGGCATCTCCACCTACTTCACCCACCGCACCTACGGCTCCAGGAAGATCTCCCTGGGCGCCATGAACTTCCCCTCCGTAGAGGGCCTCGCCGTCACCCCCACCCGGCAGGTCACGAATGGCACGTTCGAGTTCGCCTCGCGCTGGCAGCTCGCCGCGCCCCGGGTCCAGGCCCGGCTCGGCCGCGACCCGCTCGTGGTCCGGCCGGCGATCAGGTCACCGGAGATCGCCGGCAGGCAGCGCTGGACGCTGGCGAACGCCGATGACCCCGACCTGAAGGGCAAGGCCGCCGTGATCACCAGCAAGGTGTTCGGCGACTGGACGTCCAAGCTGGACGACCTGGCCGCGGCCGGGGCGGTGGCGGCGATCGTGGTGGGGCCCGACGGCCGCGCCATGTGGCAGCCGTGGCAGCCGACCGGTACCCGGGACCCGCTGCCCACGCTGCTGGTCACGCACGACCGCGGGCAGGCGCTGCTGAAGGGCGGCGTGCTGGAGGTCACGGGGACGTTCGCGACGCCGTACCTCTACGAGGTCATGCAGGTCTCCACGGGCCGAGTGCCCGAGCGGGTCGTGCACGACGTGAGCCGGCGCAACACCGCGCTGGTCAGCTCCGGCTACCACGAGTCCGGCGGCGCCCGGTACGGCAAGGACCAGCGGTTCGGCTGGCGGCCGTGGCAGCAGTACGACCTGGACCTGCAGATGGAGACGCAGCGGATGGTGCCGACGCCGCTGCGCAGGGCCGAGTACGTCAGCTCGGGGGACACGCAGTGGCAGCACGTGGTGCAGCACATGCTCACCTGGGAGTCGCAGAGCCGGTTGCGTGGCGGCCTGACCGCCGAGCCGAGGACGTACCGGGCGGGTGAGCGGGTCGAGGAGAGCTGGTTCGCGCCGGTCGTGCGCCCCGCCGTCCGCACCGCGACCCGGGCGGGGGACGTGCTGTCGCTGCACGTGCCCGAGTTCGTGGACGCTGCCGGGCACGCCGGGTACAAGGGCGGCAGCGGCGACAAGGACACCGCCGTGGCCCGGTTCTACCGCGACGGCGAGCTGGTGGAGCAGCGCGACAGCCTGCGCGGCGACTTCCCCGCCGCCGAGGGCGAGGCCGAGTACCGCCTGGAGCTGGACACCACCCGCACGTCGGAGAACTGGCGCTACGCCACCGCCACCCGCACCGCGTGGACGTTCCGGTCCGCGCGCGGTGACGGCCCGCTGCCGCTGCTCGGCGTGGACTACGACGTGCCCGCCGACCTGGAGGGCCGGGTCCGCCGGACGCTCCCGGTCTCGCTCGGCTTCACCGCCCGCGACGCCAGGACGCTGACGGCCGAGCTGTCCTACGACGACGGCACGACCTGGCGGAGGCTGCCGCTCCTGCCCCTCGGCCACGGCCGGTGGACCGCGCTGGTCTCCCACCGGGCCACCGAGACGGGCGTGTCGCTGCGGGTGACCGCGACGGGCGCCTCGGGCGGCCGCTTCGAGCAGACCGTCACCAGGGCGTACGGGGTCAAGTAGTTCGAGCAGACCGTCACCGGGGCGTACGGAGTCAGGTAAGGGCTCACAACCAGCGCTCGCGGGCCGCATGCCAGGCCAGTTGCATCCTGGTCTGCGCGCCCGCGAGCCGCATCAGGTGGTAGACGCGGCGCTGCACCGTACGCAGGCTGAGCCCGAGCTGGCTGGCGATCGTCTTCTCCGGCACGCCGGCGACCAGCAGCGACAGCAGGTACAGCTCGTCGGCGTCCAGCGGGCAGGACGGGGTGTCGGTGACCTGCCCGTCCTCCAGGAACCTGATCGGCGTGGCCCGCTCCCACTGCGCCTCGAACAGCGCGATCAGCGCCTCCAGCAGGCTGCTGCCCCGCACCAGCGCGGCCGTCGTCTCGGTCACCCCCTCCGCGTGCTGCACCAGCGGCAGCAGCGCGATGGACCGGTCGGCGATCATCATCCGCACCGGCAGCGCGCGTACGGCCCGGGCCTGCTCGCCCAGCTTGATCCCGTAGGCCACGTTGGCCACCATGCCGGGCTCCTCCAGCAGGGCCTGCTCGTAGATGACCCGGTAGCCGACGCCGCGGCCGAGCGCCTCCAGCTCCTCGGTGTTGTCCACCGAGGGCATGACCACGTGGCCGGCGCGGCAGAAGTACAGCACCTCCTCCCGGGCGCTGTCCTGGAGATGGCGGACCTGCTCGCGGAGCGCGGCGCGGCTCGGCAGCACCTCGATCAGCCGGTCGGCGTCGCTGCGGCGCAGGCTGGCGCGGTACTCCTCGGCGAGCTGCTCCACGGCCTGCCGCGCCCAGTCGATCGTCTCCTGCCGGCGTACCAGGCGGGGGCCGAGCGCGACCTCGGGCGCCACCGGCGCGTACCTGCCGGCGGCCACCTCGCGGGCCAGGCCCGCCTCCCGCATGCCGGCCAGCGCGGCCCGCGCCGACTCCGTCGTGATTCCCAGCTCCTCGGCGAGGCCGGCGGCGTCCGCCTCGCCCGCCCGTACGAGTAACCGGTACGCCCGTTCCTCCAGTTCATCCAGCCCGGCTGCCTCCAGCATGCTGTCCATCATGGCAGGCGCGTGAAAGTTTCAGCCTCGATTGACGCCCGTGCGGGCACCGCCCATGATCATGATGCTTCCTGGTCAGGAGGAGGCGTCGAGCTGAATACCCGCAAATCCAGCACGAGGTGCGCCGATGCCGAAGATCCCCCTGCGAGCCACGTTGGCAGCCCTGCTGACGCTGACCGCCCTGAACGCTCCCGCCGCGTACGCGGACGAGCCCGCCGCCGTCGAGGTGACGGTGAACGCCCGCGCCGCACTGGCCACCGTCCCTGAGACGGGCCTCGGCACCAACCACGCGATCTGGGATACCAACCTGGGTACGAACGAGACCGCCGACCTGCTCAAGGACGCGGGCATGAAGCTGCTGCGCTACCCCGGCGGCTCCTACTCCGACATCTACCACTGGGCCGACCACACCGCCCCCGGCGGCTACGTGGCGCCGAACACCGACTTCGACTCCTTCATGAGCGGCGTCCGCCGTACCGGGGCGCAGCCGATGGTCACCGCCAACTACGGCACCGGCACCGCCGAGGAGGCCGCGGCCTGGGTACGCCACGCCAACGTCACCAAGGGGTACGGCGTCAAGTACTGGGAGATCGGCAACGAGAACTACGGCAACGGCCACTACGGCTCCGCCTGGGAGGCGGACGACCACGCCGACAAGAGCCCGAACGAGTACGCCCGCCACGTCGTCGCCTACGCCGACGCGATGAAGGCCGTCGATCCCACCATCAAGATCGGCGCCGTGCTGACCACGCCCGCGAACTGGCCCGACGCCATCGTGGCCGAGGGCGACAGCGGCTCCTGGAACAAGGTCGTGCTCTCCACCGCCGGATCGAAGATCGACTTCGTCATCCTGCACTGGTACCCCGGCGCCCTCGACAGGACCGGCCACATCCCCGACATGATCCAGCTCACCCGCGAGCAGCTCGCCAGGTACGCCGGGCCGGGCTCGGAGCGGATCGGCATCGCGATGACCGAGTTCAACACCGGCTCCAGCAGCAACGGCACCAACACCCAGCCGGGCGCGCTGGCCGCCGCCGACGCGTACGCGACGCTGCTGGCCAACGGCGTGTTCACGGTGGACTGGTGGAACGTGCACAACGGCATCGGCACCGTCACCGAGGTCGAGGGGCACACCGACTACGGCGACTTCGGCCTGCTGTCGAGCGGAGGGTGCACCTCCGACGGCAGCGTCTGCGAGCCGGCGCTGAACACCCCGTTCGCGCCGTACTACGCGTTGCAGATGATGAGCAGGTTCGCCCGCCCGGGTGACCGCTTCGTCCGCGCCGCGACGGACCAGCCGGAGGTCACCGCGCACGCGGCCCGCCGCCCGAACGGCGACCTGGCCGTCATGATGATCAACACCTCGTCCGACACGTCGTACCCGGTCGAGCTCGGCTACTCCGGCTTCGCCCCCGCCGCTGGCGCGCCCACCGTCCTGTCCCACACGAACGGCGCGACCGGCATCACCACCTCCACCTCCGGCACCGCGACCACCCAGACGCTGCCGCCCCTCTCCCTGACCACCGTCATCCTCAAGCCGTCGTCGGTACAGGCGGGCCGCCCCGGCACCCCCGGCCAGCCGGCCGTCACCGCCGTCACGGACCGGACCGCCACGATCACCTGGCCCGCCGCCAGGCCCGGCACCCGCCCGATCGCCAAGTACGAGCTCCACCGCCAGCACGGCGCCGTCTCCGAGCAGCTCGGCGAGACCACCGGCACCACCCTCACGGTCCGCAACCTCAAGCCGGGCACCCGCTACACGGTCAACGTGATCGCCAGGGACACCGGCGGCGCCTCCTCCGACCCCTCGCCCCCGCTCACCTTCACCACCGGCACCCCCGCCACCAGCTCCTGCTCCGTCAAGCTGACCATCCAGACGGACTGGGCCAGCGGCTACGTCGGCTCCATCGACATCACCAACCACGGCGCCCCGATGAACGGCTGGACCCTGTCGTTCAGCTGGCCCCGGCCGTGGCAGAGCTTCGGGAGCGGCTGGAGCGCCGTCTGGACCCAGTCCGGATCGGACGTCAAGGCCGTCAACGAGCCCGCCAACCCGTCGCTCGCCACGGGAGCCACCACCACGATCGGGTTCGTGGGCAACTACAGCGGCCCCAACGTGCTTCCGTCCGTCTTCACATTGAACGGCACGGTCTGCACCAGTCAGTGACCCTCGCCCCGGAGCACGCGGACGACCGCCGCCGCGTGCTCCGGGTCGGTGGCGGCCGCGGTGAGGTGCACGTCGTACGCGGCCTTGCGCTCATCTGACAGGAACGTGTCGCGGACCGCCGTGGCCGCCCGCCACCGGGCGCGGGCACTGTCGCGCTCCTCCCCGCTCGGCCGCCGCCACGGCGTGCAGGTCGGGCACGTCCGCTCTCCCGTCCGGGAGTCGACGAACGTCACGCTGTACCTGCCGCCCGGTGACCGGTGGGACTCGGCGCACGGGTCGGCGATCCACTCACCGGTCTCCCGATCGATCGGCTGCCCCGTGAGGTCGGCCTCCCAGAGGCGGACGAGCCGGTCCATGCCCCGCTCGTCCACGCTCTCCCCGCGCTGCGCCCGGCCCAGGGCCTCGGCCAGCACCGGATGCTCCTCGACCCCCGCCACCCGGCACAACCGCCGCGCCTCCGCGATCACCGCCACCCGCCGCACCCCGGGATCGGCCGCGTCGATCGCCTCGGCCAGCTCCGCGTCGTGCCCCCGCAGCGGATGGCCCGCCAGCGGATCCCCCGTCGGCGGGTCGTCCGGCACCGGGGCGGTGATGATCCCGCCGAACATCGGCTCCCCCAGCACCTCGGTGTCGAACAGCACCCCGCTGATCCGGCCGGCCAGGGCCAGCGAGGCCGGCACCACCTCGTCCCAGGTGTCGAGCTCGTCCTCCGGCTCCGTCGGCAGCCCCAGCTCCGCCATGTGCCCGTTCAGCGCGTCGGGCCGCGTGCCCCACCGCTCCTGCGGCCACTGCGGGCGGAAACCCGTCCGCACCTCACCGTCCACGGCGTGCATGAACCGGTGGGAGGCCGCGTAGTCGTGCCGCATGACCGCCACGGCCTCGCCGCCGCGCGACAGCTCCCGCAGCGTCACCCATCTGACGCCCTCCCAGCCGCGGAGCTCGAACGCGACCGTCCAGTCGCCCGCGCGCGCCGCGACGACCACGTCACAACACCCGTCGGTCTCCTCGACGCGCTCCCATAACTCCTCCCAGGAGTACGGGCGCATGTCCTGCTCGGCAACGCCGAACCTGCGCAGCGTCTCGCGCTCGTCCAGCCCCAGGACGAACGTGACGGTGTAGATCTCCTCCCAGCCGTGCTGCCATGCGTAGTCCTCGGCGGTGGCGTGCGACATGCGGGCTCTCCTCGATCGGTGCCGGGGTAGCGTGGAAGCTACCGGACGCCACCGACACCCCCGTCAGTCGTTCTCCACGGTGAGCAGCCCGCGCCGGAAGGCCGTGGCGACGGCGGCCGCGCGGTCGTTGACCCCCAGCTTGGTGTAGATGTGCAGCACGTGGCTCTTGACCGTGGCCTCGCTGATGAACAGCCGCGCGGCGGCCTCGCGGTTGGTCGCGCCGTCGGCGATGAGCCGCAGGATCTCCAGCTCCCGGGCGCTCAGCGGGTCGGCGGGGGTGCGGACCTGGCCGAGGAGGCGGGTGGCGACGGACGGGGAGAGTACGGCCTCGCCCCGCGCGGCCGTACGGACGGCGCGGACGAGTTCGTCCCTGCCGGTGTCCTTGAGGAGATAGCCGGTGGCGCCGGCCTCGACGGCCGGCATGACGTCGCGGTCGGTGTCGTAGGTGGTCAGGACGAGCACGCGGGCCGCGCTGCCCACCCTGGCCAGCTCCTTGATGGCCGCGACGCCGTCCATGCCCGGCATGCGCAGGTCCATGAGGATCACGTCCGGGCGCAGCGCCTGCGCGAGCGCGACGGCCTGCGCGCCGTCGGCGGCCTCGCCGAGCACCTCGAAGCCCGGGTCGCCGGCGAACATGCCGCGCAGCCCGTCGCGGACGATGGGATGGTCGTCGGCGATGAGCAGCCGGATCGGGGCCTCAGCCACGGGCCACCGCCGGGAGGCTCGCCGAGATCGCGGTGCCCGCCCCGGCCTCGGACTCGATCTCCAGCGTGCCCGCCAGCCGGTCCACCCGCTTGCGCATCGCGGTCAGGCCGAACGCCGTCAGCTTGGGGTCGAAACCGACGCCGTCGTCGCGTACGTCGAGAGTGACCAGGTCCTCCATGTACGACAGGGTCAGCCCGACCCTGGAGGCGTTCGCGTGCTTGGCGACGTTGGCCAGCGCCTCCTGCGCAGTACGCAGCAGCGTCTCCTCGACCTCTGGATGCATGGGTCGGACCGTACCAGTGATGGTGAATTCGGCCGGGGTCCCGTGGAGCTCGTTCCACCGGTCGACGACCTCCTCGAGCGCCTCGGGCAGCGGCGCGGCCTCCAGCTGGCCGGGGCCCACCGCGTTCACGGAGCGCCGGGCCTCGGCGAGGCTCTCGCGCGCCAGCCGTACGGCGAGGTCCACGTGGTGCCAGTCCTGGCTCTGCCTGGCCGCCTGGAGCTGGGTGATGATGCCCGTCAGCCCCTGGGCGAGGGTGTCGTGGATCTCGGCCGCCATGCGCTGCCGCTCGTCGAGCACCCCTGCCTCGCGGGCCTGGACCAGGAGCTGGGCGTGCAGGCCGGCGTTCTCCCGCATGGTCTGCTCCAGCTGGGACACCATGCGCTTGCGCTCGGCGCTGCGCTCGGCCGTGATCTCGCCGACGAAGCTGAACAGCCCGACCCCGGCCACGATGGCGCCCGTGAAGAACAGGAAGGTCAGGATCGAGAACGGCGTGGGCTCCGGCAGGCCGCCGCTGTAGGCCGCGCTGCTGATCGCCGCCGTGCCGGTCACTCCGGCGAACCGCCACTTGCCCTTCAGGTACTGCCAGGAGTGGAGGTACCCGGTGAAGCCGAAGAAGCTGGCGAACCACACTCCCTGCGTACAGAGCGCGCCGATCAGTAGGACCAGCCCCGCCACGTACACCGCGC
The DNA here is from genome assembly GCF_014207985.1 of Nonomuraea rubra. NCBI lineage: Bacteria > Bacillati > Actinomycetota > Actinomycetes > Streptosporangiales > Streptosporangiaceae > Nonomuraea > Nonomuraea rubra. The sequence continues at coordinate 284,633 of NZ_JACHMI010000001.1, read as the reverse complement.
CCCGCGGCACCAGCCACAACCACCCGCCGGCGAGCACGGCCAGCCCGACGGTTAGCCACGGCCGCGCGCCGGTGAGCAGGCAGAGGACCGTGGAGATCACCAGCAGCACGTACGGCGCCGCCGCGAGCTGGCGCTCCAGCAACTGTTCCCACCGGTCGAGGCGACCGACCATCCTTCACTCCCAGCGGAAGAACTTGGTTGCCGCGAGGCCGATGACCAGGGTGTAGGCGGCCATCACGCCCAGCGTCACGAGGCTGGGAGCACTACCCGCCCAGACGTCCCGGAGGCTCTCCACGAAAGCACCCAGAGGGGTAAATTTCCCGACGAGCGCCACCATATCCGGCAGTTGATCCACCGGCTGCATGAGCCCGGCGAGATAGGCCATCGGGAAGTACAGCAGGACACCGATCCCGTTGGCCGCCCTGCCGTTCGGCGCCAGGGCCGCCACCAGCGAGCCGATCGCGAACATGCTCGCCGTACCGAGCACGAAGGCGAGCACGCCGGAGAGCACCAGGCCGGGCAGGTGCGCGCCCAGGACCGTGCCCGCGACGGCCATCAGCAGCCCGCACGCGGCCACCACCAGCACGAGCTGGAGCAGCAACTGCACCACCAGCAGCCTGCCCGGATGCACCGGCGTGATGGACAGCCTGCGCAGGATGCCCCGTTCGCGGTAGGTGGCCAGGGTGGTGGGGAGCAGGTACAGGCCCACCAGCCCCACGGCGATGGCCAGCGCCATCGGCAGCAGCACGGTGTCTCCCGGCTGGATCGAGCTGCCGAACACCACCAGGATGAACAGCGGGATGAGCAGCGAGAACAGCGCCCCCGGTTCGCGGGTGAGCAGCTTGGTCTCCACCAGGGCGAGCTTCATCATGATCGTTCTCCTCAGAAGGACTGGCCGGTCAGGGCGGTGAACGCGTCTTCCAGCGTCCGGTTGTCGATGCGCAGGTCGCTGACCAGCACGTGGTGGCGGGCCAGGTGGGCCGTGACCGCCGTGGCGAAGTCCCCGCGGCCCGTGACGATCACGCGGTTCCCCGTCCTGGACACCCCGGTCACCCCCGGCAGCCCCGCCAGGTCGCCCAGGTCCCTGGCCTGTACCGTGAACCGCATCCGCTGCTCGCCGCCGACCAGCCCGGACGGCGTGTCCACCGCCACGACCCTGCCGCGGTCGAGCACCATGACCCGGTCGCACAGCTCCTCCACCTCGTCCATGAAGTGGCTGACCAGCACCACCGTCACCCCACTGGCCCTGATCCGCTTGATCAGCTCCCAGGTCGTCCGGCGGGCCTGCGGGTCCAGCCCCGTGGTCAGCTCGTCCAGGAACGCCACCCTCGGGTTCCCCACGAGCGCCAGCGCGATGAACAGCCGCTGCTTCTGGCCGCCGGACAACTTGCCGAACCTGGCGTTCCGCTTGTCCGCCAGCCCCCACTCCTCCAGCAGCTCCCGCCAGTCACGCGGCCGGGCGTAGAACGAGGCGTACAGGTCGAGCGCCTCCCACACCTTCAGGTTCTCCGGGAGCTGCGCCTGCTGGAGCTGCACCCCGATCAGCTCGTGCATCTCCCGCGCGTCCCTGACCGGGTCGAGGCCGAACACCTCGATCGTCCCGCTGTCGGGGCGGCGCAGCCCCTCCACGCACTCCACGGTGGTGGTCTTGCCGGTGCCGTTCGGGCCGAGCACGCCGAAGATCTCGCCCTCCTCCACGGAGAACGACACCCCGTCCAGGACCGTCTGGCCCGCGTACGCCTTGCGCAGGTCCGTGACCTCGATGACTGCCATGGCTCAAGCATGCTGCCGGGGCCCCGCCCGCCGAATCGACCTGTCAGCCACAACAGGCGGGGGATGATGCTGACCGGAGAATCCACCGAACGGTGGATGGACTCACCTCGGGAAGCCGTACTCGTCGGCCAGCGCGGCGACGGGCAGCGTCCGTCCGGAGTGCCGCCCCACGTCGGGATCCTCCAGCAGCGCCCGCACCGCCCGCCCGGGGAACTCCACGGAGTCGCCCTCGGTGACGTCCTCGCCCAGCTCCGCCAGGATCGCCTCCGTACGCGTGAACCCCGGCGAGATGGCCAGCGCGGTGACCCGGTGCGGCCGCAGGTCGTGGGCCAGCGAGCGGGCCAGCCGGCTGACGCCCGTCATGGCGAGATCGTAGAAGAGGTGCCCGGCGATCACCTCGGCGTCCGGGTCGGCGTAGCCGGTGAGCACGATCAGGCCGCCCCGCTCGATCAGCAGCGGCGCGGCGTACCAGGCCGAGACGAGGTGGCTGCGCACCCCGACGTCGATCATGTTGTGCCAGTGGTCGAGCGGGAGCGTCCAGAACGGGCCTCCCCTGAACGGCAGCGCGTTGCCGGCGCACGCGTTCGCGACCAGCAGGTCCAGCCCGCCGTGCTCGGCGCGCACCCGGGCGAACAGCTCCTCCACCGCCCGGTCGTCGGCATGGTCCACCCGGACGGGCACCCCCGTGCCGCCGCGCCCGCTCACCTGCTCGGCGGTGTCCTCCACCGTGCCGGGCAGCTCGGAGTGGCGTCGCTCGCGGCTCTCGCGGTCGGTGACGTAGACCGTGGCCCCCGCTTCGCCGAGCACGAGGGCGATCCCCCGCCCGATCCCGCGCGCCGCTCCGGTGACGACGGCGACCGTGCCGGTCATGCGGGCCTCCTCCGCTCAGGTCTACAGTGGGGTTACCCGGCTCGTGAACGGCGACCCTCCCGGGAGGCGGTCATGCGCACAGGCATCGTGGTCCCGGCCCGGCCCGGCGTGGACGAGCTCGCCGCGCAAGCCGAGGAGCTGGGCTTCAGCAGCTTCTGGGTCTACGACACGCCGATGCTGCACGGCGACCCGTTCGTGGCGCTGGCCCTGTGCGCGAAGGCCACCCGCCGCATCAGGCTCGGCATCGGCGTGACCTCCCCGGCCCTCCGGTCGGCCCCGGCCGCGGCCGGCGCCTTCGCCGGCCTGAACGCGCTGGCTCCGGGCCGCGTCATCTGCGGCGTGGGAACCGGGAACACCGCCCGCCGCTCCCTGGGCCTGCCACCGGTCACCACGTCCGAACTCGAGACGTTCACCGCCACTCTCCAGGACCTGTGCGCCGGCCGGACCGCCGAGTACCGCGAGGCCGGCCAGGCCCGCGACATCCGGCTCCTGCACACCGGCGGGCACGTGAACACCACCGACCCGATCGAGTTCCTGATCGCCGCGAACGGCCAGAAGGCCGCCGCCGTCGCCGGCCGCCGCGGCACCGGCCTCATCTCCTTCGGCCTCCTGGACCCCGCCGCCTGGCACGCCCTCCACCAGGCCCGCCGCCAGCCCACGGGCCAGCCCCGGGGCACTCAGTCGTACGTCATGACCGCCCTGCACGTCCTCGCCGACGGCGACGACCCCCACGGCGACGCGGCGCGGGACGCGACCGGGCACATCGTCATGTCCCTGCTGACCTTCGCCGCCGAGAACCCCGCCTTCGCCGAACGGCTCGGCCCCGGGGAACGCGACGCGGTGCACCGGCTCCTCGACCGTCGAGGCATCACCGCAACCACCCCGGCCCGGCACCTCGCGCTCTACCCGGGCTACCTGGAACGCATCGCGGCCGCGGATCGGGACCTGATCCTGCCATCGCTGATGGACGCGCTCACCCTGGTCGGTACCCGGGACGACCTGCTCGGCCGCATCGCCGCCCTGGAGCGGGCCGGGGTCGACGAGCTCGTCGTCCAGCCGGTGATCGACCCCTCGGCGGAGATGGCCGAGCTCGCGAAGCTGACCGGCTGACCCCGATCATGCCAGTGACTCGATTCGCCGGCGTGACCAGGGACTAGAACCGTGGCGTCATTCCCGGCGGGGGACCGGAGGGCCATGACTGTGCTCACCGTACGCGCGGCGTAGAGCAGCCCGTACGGGGCGCGGATCAGACGTTGCACTCTTCATTCAGTAACCCATGCCGCCAGCAGCCGCTCGGTCGTCTCCTGAACGGTCAGCCGCGTGGTGTCCAGCCATAGATCGACCACGGCCATCGATCGCTGCTCCCGATGGAGCATGGCGAACTCATCCCAGGTGATGTAGACCGGCCGCCCCTCAGCACGCTCCCGAGCCCGCCCGTACGCCACGTGCAGATGCACCACGAGAACACCGTCCAGCGACGCCCGGTACACGGCAAGCGTCTCCTCATTCAGGACGTCGGCGACGACGACGTCCATCCCCGCCGTGACGAAGTTCCTGGCCAGACTGCATGCGTTGACCGCGCTGAGCCTCCGCTGCCGCCACCCCTCCGAGCCCTCCCAGGGAGCGGCCGCACCGGCGACCACGAGCTGCCGCACATCGTCCACGTCGATGAAGGCGCACCTGGTTCGTGTACTCGCCAGCCGCCGCCCCAAGGTGCTCTTCCCCGCTGCCGGCGGACCGGACAACACCAGGACCCTCATGATGATCTACTACCCGCATGGCATCAGAACCACAAAAACGCCCCGGAGCGGTGACCGCTTCGGGGCATCTCAGTCATTCAAAACTGGTGGTCAGGGGCAGGGTCGAACTGCCGACCTTCCGCTTTTCAGGCGGACGCTCGTACCAACTGAGCTACCTGACCCAGAGCGGTCCTGACGGGACTTGAACCCGCGACCTCCACCTTGACAGGGTGGCGAGCACTCCAAACTGCTCTACAGGACCTTGCGTCTTGCGTTTCGTTCTGTTTGCGCTCGCTTAGCTTACCAGCTCTTCGGTGGTCTTCGACCGGCCGTTTTGCGGGTGCGCTAGGCGCTCGCGGTGCCCCCAACGGGATTCGAACCCGTGCCGCCGCCTTGAAAGGGCGGTGTCCTAGGCCGCTAGACGATGGGGGCTTAGGTTTCCCTGTCGCCTTCCGTCGGGGACCTCTGAAGCATAGGGGACGATTGCCCTTGATGCCAAAGTGGCGGACCGGCGGCCGGCGAGGCGGGGGTGCCAGTGAGCGATCCCGTTGGCGACGGGGCGTTCGTTGGCTCCGGGGAAATCATACGTTGTGGGTCGGGCTCCACGTGACGCTGGATGTACACCGACTGCTCCCCCAGGCCGCCCAGCGTGATGTCGTCCCACGCCTGCAGCCGTCTGGTCTCCCTGTCGAAGTACAGGACCGACGCCTGGACCGGCGTGGGCTGGGCGTGTTCGAGCGCGCGCAGGCCCGCACCGCCCGTCGAGCCCTGGATGAGCATGCGGGTGCCCGTCGGGAACACGGTCGTGCGGCGTTCGTGGGTGTGGCCGGCCAGGATCATGGGGGCCGCGCCGGAGAAGCCGTTCCCGACCTCCCCGTCGTGCACCGCGATCAGGTCCGCCTTGCCGACCTTGGACTGGTGGGCGCGGCCGAACTCGGCGAGCGCCGCCGGGTCGGAGTCGACGGTCACGGACTTGTCCGGGGTGAAGCGGGGGTCGCCGAGCCCGTAGATGGTCAGGCCCGCCACCTGCTGCGAGGTGTTGTCCAGGACGATGGCGTTCTTCTGCTTCTCGACGGCCTTCTGGGTGGTCATCGAGTCGTGGTTGCCGCGTACGAACACGTACGGGACCTGGAGGGTGCGGATCTCGTCGACGAACTTGTTCTCCGCCTTGGTGCCGTGGTCGGAGATGTCGCCGGTGTCGACGATGAGGTCCACCGCGAACTGGTCCTTGAGCGAGCGGATGACGTTCCAGGCGATGGGGTTGAGGTGGATGTCGGAGATGTGCAGGACTCGGATGGTCTTGGGGTCGGCGTCGTAGAGCGGCAGGGTCGAGACCGTGTCGTACAGCTTCGAGACGTTCGTCACGAGCTTGGTGAGCTGGGAGCGGTACGACTCGAAGCGCGTGACGATCGACTCCGCGCTGCCCACGAGTGACGGGGCGGCGGCGATCAGGCCCGAGTAGCGCGGTTCCACGAGCGAGTTGGGACGGAACGTGAGCGCCGCGAGGGCTCCGGTGGCGGCGAGGGCCACAGAGGCCGCCAGAAGGCCCACCAGAGCCGTTCTCGGACGGCGGAAGACCATGAGAACGGCGACCAGGGCTCCCGCGCCCGCACAGAGCAACGAGCGGATGACGAGGGCCCGCACGCCGTCCAGCAGGTCGTCCTCGATCACGCCCGGCAGGCGGTCGGCCAGGCGCGGGTCCTCCAGGAGGGACCTGGCACGTTCCTGGTCGATGTTCTCGAGCGTGATACGCAGCCTGAGAGGCGCGCTGTGGGTCTGGAAGGTCAGGGTGCCGAGCGGGCTGGCGTCCACGACCGTCTCGCCGTCCCAGGCGGGGCGCAGGGACATGCCGGTCTCCACCGGACCCACTTGGGCGCGTACGGTGCCGCTGAGGAAGATGCCCAGCCAGGCACCCACCGCTGCCACCAGGAGCACCGCGGCGACCCGTGCGGCGCGTGATCGAAGGACTGCCTTTGACCTGTGCACGAACTTCATACGGTTTCTTGCTTACCTGTCGGGCGGGGCAGAATGGCAGGTGTGATCGAGGTTTCGCGGGAGAAGTTCGAGGAACTCGTGGCCGAGGCTTTGGACACGATTCCGCCAGACCTCACGCGCGCCATGAGCAATGTCGTCGTCACGGTCGTCGATGACCCGCCCGAGCCCCACCTGCTCGGCTTGTACACCGGTGTCCCCCTCACCGAACGCGGCGACTGGTACTCAGCAGTTCTGCCCGACCGGATCGAGATCTACCGCAATCCCATATGCGAAATTTGCGATACCGAGGAAGACGTGATCGACGAGGTCCGCATCACGGTCGTGCATGAGGTCGGCCATCACTTCGGCATCGACGACGCCCGGCTTCACGAATTGGGCTGGTAACCCTTTGCTTTTGGTTGGCTGCTTTGGGTTGCGGCCGGCCCCTCCGTCGGGCACCTTAGGTCACATAGCGAGCACCCTGAGTCAGGCACAGCGGAGTCCAGTGGGGGCCATGCGGGCGCGACGGCCGCCGGGACGGCATCGCCGTGCCGGAGAAGCACGACAAGTCACATATCGGGAAGTCATCGCCGTCAAGGAGTTCCGGGCACTCTGGTACGGCCAGGGCCTGTCGCTCCTCGGCGACCAGCTCGCCCAGGTGGCGCTCGCCGTGCTCGTCTACGACCGCACCGGCTCGCCGCTGGCCACGGCCGCGGTGTACGCGCTGACGTACCTGCCCTCCATCGTCGGCGGGCCGCTGCTGGCCGGGCTGGCCGACCGGTTCGCGCGCAGGGGCGTCATGCTGGCCTGCGACCTGCTCCGGGCGGCGCTGGTGGGCGTGATGGCGGTGCCGGGCGTACCGTTCTGGGCGTTGTGCGTGCTGGTGTTCTTCGTCGTGCTGCTCAGCGCGCCGTTCTCGGCCGCGCGGGCGGCGCTGCTTCCCGAGGTGCTGCAGGGCGACGCGTACGTCCTCGGCTCCGCCCTGCAGAACATGACCAACCAGGCCGTGCAGATGCTCGGTTTCGCCACCGGCGGAGCGTTGATCGCGACCATGGGCCCGTACCGCGCGCTCGCCCTCGACGCCGCCACGTTCCTGGGATCGGCGCTGATCCTGGTCTCGGGCGTACGCTGCCGGCCCGCGTCCGGAGGCCCGTCGAAGCCCTCCATGTGGTCGATGACCGCGAGCGGCGCCCGGCTCGTGTTCGGCTCGCCGAAGCTGCGCACGCTGGTGCTGTTCGCCTGGCTGTGCGGGTTCTACATCCTGCCCGAGGGCATCGCGGCCCCGTACGCGGCCAGGCTCGCCGACGGCACGCTGCCCGTACCGGTGATCACCGGCCTGCTGATGGCGGCCATGCCCGCCGGGACTGTCGTGGGGGCGTTCCTGTTCAGCAGGTTCGTCTCGCCGCCGCGGCGGCTGCGGCTCATGGGGTGGATGGCCATGCTGAGCTGCGCGCCCCTCGTCGTCACCGCGGTGCGCCCGCCGCTGGCCGTGGTGCTGGCCGCGTGGGTGCTGTCGGGGATCGGCGGGGCGTACCAGCTCGCGGCCAACGCCGCCTTCGTCCAGTACGTACCGGCCGAACGTCGCGCGCAGGCGTTCGGCCTCGTGCAGTCGGGGTTGATGGCCGTGCAGGGCATCGGCATCCTGGTGGGCGGGTTCGCCGCGGAGAGACTCGGCCCCGAACCGGTGGTCGCGCTGGCGGGGATCGCCGGAGTGATCAGCGCGGCCGTGCTGGCCCTGGTCTGGACCGAGTCCCGTGACAAGACCGCCCCGATGCGTGCCGAGGCCACCGCCTGATCACTGCTGCGGCTTCTGCTCGCCGCTCCAGTCGGTCGAGGTGGCCTTGTTCTGCTGCTTGTTGATGATGTCCTGGACGATCGAGGTCTCGTGCTCCTCGTCAGGCATGAGGAGCCAGCCGATCGCGTACAGCGCGACACCCGCCCCGCCGAACAGCGTCGCGATCGCCAGCGCGATCCGCACCAGGTTGGCGTCGATCCCGACGAACTCGCCGACACCCGAGCAGACACCCGCGATGATCCGGCCCTTGTGAGTGCGACGCAGCTTCTTGACGTTGTATTCGCTCATGCCTCAAGACTGCCCGGCGGCCCGGTGTTCGCACATCAGGATTGCCCCTGGTAGAACCCTGGTAGTCCCCCTTGCACGAGAGGACCCGCCATGGACGACCTGCTGCGCCTGGACGACAAGCTCAACCCTGACCAGCGGCTCATCCGCGACACGGTCAGCTCCTTCGTCGCCGACCGCGTCCTGCCCCACGTAGGGGACTGGTTCGAAGAGGCCGTCTTCCCCGCCCGCGACCTCGCGCCCGCGCTCGGCTCGCTCGGCCTGCTGGGGATGCACCTGACAGGGTACGGCTGCGCGGGCACGGACGCGGTGTCGTACGGGGTGGCCTGCCGCGAGCTGGAGGCCGGCGACTCCGGCCTGCGCTCCTTCGTGTCCGTGCAGGGCTCGCTGGCCATGTTCCCCATCTGGAAGTACGGCTCCGACGAGCAGAAGGAGGAATGGCTGCCCCGGATGGCCGCAGGCGAGGCCATCGGCTGCTTCGGCCTCACCGAGCCCGACCACGGCTCGGACCCCGCGGGCATGCGGACGTACGCCAAGAAGGACGGCACCGACTGGGTCCTGAACGGCTCCAAGATGTGGATCACCAACGGCTCGATCGCCGACGTCGCCGTCGTCTGGGCGCAGACCGACGACGGCGTACGCGGCTTCGTCGTCCCCACCTCCACCCCCGGCTTCTCCGCCCCTGAGATCCACAAGAAGCTCTCCCTGAGGGCCTCGGTCACCTCCTCCCTGTACTTCGACGACGTCCGCCTGCCCGCCTCCGCCGTCCTCCCCGGCGTCACCGGCCTGCGCGGCCCCCTCTCCTGCCTCTCCGAAGCCCGCTACGGCATCGTCTGGGGCGTCGTCGGCGCCGCCCGCGCCTGCCTGGAGGCGGCCGTCGACTACGCCAAGACCCGCGTCCAGTTCTCCAAGCCGATCGGCTCCTTCCAGCTCACGCAGGAGAAGCTCGCCTGGATGTACGTCGGCACGGCCCAGGCCGGCCTCACGGCCCTGCACCTCGGCGAGCTGAAGGACGCCGGACGGCTGGAGCCACGGCAGATCAGCTTCGGCAAGCTGGCCAACGTGCGGGCCGCCCTGGACATCGCCCGCCAGGCTCGCACCATCTTGGGCGGGAACGGGATCACGCTGGAGTACCCTGTGATCAGGCACATGAACAACCTGGAGAGCGTCCTGACGTACGAGGGTACGCAGGAGATCCACACGCTGGTGCTGGGGGAGGCGCTCACGGGGATGGCGGCTTACCGGTGATGGAGGCGTCGCGGACAGGGCGGTAATCTCTGTACCCTTGCTGGTGCGAGGGGCGTTAGCTCAATTGGCAGAGCTGCGGACTTTTAATCCGTAGGTTCCGGGTTCGAGCCCCGGGCGCCCTACCACTCTCACCTGCGGTTCCCCGAGATTCTGTAGTCGAGTCGTCTGATCGTGAATCACGGTGGGACACATGCGAGTCACGTACCAGTGCGGGCGTTGTTCACCTTGCGTGCGGTCTTGCGACCTGCCTTGAGGACCAGCCGGGCGGTGGCCCGGGCGCTGTCGTGATCCTGCTGCGGCAGCACCGACGTGTACGTGTCAGCGGTGAGCACGATGATGGCATGCCCGAGCAAACCCTGCACCACCCGTAGATCCGCTCCTGCCGCCAGGGCCAGCGTCGCGGCTCCATGCCTCAGGTCGTGCAGCCGCACCGGGGGAAGGCCGCCGGCCATGACCAGCTTGTGGAAGCGGTGAGTGAGGTAGTTGGGATCAATTGCCCTGCCGTTCTCACGCGAGAACATCGGAGTTGAGGCCGGTATGGACGAGCTGGCAGGAGATGGTGAGTTCGCGCCGGTCGGTGTCGAGGTCGATCCAGCGCGGGCCGGCCACCTCGGCGCGCCGCAGACCGCGCAGAGCGATCAGCCACCACAGCGCCAACAGTCGGTCGTCACGGACGAAGGCGAGGAACTCGGTGAGTTGCTCGACCGTTCACACCGCAACGGCGGGACGCTCACCGGTGCGCTTTCACGCGGCCACCCGCCGTGGGGTCCACACCATGGGATGGACGTGGCGTGGCGATGGTAGCCGTAGTCCGCGAGCCGGGTTGTCACGGATTACGTCTTCCGGACGGCTTCGGTTCAGCGCGGCCCGCAGCGTCGCGCGAATCCTTTCCAGGGTGGCCGCGCTGATCGGCTTGCCGTAGCGGGTGCGGCGCCTGGCCACAGCGGAGAACATTCTCATGACGTGCCGCCTCGACAAGCTGCGGAGCGGGATCAGGCCGAGGTACGGGATGAGGAACAGCCGGACGTGGTCACGGTAGGCCTTGTAGGTGGTGGGCCGAATCCGCTGCTCAACCACCGACAACCAGTAGCGCAGCCGCTGCCGCCGTCCGGACACGTCCGCCACCTGGACGGCGAAGTCCCCGCTGCCGTGGACGGGATTCGCCAGCCGGGCGCAGCGGTTTCCCAGCCGCTTGCCTGTCACCGCGTCGGCGCAGCCGCAACGCCGATACACCACGGGATCTTGAACGCATGCCATCGCCCTCACCCCACGCCTGGGTCACGCGAGACGACGGCGACAACAGGTCCTGACCATCCCGGGACATCGCCCGCCACCTCCGCGATGTCACCCTCAACACCATGTACCGGCAAGTGCCTCGCTGGCCCGGCAGCCGACCCATCCGCAAGATCGGGCCGGGTTTCTCCACCGCCCGGCCACTCTCTCCAGCTCTCTTGCCGACAGCTCAAGGGCCTCGACTACCTGGCCTTGGGTGAGCGGCCATCCGCTGCTACCGGAATCGTCTGCCGTTCCGTCCCGACCGACGACCGGCAACCGGTGCGGTGATGGTCACGGGGATGCCTGAGGGAGCTTGGGCACCCGTGATACGCCTCAACTCGGCCTCGCCCGACCGGACCTCGCTGGTCTGCGGGACGATACCGGCGTCGGCCATCAAGCGGGTCATGTCACGGCGCTGGTTGGGCAGCACCAGGGTGACGACGCTGCCGGACTCGCCGGCGCGGGCGGTGCGGCCGCCGCGGTGCAGGTAGTCCTTGTGGTCGTTCGGCGGGTCGACGTTGACGACGAGGTCCAGGTTGTCGACGTGGATGCCGCGGGCCGCGACGTTGGTCGCCACCAGCACCGTGACGTGGCCGCTCTTGAACTGGTCGAGAGTGCGGGTGCGCTGGGGCTGGGACTTGCCTCCGTGTAGTGCGGCGGCGCGCACTCCGCTGTTCAGCAGCTGTTCGGTGAGCCGGTCCACAGCGTGCTTGGTGTCCAGGAACATGATCACCCGGCCGTCGCGAGCAGCGATCTCCACAGTGGTGGCCTGCTTGTCGGCGCCCTGGACGTGCAGCACGTGGTGCTCCATCGTGGTGACCGCGCCCGCCGAGGGGTCGACCGAATGGACCACCGGATCGTTCAGATAGCGGCGGACCAGCAGATCGACGTTGCGGTCCAAAGTGGCGGAGAACAGCATCCGCTGGCCACCTGGGCGCACCTGGTCGAGCAGGTGAGTGATCTGCGGCATGAAGCCCATGTCGGCCATCTGGTCGGCCTCATCCAGCACGGTGATGCCGACCTGGTCCAGGCGGCACTCGCCACGCTCGATGAGATCCCTGAGCCGTCCCGGGGTCGCGACGACGACCTCCGCGCCGTTGCGCAGCGCCTGGGCCTGGCGGCCGATCGACATGCCGCCGACGACCGTGGCCAGCCGCAGCTTCAATGCTTGGGCGTACGGCGTGAGCGCATCGGTGACCTGCTGGGCCAATTCCCTGGTGGGGACGAGGATCAGGGCAAGCGGTCGCCGCGATTGCGCCCGCTGTCCGGAGGTGCGGACGAGCAGGGCCAGGCCGAAGGCGAGCGTCTTGCCCGACCCGGTGCGCCCCCGCCCCAAGACGTCCCGGCCGGCCAGGGAATTCGGCAGCGTGGCCGCCTGGATCGGGAACGGTTCGTTCAAGCCCAGGCCGGTGAGCACCTTCAGCAGCGCGGGCGGCATGCCCAGCTCAGCGAAGGTCGCGGCTGCCGGGAGGGCCGGGGTGACGGTGACCGGCAGCGCGAACTCTCCCTGGAGCGCTGCGGGACGCCGCCCGTTGCCGGACCGGCTGGAGGGGCCTGAACGGCCCTTGGCCGGAGAGCCGAATCGGCCGCCCCTGCTTCGGGCGGAGCCGCCCGTACGGGGCGAAGAGTTGCGATCGTGCGCGCGAGTCGCATGGTTCATGCAGAACCTTCCTCGATGCGGCACGTGTCAGGTGATCCTCGGTGCGATGAGCGGCACAAGAACAGCGAGCACGAGCCGAAGAAAAGACGAGTCGAACCGGCGGAAAACCGCCTGGACTCGTACGTCGAAATGGTCGGCTTTCGCCGGGAAGAACGCGGCTGTGATGCCGCGCCATAGGACTGGAGCGGGCCTGTGCCCGAACCGGGGCCATCGGTGGTGCATCCGGTGCGCGGCGGAAGAACAGCCACGCTGCGCTTCTCGGGTTGTGAGGGCACGGCACGATGGATGCCACAAAAAAAGCAACGTGCCGGGGGCGCGCCCTGCGGCGCGGGCCCCGGCTACGTGGTGTGTCAGTGTCAGGCGGGAACGATGTTCTCGGCCTGCGGGCCCTTCTGGCCCTGCGTGACGTCGAAGGCCACCTTCTGGCCCTCGCGCAGCTCACGGTAGCCGCCGTTGGCGACGATGTTGGAGTAGTGGGCGAAGACGTCGGCGCCGCCGCCGTCCTGCTCGATGAAGCCGAAGCCCTTTTCCGCGTTGAACCACTTCACGGTGCCAGAAGCCATGTTTGATCTCCTTTGATGGGTGCAAAACCGAAATCCGCATCTAACGGATCCCGCGTCGCCGCGATAGGACCACACCCGGAGATGACCGGAAAACAAAAATGCACCTGAGGCCACATACCGTCAGGTGCACACAAGTCTTTATGGGTACCACAACTGCAACTACGATCAATCTAGCACACGTGTGGCTGTGCTGCGCATGCCCCCCCGCCAACGTCGGCATCATCCGTGCTGAGACTCGAGCGTTGCCTGCGGCTGGTGACGCAGAACGCCACTTGGTCGAGACTGACGTGGCTGCCGGTGGCTCGGGTACCGGAGAAGTTGGCGCCTGATCCTCAGCCGGTAATCACGGCGGGGTCGGTGGCACGCCGTAGCCGAGCTCACCGTCCGCGTCCCTGGTGTAATTCAGCGTCTGCCTGGCCACCGTGGCGGTGGCCTGGGACGACCATCGGCAGGTTCACGTGCGCTGCGAGCAGCCCTTCGGGCGCCTGGGCGGCCAGTGTCGTGGTGATCGCCGATCCCCAGTCACCGCCCTGGGCGACCCAGCGCTCGTAGCCAAGGCGCTTCATGAGTACGGTCCACGCCGCCGCAAGGCGAGCGGGGTTCCAGCCGGTCTCGCGCGGCTTGTCGGAGAAGCCGTAGCCGGGGATCGCCGGGATCACGAGGTGGAAGGCGTCCTCAGCCTTGCCGCCGAAGCGCTCCGGGTCGGTGAGACGGTCGATGACGTTCAGGAACTCGATGACCGAGCCGGGCCAGCCGTGCGTCAGCAGGATCGGCATGGCATTTTCGTGCTTCGAACGGGCGTGGATGAAGTAGACGCCGACGCCATCGATCTTCGTGCGGAACTGCGAGTAACCGTTCAGGCGGGTCTCGAACGTGCGCCAGTCGTACTCGTGCAGCCAGTAGTCGACGAGTTCCTGCGCGGCATGGAGCGGCACTTCCTGGGTCCAGTCGTCGACGAGCTCGCGATCAGGCCAGCGGATGAGGCGCAGGCGCAACTTCAGGTCGTCGATCGCCCCCTGCGGGACGTGTACCTCGAACGGAGTGACCTGTTCGGTCGCGGGCGGCAGATCGAGCGCCGCAGCTGCGGTGAACGTGAAAGCAGACATGAGAACTCCAACCGTTGTCTCCATGACCGGGAAAATCGCATTCGACTTCGACAGGGCGGTGGACGAGGCGACGAAGCTGTTCTGGAAGAACGGCTACGCCAACACCGGACCGGCCCCGGACTCTGACGCAACGCCCTGCACGGCGTAGGCGAACAGCCGGCCGGGGGCCGTGGCCAGCCGGAAAGGCACCTCTCGCCTGCCGCATCTGCGGGTGGTCACGGCCTTCCTTCAGCCTTGCGGAGGCGAGGAGGAAGATCCGGCTCGCTGGACATGGCGTGGTGGGCCATCCGGCTGAGCCAGACGACCATCACCCAGAACGCGAGCCGGTCTCCCAGGCGCACGCGGCCGGCTTCAACGGCTCCCCCGAAGCCGCTGGACTTGGGCTGGTGATCTCGGCGGCTGGTGCGGGAGCCGAGCAGGGGAAGCTCCCGCAGCAGCCGGTTACGTGCGCCGCGCCTGCGGCACTCGTCCGGTTCACCCGCCGAGACTCCAAACCGGCGCGCCTTGCGCTTGCTCTATTGTGGGATCTTCACCAGCTTGCGGTTGAGGAACTCGCCGATCCCCAGTTCGGCCAGCTCGCGACCGAACCCGGAGTTCTTGACGCCCCCGAAGGGCAGGCTCGGCGAGTCGGCGAAGCAGGAATTGATGTACACCATGCCCGCTTCGATGCGGGTGGCCACCTGCTGGGCGTGCTCGACATCGGCGTCGAAGACGTAGCTGCCCAGCCCGAACCTGGTGGCGTTGGCCAGCCGGATCGCTTCCTCCTCAGTGTCCACGACGTAGAAGGACAGCACAGGGCCGAAGGCTTCCTCGTGGTAGAGCGGGTTGTCCTCGGTAATGTCGGTGATGATCGTCGGTTCGAGGAAGAAGCCGGGGCGGTCGACGCGGTTGCCGCCGTGGACGATGCGCGCGCCCGCGTTCCTGGCTTCCTGGATCTGCCGGAGCAGTCCCTCCAGGGCGCGTTCGCTGGACAGGGGGCCGACCTGGGTGTCCGCTTCCTTGGGGTCGCCCACCTTGATCTCGGCGAAGCGGTCCTGGAGCGCGGCCAGCATCTGCTCGCCTCGTTCTCTGCCGACCACGATCACCCGCTTGATGTTGACGCAGCCCTGGCCCGAGTTGTACGTGCGGCCCATAACGACCTGCTCGACCGCGTGCTCCAGGGGCGCGCCTTCCAGGATCAGGGCCGGGTCGCTGCCGCCCAGCTCCAGGACGGCCTTCTTGAGGTTGCGGCCAGCGCGTTCGCCGACGGCGGCTCCGGCCCGCTCGCTACCGGTCAGGGTGACGCCGCGCACCCGGAAGTCGTCGACCAGCTTGGCGATCTGGTCGACGCCGCAGAAGAGGTTCGTGTAGGCGCCTTGCGGCGCGCCCGCCTCCTCGAAGAGCCGGGCGAAGGCCAGGGCGCACTGCGGGACGCTCTCGGCGTGCTTCACCAGGACGACGTTGCCCGCTACCAGCTGGGACGCGGCGACGCGGGCGAGCTGGTAGTAGGGGAAGTTCCACGGCTCGATCGCCAGGATGACGCCGATGGGTTCGTTGATCAGCTTCGCGCCCGGCTCGCCGGGCAGTGGCCGCTCGGCGAGGAACTCCTCCCCGTGCTCGGCGTAGTAGTCGAGGATGTCGGCGACGAGATCGACCTCGAAGTAGCCCAGGCGGGTGACCTTCCCCATTTCCAGGGTCAGGTACTCCACGTACTCGTCCCGCTTGTCCCGCAGGATCTCGGCGGCGCGGGCGACGATGCGGGCCCGCTGCGCGATCGGCCTGAACTTCCAGTCCTCGCGGTAGAGCCGGTCGGCGGTGTCCAGCGCCGCGAACACCTCAGCATCCGACTGGAGCGGGAACTCCCTTACGAGTTCGCCGGTGGCCGGATTGATCGTCTGAAAGCTCATAGTGTGCTCACTCTCTGGTGTGGTCGTGTGGCTGAGGTCCTGCGCTACTTCGCGTCGCCGTCGAACCGCGCGCGGTGCCCGGCCGGCTCGATCCAGTCCTGTGCGCGGCGCAGCCACACTTCGGCGGACGGTTCCAGGCCCTCGGTGTCGTCGAGGGTGCCTGCCTTGACGATGACGAGAGCGGGCCGTTCATGCATGACGGTGAAAATCGGAGTGCCGCACTCCCCGCAGAAGAGCCGGTCGCGCAGATGGCCGTTCTCCGCGCCGATGGTCTGGTACGACTTGGGCGTGCCCTGAATATCCAGGGCGTTGCGTGCTACCAGGACGTTCACCGAGAACGCGGAACCGGTGTTGCGCTGGCAGTGGCCGCAGTGGCACAGGACGACGGCCTCAGGTTCGGCGTCGAACCGGTAGCCGATCGAGCCGCACAGGCAGTGTCCGGTACGCGTGCGGCGGCCGGGCGTCAGATCGGTGGTGCTCATTCTTCGTGCCCTTCATTATTGGTCTGCTAGTGGACCTTTGCGCGGATCAGCGGTTCGTGGGGAAGGCGTGCTTCTTGCCGCTGATGACGGTGGCCGCGGCGACGAGCAGGAGAGGACCGCCCAGGTGGCCGTCACCCGAGCCGGCGGGATGGCACCCAGAAGCGGTGAACCCGGCCGGGAAGAGGCCAAGCAGGGCCTTGACCGGGAGGCGGTTCCGCCGCGCGGTCGCCCGGACTGTCGGGAAGGTGTCGATCATGGTGGTGTTCCAAGGTGCGGTATAGGGAGCCCTTCCGGGCGCGGGGTGCCTGATGAGGGGCGAAGCCAGCGATCAGGACGATTCGAGAGTCCATCGAGCGCCCGGGGTTAGCCAGACACCCACGTCGTCCACGTCCCGCGGAGCTACCACTGACAGGGACAGGCTGAGCTGCATAAACCGAGCGATACTTGAAATATGGCAACCCACCGCGCCGTCCATACCGGCCTTCCGGAGGCTGCGAAGCGGGCCCCGGAAGCAGAAGCTCAAAAGCACGAAAATCTTGACCCGCGCGCCGAACTGAGCGAGTTCCTGCGAACCCGCCGTGATCGCCTCAGGCCGGCCGACGTCGGACTCCCCGACTACAGCCGACGGCGCCGCGTCCCGGGCCTGCGGCGCGAGGAAGTGGCACAGCTCGCCGGAGTCTCGGCGGCGTACTACACGCGCTTCGAGCAAGGGAACGCCCGCAATGTCTCACGCGAGGTGGTGGACGCGATCTCCCGCGTACTCGGACTGTCCGACGCCGAGCACGCCCACCTTCTGCGCCTGGCCCAGCCCAGACGACACCCGGAGGTCCCCCTGCGCCAGCAGGTCAGACCCGAGGTACGGGAACTCCTGGCAGCCATGGAAGGAATCCCGGCGTACGTGTGGGGCCGCCGATCCGACGTGCTGGCATGGAATCAGACCGCCTGCGCCGTCTTCGGAGACTGGACGGCCAGGGCCCCGCAGGACCGGAACTGGGCCAGGATCACCTTCCTCGATCCCGCGTCCCGCAAGCTCTTCACCGATTGGGACACCAAGGCCCGGGACGTGGTGGGACAGCTGCGACTGTGGGCTGGCCTGCACCCGGACGACACGCGGCTCGCGTCACTGATCGGCGAACTCTCCATGAAGAACGAGGATTTCCGCAAGCTGTGGGCCGCCCACGATGTCAAGAACAAGACGCACGGCACCATGCGTCTGACGCACCCGCTCGTGGGTCAGCTGACCCTGCGCTACGAAACCCTCGCCCTCCCCGGCGACCAGGACCAGTATCTGAGCACCTACCACGCCGAGCCCGGATCGCCGTCCGAGGAGTCGTTGCGATTGCTGGCCAGTTGGGGAGCCGACGCGGTCCAGGACCGGGCCGCTGACACGTCACACTGAACGTTCCGACGACACGCGCGGATACCGTGCTGTGGCTGCCGCTCGTCAGCGGGGTCCCACGGTGCAGGACGAGCCCTCCACGTACAGTTACGGCTAGTGATGCAACTTAACTGCTCCGGGAGGGCCCCATGAGCACGCCGGCCGTCAAAGTGGTGCAGCCCGGCGGCGGAGATCCGGTCGCCATCGGCGGATTCGGAGCGGTCTTCAAGATCAACAGTCGTGACAACAACGGCAACGTGGCCATCGTGGAGCATCCGTTCGCCGTGGGCACGATCACCGCACCGCACCGCCACACGCGCGAGGACGAGCACTCCATCGTGCTCGAAGGCCGGATCGGCTTCCGCTCCGACGCCGAGGAGGTCGTCCTGGGACCCGGCGGCTACATCACGAAGCCGCGCGGGCAGATGCACGCCATGTGGAACGCGGGCACAGTGCCGGGCCGCATCATCGAGGTCATCGCGCCGGGAGGCTTCGAGAACTACTTCCGCGAACTCAGCGAACTGCTCGCCGCCGCGGCCCCCGGCGCGAGCCTGCACAGGAGCGCCGAGTTCACCGGGCTCGCGGAGAAGTACGGCATCACCTACGGCGATCCCGGCTGGCTGGACGACATCGTGGCCCGTTACGGGCTCACGCCCCCCAGCCACTAGCTGGTACTACAGTCATGTTTTGTGATCTCTAGTCGGATCCGTGTCGGATGTGGTGACGTCTGAGGATCTCCAGTCGTGGGCGGCCGGGCTGGATGAGCTGTTCGCACGGGTGGCCGGCCGCTTCGGGCGGGTGGAGCCGCGTCGGCAGGCGCGGGCGTACCTGGTCGGATTGCTGGCGCCGGTGGAGCGGAAGAACGGCTGGCAACTGGCCGAGGCCGCAGGCGATGCCCAGCCTCAAACGAGCAACCGTGCAATGGTTGGCATCCCTTGACCATGCGCACTGCTTGGCTGGCCGGGCAGTGTGGCTCCGTGAGTCTCGCTGGTGCGGACCTCTGGTCACCAGGCATGGAATCGCTGGTTACTCGGCTGTGAGGCCCGCATCGTCGAGTCGCTTGATGAGGCTGGGCTTGCCCTGGTGCCGTTCCCGGAGGCGGGCGGCGGCGTCCAGCAGTTCGGTGACCGTCCGCCCCGTCTCACCTCCTGACCGGTGCTTCCGCCGCCGAACTCACGCAGCAGCTCCCACCGGACCTTCGCGCCGCCCTCTCGACCACCCGCAACAGCAGCGCGTCCTTGCGCTTGACGGGCAGAGCGCCGATCCAGGCGGCCAATGCCTGCCGATCATGCTGTACGGGCTGCGCTGCCCGGCTGGTCCCGGCGGCGGCCGCGAGCAGGTCGACGTCCAGGCGCAGGAAGCCGGCCCGGGCCCGCTGCGGCGCGCTGGGCGAACCCAGCCCGGGCGGGACTGGCGGCTCCAGCACGTCCTCCTCCTCGTCCAGCCTTCGTTCTTCGCCCCTGGCTCTTCTCATGGAAGCGGCTACAGCACGCCCCACGTGTGCAGGAGTGCTACGACAATCGTCGCGGTAACGCCGATCAGAATCGCGGCGAGCCGTGTCTGCCGGTAGAGGCGGGCGAATCTGCGAGCGTCGTGCCATTCGCGTTCATGGGCGCGCCGGGTACGCAGGTGGGAGATTCTGCCGCCTGGATGTGACCTTGAGCCTGCTGTAGTCGATGCCGTGCCGAGCCATGGCATCAAGTCTGTCCTGTCGGCAGGATGAATGGCCATTCCCGGCATCGGAAACCGGGCCCGGTGACAACGGGTGACCAGCGGAGCGACCATGTCGGCGATCTCCTGGACGTCCGCCATACGCCCAACGGTCAGCCTCTGGTTTCAGGGACGATCCGGGCGACGACGTCCTCCGTCGAGGCCGCATGGGAAGCGAGGTTCGGGTGCGGGCCATCTTCCGGGTGGCCGGCCAGGTGGACTTCCTTCAGAAATCAGGCGAGAAAAGAACTGCGGATTTCGGCGAGCCCTTCTAGCGTCAAGCTCAAAGTGCTTGGATTCAAGAAATCCATGAACGCCACGATTTGGGAATGCATCACCTACATGACGTCTCCCTATTCCGTGACTGAACGACGACGAGCGTCAACCGCGACCTGCGGGCCGAATCAGGGCTGTCCAACCCCGACCACCAGACGTTCGTCGCACCGAGCGAGTCTCCCGAGGGACGGACCCGGACCTCCGACCTGGCGGCACTGTTGCGGTGGGAGCGCAGCCGGGTGTCCCACCGCGTCACCCGGATGGAGAAGCGCGACCCGGTGTCTCGGCAGGGCTGCCCCGATGACGGCCGCCGCGCCTTCGTCCGCATCACCGGGACGGGACGGGAGGCCATCGAGCAGGCCGCGCCGGGCCATGGGCGCACCGTACGACGCCTGGTCCTCGACGCGCTCACCGCGGACGAGGTGGCTCAGCTCGGTGGGATCTTCCACCGGCTGCGCTCCCGCCTCGGCCTGTCAACCGGGTGAAGCAGCGCCGGATCCGCCCGGCCGCCACCACGCACCCCCCGGCCGGGCCCGTACGACCAGCTGATTCGCGACCGTGCGGTTGAGCGCTTTGAGTGGGGCGGAAAAAAGATCGGAAGGCTGCGAACCTTTCTCGCCCGGGCGCTATCCAACCCACATGTACGGCGAACCTGAAAAATAGACGGGAAAGGCATTCATTAAATGCAATCGAAGCTGGCCACCCTGCTCTTCGCCACCCTCACCGCCGGCAGTTGCGTCCTCGCCGGCGCCTCGCCCGCCTCGGCCACGACGCACTACGGCAAAGGCAAGAGGATCAGCTCCGAGATCGGCTGGCAGAACGCGGGCGTATACGTCGAGCCGGGTGACATGGTGCGGATCCACTACGTCAGCGGCCGGTGGACGGTCGACTACCGCGAGTTCCCCTACGTGTCCTCGGCCGGCTACCCCAGGCACATCGACCGCAGGATCTACCAGCCGTGCAAGATCCTCAGCAGGCACCCGCACGGCTCGATGATCGCGAGGATCAACAACGACCACTACAGGGTCGGCGGCAGCGCCTTGATCGAGGCGCGCCAGGCGGGCTTCCTCCAGCTGCGCATCAACGACGCCGACGGTTGCCTGCGCGACAACGACGGCTCCGTCCGCGTGAAGATCTCGGTCGCCGACCACTGAGAGATGTCCGCTCAGCCAATTCCTGCGAAAGCTCCCAGCCAAGGGCCGGGCGGCCGGTCCCTTGGCCACAGGTGGGGGTCCCAGCGATCATGAGAGCGTTGCTGGGAGAGGATCCGCACACGATCGGCGGCTACTGGCTGGCCGGCCGCCTGGGGCAGGGGGGCCAGGGCGTCGTCTACGAGGCGTACGACGGTGAGGGCGCTCGGGTGGCGCTCAAGCTCCTGCACGCCGACGGCGGCCGGACGCAGCTGGACCGGTTCGCCCGGGAGGTCGAGGCCGCGCGTAGGGTGGCCTCCTTCTGCACCGCTCGGGTGCTGGACGCCGATCTGGCCGGCCCGCGGCCGTACATCGTCAGCGAGTACGTCAGCGGGCCCAGCCTGCGCGCGGCCGTGCGGGACGGGCGGTCGTTCGCGGGGGACGACCTGCACCGGCTGGCCACGGCGATCGCCACCGCGCTGGCCGCCGTTCACGAGGCGGGGGTGATCCACCGCGATCTGAAGCCCGACAACGTCCTGCTCGGCCCGGACGGCCCCCGGGTGATCGACTTCGGTATCGCGCGTACCGAGGAGATGTCGGTGACGTCCACCGGGCTGGTCGCCGGAACGCCCGCCTACATGCCGCCCGAGTCGTTCAGCGGGCGGCGGGCGGGCGCGCCGGGCGACGTGTTCGCGTGGGGCGCCGTGATGCTCTTCGCCGCGCAGGGGAGGGACGCCTTCGGCGGGGACAACGCCGCCGCGGTGATCCACCAGGTCCTGTCGGCCATACCCGACGTGGGCGGGTTGCCGCCGGCGCTGCGCCCGCTGGTGGCGGCGGCGCTGGCCAAGGAGCCGCAGGCGCGGCCGACGGCCCGGGAGCTGCTGCTCGCCCTGGTCAGCGGGAACGGCGAGGCGGCCGGGCTGTTGCGTGCGGGCAGTGAGCGGGCGCGCCAGATCGCCTCGGACGATGGCCTGGATCCGGGGCTGGGCACGATCGCCGAGGACGCCTACACCGCACTCCCGGAGGAGCAGCGGCAACTGGTGCCCGGAGTGTTCCTGCGGCTGCTCACCCTGGACGAGTACGACATGGAGACGACCCGCCCGGTACCCGTGGCCGAGCTGGAGTACGGCGGGCAGGACCTGCGGGCCATCCTCCGGGCGTTCTCCTACGTGCTCTCCGAGCGCGACGGCCAGATGGTCCTGACCCGTCCCGCCGTCCTGCGCGCGTGGCCTCGCCTGCGCGGCTGGGTGAGCGCGGAGAGACCGGGGCTGGCGGTCGTCGGGCAGCTCGGCCAGGCCGCCCGACACTGGGACGACAACGGTCGCGGCGACGGCGACCTGCTGCGCGGCAGCCGGCTGCAGGCGGTCGAGAGCTGGGCCGTCTCCGAGCGCCGCCACATGACGCTCACCAGGCTGGAGCGGGACTTCCTCGACTCCAGCCGCCGGGCGCTGGCCCGGTCCAGGAAGGTGCGGCGCGGCGCGCTGGTCACGCTGGTCACGTTGCTCGTCGTCGCGCTCGCCGGCGCGGTCTCGGCCGTGTCCGCCGCGGGCGAGGCCAACAGGGAGCGGGAGCGGGCGGAGGCGCAGAAGCGGCAGGCGTTGTCCCGGCAGCTGGCGACGCAGAGCGTCCGGCTCGTCGGCACCGAACCGACGGTCGGGCACCTGCTCGCGGTCACCGCCTGGCGGCTCGCGCCGACCAAGGAGGCCCGCCACAGCCTCCGTAACGCGCTCGCCGGGCCCGCCGTCTTCACCAGGCCGGGCCCGGCGCTCGCGCTGGCCTTCAGCCCCGACGGCAAGGTCCTCGCGACCAACGGGGACGAGGGCGTCGTGACACTCCAGGACCCTGTCACCCACCGTCCGACCGGCTCCCTGACCGGCCAGAAGCAGATGGTCACCGAGGTGGCGTTCAGCGGCGACGGCCGGCTCGTCGCGGCGGCGGCCGAGGACGTACGGATCTGGGACGCCGCCACGCACGAGCAGGTCGGCGAGCCGCTCCGGGGCGGCGGCACCGTGGCGTTCAGCCCGGACGGCAGGCTGCTGGCCACCGGCGGCGACAGGGTGCGGCTGTGGGACGTGGCCACGCGCACACAGGTCGGTGACGCGCTCCCCGGAGCCGGCGCCGTCGCCTTCAGCCCGGACGGGAGGCTGCTGGCGACGCACTCCTCCCGCGAGACCGAGGCCCGGGTCTGGGACGTGGCCTCGCGCAGGCAGGTCGCCTCGCTCGAAGCGCATCTCTCCCCCGCCGGCATCAGCCACCTCGCCTTCAGTCCCGACGGGAAGCGGCTGGTCACCAGCAGCCACGCGTTGCGCCTGTGGGACGTCGCCACGTGGCGGCCCATCGGCAAGCCGCTCATGAACAGGCAGATCGGCGGCATCCGCGTGGCGTTCAGCCCGGACGGCTCAGTGCTGGCGACCACGAGCGACGGCGGCCGGGCCCGGCTGTGGGACCTGGCCACGCGCCAGGAGCTCGGTCCCCGTCTCGCCGGTCACACGATCGGCCTGTACAGCGTGGCCTTCAGCCCCGACGGGAAACTGCTGGCCGCCGGCGGCTTCGACGGGCTGCGGCTGTGGAGCCCGTTCACACACCGGCAGCTGGGAGCTCCCCTGCCCACGGCGGGCACCACCGCGCGTGCGGCGACGTTCAGCGGCGATCGGCGCAGCCTCCTGGCCTCCGACGCGCGGCAGGTCAGGCTCTGGGACCTCGGCTCGCGAACGCCGATCCTCACCATCAGGCCGGGGCGGCCCATCAACACCGCGGTGGGCAGCCCGGACGGTGGCACGCTGGCGATCGGCCTGGAGTCCGAGCTGACCTGGTGGGACGTCGCCGGCCGGCGCCAGGTGAGCTCGGTGCGAACCCCCCGCCACGTCATCGGGCCGGCGGCCTACAGCCCGGACGGCCGGATCCTCGCCATCGCCCTCACACCGGACCCGCAGACCGATGCGAAGCCCGAGATATGGCTCTTCGACGCGCGCACCCATCGCCGGACCGGCCGGATCGTCCGCCCCGAGAACATCGCGCAGCTGGTCATCAGCCCCGACGGCAGATACCTGACCGCGGTGGACATCGGGGAGAACGCCCAGCTTTGGGAGCTGTCCACCCAGGTCGAGGCCGGCCCGCCCATCAGCAGGGCGAAGGGCGTCGCCTTCTCCCCCGACGTCAGGACCCTGGCCGTGGCCGGCAACGCGGGAACGCGGCTGATCGACCTGGCCTCCCGCAAGCAGCTCGGCCGGGACCTGGGCGGGCACTCCGGCGTGATCACCGCGGTGGCCTTCAGCGCAGACGGCGGCACCCTCGCCACCGCGAGCGACGACAAGAGCGTCCGGCTGTGGGACGTGGCCACGCACGAGCAGGTCGGCGCCGCTCTTCCTGGCCGTAGCAGGGTCTCGCAGGTGGAGTTCGGCGACGGTGTGCTGGCCACGGTGAACGATGACGACACCTTCCGGGTGTGGGGCGTGGCCGAACCCGCGGACCTGGTGGCCGCCGCCTGCGCCCGCGCCGGCCGTACGCTCAGCGCCGGGGAGTGGGAGCAGTACCTGCCCGGCGAGCCCTTCCAGAAGGTGTGCGTACCGTCCTGAGCGGCTTGGCGCGGACATACCACTGCCATACCGCCGGTCCTTAACGTTCTTCGCGGGTGCTCCGGCCACAGGCGGAGCACCCGCGACGTTCTGGTTGACGACAAGGATCGAATTTCATGCGGAAGCTCTCCCCCTCGAAGATGCTCGCCACTGTTGTCGGGGTCTCTGCGGCCTTCGCCGTACTCGCGCCGGCCGGCACCGCCACGGCCTCCACCGCCACCGCCGCCGTCTCTTCGGCCGGCTGCAAGGACAAGTGGAGCAAGCTGAACACCAAGGACGGCTTCGTCAGCTACGTACTGAAGCTCTGCACCAACGGCTACGGCGAGGCGCGCGGCAGCGTGACGGACACCAAGAACGACGTCTGGACGACCGTGGTCGAGGTCTCCTTCAAGAAGAGCAACGGCGACGAAATCTACGGCGAGTACAAGGAGGCCGGCCGGAACAAGGGCCACAAGAGCTTCAAGTGGTCCACGACCCGCACCAACCTCGACCGGATCACGATCAGGGCCAAGCGCTGCCTCCCGAGCACGATCGTGTGCAACAACACCAAGACCTACACGCTCTACCCCTGAGCTGAGGCGTGGCGGCCGGGTAGCCCACGGTTGCCGGTGACGACCGCGTGAGAAGGGAGTGAACTCTTTTCGCGCGGTCTGTCCGGTTCGATGGCAGACCAGCACACTTGAGCGCCGTGATCCGATTTTCCCTGACACGTCTGCGTACTCTGGTGATCGGCGGCCTGATGGCGGCCGGGCTGCTGTCGTTCCCCGGCATCGCGCTGGCCTCCACCGTGACGCCGCCCGACGACCCGGCGTCGCGGGGCGCCCGCCCTCCGTACTCGGTGCTCCACATGAACGTCTGCCTGAGCGGGTACGCCGGTTGCTATCCCCGGACCCAGTATCCGAAGATCGTCGACGAGGTCGTGGAGCGCATCCAGGCCAACGACGTCAACGCGGTCACCCTCAACGAGGCGTGCAGCGGCGACGTGGCCGAGATCGCCGAGCGCACCGGCTACCACTACCGGTTCGCCACGGTCGTCTACAACGGCGCCCCGCTGGCCTGCAAGTCGCCGGGCGGACGGGGCGAGTTCGGCAACGCCGTGCTGACCAAGGAGGCGATCCGCGCCGCAGAGGACGCGCCGTACTCCAGGTTCAGCGGTGTGGAGCAGCGGCGCTGGCTCTGCGTGACGACCGCCCGCGGGGTGGACGTGTGCACCAGCCACCTGTCCACCGACGGCGAGGCCGCCGGCAGCACCAACTCGACCCAGTGCGCCGAGCTCGCCCAGGTGCTCGCCGCCCGCGGCCGGCCGACGGTCTTCGCCGGTGACGTCAACCGCCGCTCCTCGTGCGCCCCGCAGGGCCACTGGACGCTGACCGACGCGGACGCCACCCAGGCGCCCGGCATCCAGCACGCCTACGGCAACCTGACGGCTCCGGCGCTGGAGCTGGAGCAGACCACGTACACCGACCACGACGCCCTCGTCATCCGCGCCGGCCTGCCGAAGTAGCCCGTGACGCGTCAGAGGTCGAGCGATCGCCCGAGCCCGGCCAGGTAGCGGGCCAGCGCCACCCGGTTGGCGAAGAAGGCGCGCAGCTCGTCGTCCGCCTCGCCGGTGAGCCTGTGGACGGGGATCGCCGTCCACAGGCTGCGCAGGACCAGCGCGCCGGCGTACCCGTCGTGCTTCATCACGCTGCCGTAGCCGTCGGTGATGGCCTCGTGCACGGCGGGCAGGTCCGCCGCCGGCAGCAGGCCGTCGTGGGCCCGCCCGACGAGCAGCTGGCCGAGGTCGAACCCGATGGCGCCCGGCGAGTTCCAGCTCCAGTCCACGGCGACGAACTCCGCCGAGCCGTCGGCGGGCACGAGCAGGTTCTGCGGGCTCGCGTCGCCGTGGACGCCGGTGTGCGGGAGCCGCTCCAAAGCGTCCAGGATCGGGTTGATCTGGCCCGCCAGGAAGCAGATGTCCTCTCTGAGTCTTTCGTCCGCATGCGGGGTGATGAGCGGGTGCCGCCAGACCTGCTCGTCCAGGAGCGGCGGGATCATCACTCGCGAGGGGATGTTCGTGGCGAACTGGGCGAGATCGCGCACGCCCACGCCCTGCGCGGCGACGCCGGGGCCGCCGAGTCCGTGCTCGGGCGCGCGTCCGGCCTGGCGTTGTCCACGGGGCCGCCGACGGACCTGCCGCTGGACCTCGCCGGGGCCTGGACGCTGGCGGCGCGGGGCGACGTTCAGGGGGCGATCGAGCGGGCACTGGAGGTCGCGGAGTCGCCGTACATGATGTTCACGCTCTTCGCGCTCCACGACGTCGTCCGGCTCGGCCGCCCCGACCTGGTCGCGGACCGGCTGGCCGCGCTGCCCGTGGACGGCGTGCTCGCGCCGCTGTTCGCCCGGCACGCGGCCGCGCGCACGGCGGGCGAGCTCCTCTCCGTCTCGGAGTCGTTCACCCGGCTCGGCTTCCTCCTCTACGCCGCCGAGTCGGCCGCCCGGGCGGCCGCCCGCTTCGTGGAGTCGGGCGAGCCGCGCAGAGCCACCGGCGCCGAGACCCGCGCCTGGGCGCTCACGCAGCGCTGCCAGGGTGCCCGCACCCCCGCCCTGGTCGGCCTCTCCCTGCGCGGCCTCACCCCACGCCGCCGAGACCTTTCAGTGGATTCGCGGCTTGCCGCCCGAGTAGTAGACCTGGACCGAGAACGACCCTGTGATCGTCCAGCCATCACGTGTCCTTTCTCGAACAGCTCTGCACGTGACGCTACAGCCGCGCTGTCCAACGAAGGCTCTGGTCTGCGCGCGCGGCCGTTCAAGAGCGTCCTCTGCGTATGTAGGCGCGGAGCGACAGCGGGACGAAGATCGCCAGCAGCGCGGCCGACCAGAGCAGGACGGCGGCCACCGGATGCGCGAGCGGCCACGCCACGTCTCCGGACGGGGCGCCCGGGTTGCCGAACAGCTCCCGCGAGGCGGCGGTGAGGGCGCTCACCGGGTTCCAGTCGGCCAGGAAGCGCAGCCAGGCCGGCATGCCGCCGGTCGGGACGAACGCGTTCGACACCATCGTGAACGGCAGGCCCAGCGGCACCATCGCGTCGGCGACCTGCTCGTTCCTCACCGCCAGGCCCACGTAGACGCCCACCCAGCTCAGCGCGTACCGCAGCACGATCACCAGCAGGAACGCCTGGGCCGCCGGAAGCAGGCCGCGGTGCGGCTGCCAGCCCACCAGCAGGCCCGTGACCACCATGATGGCCAGCATCAGCAGGCCGGTCAGCAGGTCCGCGCCGGTCTGCCCGAACGGCACCGCCAGGCGCGCCATCGGCATGGAGCGGAACCTGTCCATCACGCCCCGGGAGGCGTCGGTGGCCATCCGGGTCATGACCCCGAGCCACGCGGAGAACGTCACCATCGCGAACAGGCCGGGCATGAGGTACTCGCGGTAGTCGCCGCCGCCCGGCACCCGGATCGCGCTGCCGAAGACGTACCCGAACAGGACCACCATCACGGCGGGGAAGATCAGCGCCGCGACGAGTTCGCCGGGGTCGTGCCGCAGGCGTCCCAGCTCGCGGCCGACCAGGGTCAGCCCGTCGGTGAACGTCCACCGCAGGCGGCTCAGCGGGGTCGTGAGTGCGGTCATCGTACGGGCTCCTTGCGGTCGGTGAGGCGCAGGAACACCTCGTCGAGGGTGGGGCGGCGCAGCCGGACGTCGGCCGCGGCGACCCCGGCGCGGTCGAGCTCGCGCACGATGCCGGCGAGCCGGAGGCCGCCGCCCGGCAGGGCGACGCTGAGCCGGTCGGCGCCGGTCGTCGTGGGATCGGCCCCGGCCAGGGCCTTCAGCACGGTCGCCGCCCGGCCCAGGGCCTCGGGGTCTTCGAGCACGACGTCGAGGCGGTCGCCGATCGTGGCCTTCAGCTCGTCGGGGGTGCCCGTGGCGATCACCCGCCCGTGGTCGACGACGGCGATGTCGTCGGCCAGGTGGTCGGCCTCGTCCAGGTACTGCGTGGTGAGCAGCACCGTGGTGCCGTCCGCCACCAGCTCGCGGACGTTGGCCCAGATCTCGCCGCGGCTGCGCGGGTCCAGGCCGGTGGTGGGCTCGTCCAGGAAGAGCACGTCGGGGCGGAGGATGAGGCTGGTGATCAGGTCGAGGCGGCGCCGCATGCCGCCGGAGTAGCCGGAGACCCGGCGGTCGGCGGCGTCCATCAGGCCGAAGCGTTCGAGCAGTTCCTCGGCCCGCCGGTGCGCCTGGCGCCGGGGCAGGTGGGAGAGGCGCCCGAACAGGCGCAGGTTGCCGCGGCCTGTGAGCTTCTCGTCCACGGCGGCGTACTGGCCGGCGAGCCCGATGCGTCTCCGCACCTCGCCCGCCTCGCGGACGACGTCGTATCCGGCGATGCGGGCGTGCCCGGCGTCGGGGTCGGAGAGGGTCGCCAGGATGCGCACCGCGGTCGTCTTTCCCGCGCCGTTCGGCCCGAGCACGCCGCAGACCGTCCCTTTCGGGACGTTCAGGTCCAGGCCCCGCAGGGCGTGGGTGTCGCCGAAGGACTTGTGCAGCCCTTCGGCGACCACGATCGGATCAGGCATGACCCCTCCACTGAGTACGTCGTACGCGGTTATGGCGGCCACGCTAAGGCACTGGGTACGATGTACGCAACAAGGAGGTGGACCGGTGACCGACGCCGAGTACGTGAGCATCTGGATGCGGCCCGAGCGCCCCGCCCGCGGGCCGAAGCCGGTCTACAGCCGCGCGCAGATCACCGAGACGGCGATCCGGATCGCCGACGCCGAAGGGCTGGAGGCCGCCACCATGCGGCGGATCGCCGCCGAGATCGGCGCGGGCGCGATGTCGCTCTACCGGTACGTCCCGAGCCGCGACGACCTGGTCGAGCTCATGGCCGACCGGGTGATGGGCGAGATCGACGTCACGGGCATGCCCTCGGGCGACTGGCGCGCCGACCTGACCCGCTACGCCGGCGGGCTGCGGGCCATGTGGCTGAGGCACCCGTGGATCTCCGCCGTGCAGCGGTCACTGCCCGGTTTCGGCCCCAGCCAGCTGCTCCTGATCGAACGGCTGATGGGGGTGCTCGACGCCCTCGTCCCGATCGACGAGAACCTCGGCCTCATCGCCATGCTGAACAGCTACGTCGAGGGCTCCGTCCGCGAGGAGATCGGCTCGGCGAGGGAGATCCGCCGCAGCGGGCTCAGCGAGTCGGAGTGGATGGCGCGGAGCGGCCCGTACGTGGACCAGCTGGTGAAGAGCGGGAGCTACCCGATCTTCACCAAGATCGTGATGGAGGCGCGCCAGCCGCATCTGAGCCGCGACGAACAGTTCCGGTACGGGCTCCGGCGCGTCCTCGACTGCATCGCCACGGCCCTCCCGCCGGCGGCCGGGTCTCCGGGGGCGGGGGAGTGAGCCGGCATGGCGGCGACACGGATTTTCCGGCGCGGGGCTCACCGGAAAGTGTGCTAGCCTGATGTGCGTTGCAGTTATGGTACCCATAAAGACTTTATGCGCGCCTGTTAGATGGATCTACAGGCGCGTTTCTGTTTTCCGGCTTTTCCGGATGGGCTCATCGCGGCGGCACGAGATTCACGAGGTGTGAATTCTCCAGTTTTCCCGGCACTGTCTGAAGGAGATCGACATGGCCACCGGCACCGTCAAGTGGTTCAACTCGGAAAAGGGCTTCGGCTTCATCGCGCAGGACGGCGGCGGCGCCGACGTCTTCGCCCACTACTCCAACATCGTCGCCAACGGCGGCTACCGTGAGCTGACCGAGGGACAGAAGGTGTCCTTCGACGTCGTTCAGGGCCAGAAGGGCCCGCAGGCGGAGAACATCGTCGCCGCCTGACCTGGCACGTAACGATCCCGGGCCCGCGCTTGAGCGCGGGCCCGGAGTCGCCCCACCACCAGCCCGCCACCGAGCAGGAACGGGACGGCCGTCGGGCCCGTCCCCCGCGTGCGGGACCCCGCGCGCCCGGCCCGGCCGCCCGGATGCGGGCCGAGGGAATCCCGGCACATTTCCCATCGGGGTCGATTTATTCGCCGCCGGGGCGCATACTTGCAGAATGAGACGTACTGCGCCGGCCGCTCGGCGACGCCCGCCTGGCAGCCCCTTCAACACCCCGGAAATACCTCCCGAGCCTGTCGAGCAGTTTGCCGCCGGAGACCGGGTGAGTCATGACAAATACGGCCTCGGGCGGGTTCTCGCGGTCGATCAGGATGAGGCTGTTCTCATCGATTTCGGCGCTGCCACCTATCGAATCGCCTCACCGTACGCCAAACTCGTGAAGCTCTGACGCTGGTACCCCTGGCTGTACCTTCCTTGGGGCGCAGGCGGGAACGACACTGACGGCCCCGCGCTGATGTGCTGGTCGCCGTCAGACAAGCGCTCCCCCAAGGAACCCACACATGACAGCGCACAGCCGGCCGGTCACCGAGCACCATCCCGATCAGGCCGGGTTGCGGGGATTCATCCGCCGCCGCCCCCTGGTCAGCTTCTTCCTCATGGCGAACCTGCTGAGCTGGGTCGCCTGGTTACCGTACATCCTGTCGGCCAACGGCCTCGGAATCCTGGACTTCGGCTTTCCTGCCCTGCTCGGCACCACCCAGTTCCTCGGCGTCCTCCCCGGCGCCTACCTCGGCCCCATCTTCGCCGCCTACGTCGTGACCAGGATCACCGACGGGAAGGCGGTCATCCGCCAGTGGATCGGGCGGATGACCAAGTGGCGGGTCGGCTGGGTCTGGTACGTCGTGACCGCCCTCGGCGTCCCCGCCGCCATCATCGTCACCGGCGTCGCGGTGAGCGAGGGGGACGTCCGCATGCCGCCCGTCGCCGTGCTGGTGGCGTACGTGCCCGGGCTGCTGATCCAGATGCTCACCACCGGGCTGGCCGAGGAGCCCGGCTGGCGCGACTTCGCGCTGGCCCGCATGCAGCGCAGGCTCGGCCCGCTCGGCGCCACCGCCGTCCTCGGCCCGCTGTGGGGTGTGTGGCACCTGCCGCTGTTCCTGAGCGAGTGGGGCGGGTGGCCGGACGTCACCTGGGAGCGGGTCGGCATGTTCCTCGCCTTCACCTGCACCTTCAGCGTGGTCGTCACCTGGGTGTTCAACCGGACCGGGCAGAGCCTGCCACTGATCATGCTGCTGCACGTCAGCGTCAACAACTTCATGTCGATCGCGTACTCGGACATGTTCCCGTCGATCGCCACCCCTGATCAGTCGAGCCAGGTCACCCTGCTCGCGGGCACCACGGCGGCCTTCCTGGTGCTCGTCGCGACGCGTGGCCGGCTGGGTTACCGTCCCGCCTCACAAGGACTGGGCGAGCCGGTCGGCGACCATGCGGCGGCGCTCCGCCGGTAGGCCGTTGGCGGTCATGGCCCTGTCGAGCAGGGCCTCGTCGAAGCCACGTGCCGCCAGGTGGTCGAGGAGGGGTTCGTACCGGTCGGGGCGGTCGCGCAGGAGCTCGGTGGCCAGCCGCAGCTCCAGGCGGACCACGGGGACGCGGTGCGGGCCGCACGCGATCAGGACGTAGTGCCGCCACGGGCCGCTGCCGACGCACTCCAACCCGTCGGAGTCGGTCTCCCGCTCGACGGTGCTGATCTCGACCTGGACGCCGTTCACGTCGTACCTGGCGAAGTACTGCGCGCTCTCGGGGAGCCAGGAGGCCGCGTACAGGCAGGGGAAGGCGGACAGGGCGGCGGCGACCAGGTGCACGTCCTCGCGCCGGGCCGCCAGGAGGTCGACGTCGCCGACGGGGAGCTCGACGCCCTGCAGCAGGGCGGCGCTCGTGCCGCCCACGCGGTACTCCGGGGTTCTCCCCGAAGCGCTCAGGGCGGTGAGCGTGGTCTCCAGTGCCGTGGTCACGTCGTCCAGCCGCAGCGTCGCCTCACTGTCTCCCATGGCGGTCAGGGTAGTCATCGCGAGGCGCCGCGCGTCAGGCCTCTGGTCAGCAGCCGGATCGCCAGGACGAGGCTCTGCAGGGCCAGTGGCGCGTTCATGGTCAGGTAGAGCGGCGTGACGACGCCGGTCACCCGGGAGAGCACCAGGAGGCTCGCCAGCATGGCTGCTCCGGTCCCGAGGAATCCCCAGGCGGACAGCCAGCGCGGGACGAGCCGCGACCGGTGGAGCATGGCGAACAGCAGGAGGTCCCCGAGGCCGAGCGCGAGGATCAGCGCGACGTGATTCACCAGGTCGCGGGCCGTTCTCAGCAGCTCCAAGCCGGCCGCGTGCTCCTGGCCCGGCACGAGGAACAGGGGCAGCAGGATCACCCCGGTGAAGTGGAACGTGGCCGCGATCAGCCTGAATCCCAGGAAACCCGGGGCGAGTGCCGCGCTCTCCGCCCGTAACGCCGGATAAAGGCACAGCGCGAAGCCGACATAGGCGGGGATCATGACGAACTGAAATATCGCGCCGATGATGATCTGGCCCTCGTGCGCGGGAATGAGAGCGCGATAGTCCGGCTCCTCCAGAACGGGCACGACACTCAGCACGCCGGCGACCATGCCGGCGATGCCCAGTGCGCCCGCGAGCCTGTCTGCCTTCATGGCGAATACCCCCATATCACGACTTACACTTGTAAGGTCAGGCGATGAACGCTATCCCTTACGCGCGTAAGGCTGCAAGGGCGGCTTGTCTAGTGGGCATGCGGTCACTATGGTGGGCGCATGCCCACTACATCGCACGAGCAACCCGATCCCCCTGCCACCCAGGCGCATCAGGCCAGGCGGATCGCGGAATCGTTCGGCACGGACGCCGAACGTTACGACCGGGCCCGCCCCCCGTACCCCGGCGCCCTCGTCGAGCGGATCGTCGCCGCCTGCCCCGGGCCCGACGTGCTCGACGTCGGCTGCGGCACAGGCATCGAGGCCCGGCAGTTCCAGGCGGCCGGCCGCAAGGTGCTGGGCGTCGATCCGGACGAGCGCATGGCCGAGGTGGCCCGGCGCGGCGGGGTCGAGGTCGAGGTGGCGACGTTCGAGGCGTGGGATCCGGCGGGCCGGTCGTTCGACGCGGTCGTCGCGGGCCAGTCCTGGCACTGGGTGGACCCGGTGGCGGGGGCGGCCAAGGCGGCCGGGGTGCTGCGGCCCGGCGGGCACCTGGCGGTGTTCGCGCACGTCTTCGACGCTCCGGCCGCCGTCGCGGAGGCCTACGCGGAGGTCTACCGGAGGGTGGTGCCCGACTCGCCGTTCAGCGACTCGGGGCCGGCCCGGGCCGTCTACGACGCGATGTTCGCCAAGTTCGCCGACGGGATCAGGGAGTCGGGCCGGTTCGGCGAGCCGGAGCTGTGGGAGTTCGCGTGGGAGCAGCCGTACACGCGGGACGAGTGGCTGGAGCTGCTGCTCACGACCGGCCGGCTCACCCTGCTCCCGGCGGACCGGCTGGCCGAGGTGCTGGACGGGGTCGGGGCCGCCATCGACGCGATCGGCGGCGGCTTCACCGTGCCCTACACGACGCTGGCCGTCGTCGCGGCCGGCGAGCGGCGGCTGTAACAGCGACCGGCATGCTCTTGACCGATCCTTCTGACCAACGTATGCAAACCGTAGACGAAGATCCGAGTCAAGCGCGGTCCCCCGCCGATCGCGTGGGTGGAGGGGAGTCCCGATGTCGCCTGACGCCAACGGCTCGATCGGCTGGACGTCCCGCCCGACCCGCCGGGCCGTCCTGGCGGGCGGCGCCGGTGCGGTCCTGGCCGCCGCGAGCGCCCCCGCCGTGGCCGCGCCCGCCAGGGCCGGCACGGCGGGCAGGACCTCCGTCACGACCGGCACCGACTTCGCCGTCGCGCCCTCGCCCGACGGCCGCTCGCTGGCCCTGGACCTGCTCGGCGTCCTGTGGGTCTGCTCCGCCTCGGGCGGCACCGCCCGGCGGCTCACCAGCGACCTGTACGACCTCGCCCAGCCCGACTGGTCCCCCGACGGGTCCGCCATCGTCTTCCAGTCGTACCGTGACGGCGTCTTCAACCTGTGGACGATCCGGCCCGACGGCTCCGCGATCAGGCAGCTGACCAGGGGCCCGTTCGACCACCGCGAGCCCCGGTACAGCCCGGACGGCCGCACCGTCGCCTACTCCTCCGACGCCGGCGGCAGCTACGGGATCCACCTGCTCGACCTCGCCACCGGAGCCTCGCGCGCCCTGACGGACACCTCCGCCGAGGAGTACGAGCCGGCCTGGTCACCCGATGGCACCAGGCTCGCCTTCGTCGTCGCCGACACCAGGATCGACGTCGTCGAGGTCGCCACCGGCGCGCGCAGCACGGCGGTCACCGTCCCCGCCGGCCAGGTCATCCACCAGCCGTCCTGGCTGCCGAACGGCACCGACCTCGCCTACCACCTGTTCCGCGCGGGCCTGAACGAGCTGGCGAGCACCGCCGGCACGCTCGTCACGGGCGAGGAGGTCTTCCCGTTCCGGGCCAGGTTCGCCCCGGACGGGCGCTACTTCTACACCTCGGCCGGCACCGTCAGGACCCGCCGCCTCGGCTCCGGCTCCGCCGGCACGGTCGGCTTCACCGCCGCGCTCACCACCACGACCCCGAAGTACCGGAAGCGGGCCCGCGTGTTCGACGCGCCCGGCTCGTTCCCCGTCGCCGGGATCGGCAGCCCGGCCGTGTCCCCTGACGGGTCCATGGTGGCGTTCCGCGCGCTCAACGACATCTACCTGATGCGGGACGGCGGCACCCCCCGGCCGCTCTTCCGCGACCGCTGGTGGAAGGCCGACCCGGACTTCTCCCCTGACGGGCGGCGCCTGGCGTTCGTCACCGACCGCACGGGGACGCTGAACGTCTGGGTACGCGACCTGGACACGGGCACCGACCGGCAGCTGACCCGGTTGACCGACTCCGCCGCCCTGTCCGTCAGGTGGTCACCCGACGGCGGGGAGATCGCCTACCTGGACCAGGACGGCGCCCTGTGGATCCTGGACGTCGCCACCGGCGACCTGCAGAAGCTCTTCAACGCCACGTTCGAGCCGGGCCGGCCGACCTGGTCCCCCGACGGCAGGACGATCGCGCTGGCCGCCGTCGTGCCGTACTCGCGGCGCTACCGCGAGGGGCTGTCCAAGATCCTGCTCGTGGACCGGGCGACGGGCGCCGGCACGTACGTCGATCCCGCGCCGCACCGCTCCCTGCAGACCCGCGGCGACGACGGCCCCGTCTGGTCCCCGGACGGCACCATGCTCGCCTTCGCCATGGAGTCGCTGATCTGGGTGCTGCCGGTGGACGGCGCCGGCCGCCCCACCGGCCGCGCCCGCCAGGTCACCCGCGAGGTGTCCGACGCGCCCGTCTGGGCCGGCGACTCCGAAACCCTGCTCTACCTGAACGGCGGGCGGCTGAGGCGCGTACGCGTGGACGGCACCTCCACCCGCACCGTCCCGCACCGCCTGACCTGGCGCAACGACCCCGGCCCCGAGCAGGTCGTGGTGCACGCCGGCCGGATGTGGGACGGCGTCTCCGCCACCGTCGCCCGCGACGTCGACATCATCGTGCGCGGCCAGCGCATCACCGCCGTCGAGCCGCACCGGGACGGGCGCCCGGGCACCCTGGTGGACGCGAGCGACAGGTTCGTCATGCCGGGCCTGATCGACATCCATCACCACCGCGAGATGCAGGGCTACGCGTACGGCTCGCGGCAGGGCCCGCTCTGGCTGGCCCTCGGCATCACCACGACCCGTTCGCCGGGCTCGCCCGCGTACCACATGGTGGAGGAGCGCGAGTCGGTGCAGTCGGGCGCCCGGCTCGCGCCGCGCTACCTGGGCACCGGGGAGGCCGTGGACGGGCCGCGCATCTACTACAACTTCATGCGCCCGACGTTCACCCACGACCAGTTGCGGCTGGAGCTGGAGCGGGCGGCCGGCCTCGACTACGACCTGATGAAGTGCTACGTGCGACTGCCGGTCGCCTGGCACAGGGAGGTGATCGACTGGGCGCACCGCCGGGGCAAGCCGGTCACCTCGCACTACCACTACCCGGCGATCGCCATGGGCGGCGACCAGACCGAGCACGTCGGCGCCACCAGCCGGTTCGGCTACTCGCGCACGGTCACGAACGTCGGCTCCGCCTACTCGGACGTGATCGCCATGTTCAACGCCTCGAAGATGGCCAGGACCCCCACCCTGTTCAACTCCACCGCCCTCTACCGGGAGGACAGCTCGCTGGCCGCCGACGAGCGGGTCCTGCGCCTCTACCCGAACTGGCGGATGGCGCAGCTCAGGGCCACGGTCGCCAACGCGCAGAACGCCGACCCGGCGGCGATCCAGGTCACCCTGCGGAACCTGGCCAACCAGGTCGCCCAGCTCGCGGCGATGATCCGCGGCGGCGGCGTGGTCACCGTCGGCACCGACGCGCCCATCGACCACGTCGCCGTCAGCCTGCACATGAACCTGCGCGCCATGGTCAGGTACGGCCTCACCCCGCTGGAGACGCTCACCACCGCGACCAGCGTGAGCGGCGAGTTCCTCGGCCAGCCGCTGGGCAGGATCGGCAAGGGCATGTACGCCGACCTGGCCATCGTCGACGGCGACCCGCTCACCCGCATCGAGGACGCCGCCAACGTCACCGCCGTCCTCGTCGGCGGCAGGCACCACACCGTCGAGCGGCTCCTCGCGCCGTACCCGTCCGCCACCACCACCGACCAGCCCGCCTCCCCGGCGCCTTCCGGCAAGGTCAGGGAGCCCGTTCCCGCGCACGCGAGCACCGCGGCCTACTGGTGGAACGACCCCGCCGAGCTCGGCAGGGCTCGCGCCTCCTGCTGCCACGACGAGTAGGCAGACTGGGCAGCATGCGAGTTCTCCTGCTGGGCGGCACCTGGTTCCTCGGCCGGCGCGTGGCCGAACGGCTCGCGGCGCGCGGCGACGAGCTGCTGCTCGCCCACCGCGGCTCCGCGCGTTCCGCACCGGACGTGCCGGGCGAGCACCTGTACGGCGAGCGGCGCGAGCTGGCCGCGCACGCCGCGCGGATCAGGGAGTTCGACCCTCAGGCGGTCGTCGACACCTGCGCGCTGACCGGCTCCGACGTCGAGGCTGTGCTGCCGGTCCTGCCGCGCGTGCCCACGGTGGTGCTCTCCAGCCAGGACGTCTACGAGGCGTACACCGGGCTGCGCACCGGACGCGAGCTGTCACCGGTCCCGCTGACGGAGGACTCGCCGCTGCGCCGGGACCGCTACCCCCACCGCGGCTCCGGCCACCCCGACGTCCCCGACGACTACGAGAAGCTGGACGTCGAGGAGCGCTGGCTGCGCGAGGGCGCCGTCGTCCTGCGGCTGCCGCTCGTCTACGGCCCGTACGACTGGCAGCGCCGCGAGGAGCCGATCCTGCGCCGGGTACGCGCCGGCCGCACCCGCATCCCGGTCGGCGCGGCCGACCTGCTGTGGACCAAGGGCCACGTGGACGACCTGGCCACGGGTGTCCTGGCGGCGCTCGACAGCCGCGCGGCCGACGGCCTGGCGGTCAACCTCGGCGAGCACATCACCGTCACGGTGGGCACCTGGTTCCGGCAGATCCTCGACGCGGCCGGTTCTGCCGCCGAGCTGGTCCGGGTGCCCGACGAGGCGCTGCCCGCCGACCTGGCCCTGTCGGGGGCCGTGGCCCAGCATCTGCTGGTGTCCGTGGCCCGGGCCCGGGAGTTGCTGGGGTGGGCTCCCGCGCCGCCCGACGGCCGGGTGGCGGAGTCGGTGCGCTGGCACCTGGCGAACCCGCCCGAGACCGCCTGGACGGAGGCGGACGCCGCCGCCGACGACGCCGCGCTGGCCCGGGCGTCATGACCTGGCGATGAGCTCGCCGGCCACCCACCGCGCGACGCCCTCGGGGAACGGGCCGGGCAACCCGAGCACGAGGTGCCGGAAGCCGGCGTCGAGCGACTCGGCGATGGCGTCCCTGGTGCGTTCGGGCTGCTCGTACGAGACCGGCACGTGGATCGAGCGGACGATCGAGGCGGGGTCCCTGCCCAGCTCGGCGCAGTAGCGGTCGAGCATCGCGCTGCGGCGCACGACGTCGTCGAGGCCGCCGCCCGGAACGTTCCAGATGTCGGCGTGCTCGGCGGCCACGCGCAGCGTGGAGGCGGCGCGCCCGCCGATGACGATCGGCGGATGCGGGCGCTGGACGGGCTTGGGATTGCAGAACGCCCCGGTGACCCGCACGTGGTCGCCCTGGAAGTCGAACGGCTCGGTCTCGGTCCACAACCTCCTGATCACCGTGCAGGCCTCGGCGAGGCTGCTCACGGCGTGGGCGGCGTCGTGGTACGGCAGGCCGTGCGCGTCGTACTCGCGGCGGGCCAGCGGGTGGCCGGGGCGGGAGCCGGCGCCGATGCCGAAGTCGAGCCGCCCGCCGGAGACGATGTCGACGGTCGCGGCGATCTTGGCGAGCATGGCGGGCGGGCGGAAGCGGTTGCTGGTCACGAGCACGCCGACGCGCAGCCGGCGGGTCTGCGCGGCCAGGGCCGAGAGCAGCGTCCAGCCCTCGTGGGTGGGGCCGTCCGGGTCGCCGTGGATGGGCATGAGGTGATCGAACAGCCACGCGTGCTCGATCTCGGGGATCGTGTCGGCCTCGCGCCAGACCCGCAGGACGTCCTGGTAGTCGACCTGCGAGGGGGCGGTCATGATGCCGAAGCTGGGGCGGGGGTCGTGCGGCATGGTGTGCTCCTTTCGAAGCCCGCGGGAGGCTCGGCGGCGTCGCGGCGCGGTCGTTTCGAGGCCCCCGGGAGGGTCAGCGGCGGCGCAGCGCGGGGTCGAGCAGGGCGGGCGGGGTGTCGTGCTTCTCGTGCGGGGCCAGGTCGACGCCGGGCGCGACGATCTCGTCGATGGCGTCGAGCACGTCGGCGGGCAGCACGGTGTCGGCGGCGGCGAGCTGTGAGTGCAGGTGGTCCAGGGTGCGGGGGCCGATGATGGCGCTGGTCACGGCCGGGTGGGCGGTGACGAAGCCGAGCGCGAGCTGGATCATGGTCAGCCCGGCCGCGTCGGCGACCTCGGCCAGCCGTTCGACCGCGTCGAGCCTGACGCGGTTGAGCGGGATGGACAGGTCGAAGCGCTCGGGCATGAACGCCGAGCGGTGGGTGGTGATCTCCTTGCCCTCGCGGACGGCGCCGGTCAGCCAGCCCGAGGCCAGCGGGCTCCACGCCAGCACGCCGAGGCCGTACTCCTCGGTGACGGGCAGGACGTGGGCCTCGATCCCGCGTTGCAGGATGGAGTAGCTGGGCTGCTCGGTGACGTACCGGCCGAGGTGGTGTTCCCGGGCGGCCCACTGGGCCTGCACGATGCGGTAGGCGGGGAAGGTCGAGGAGCCGAAGTAGCGGATCTTGCCCGCGCGCCGCAGGTCGGTCAGCGCCGACAGGGTCTCCTCGTCGGAGGTCGCCGGATCCCAGCGGTGGAGCTGGTAGAGGTCCACGTGGTCGACGCCGAGGCGGCGCAGGCTGTTGTCCAGCTCGGTGACCAGCCAGCGGCGCGAGCCGCCCCGGTGGTTGCGCTCCTCACCCATCGGCATGCCGGCCTTCGTGGCCAGCACGAGGTCGTCGCGGCGGCCGGCGATGGCCTTGCCGACCAGTTCCTCCGACTCGCCGGCGCCGTACATGTCGGCGGTGTCGATGAGGTTGATCCCGGCTTCGAGCGCGGCGTCCACGATGGCGGTGGCCTCGTCCTGGGTGGTGCGCCCGATGGCGCCGAAGTTCATCGCGCCGAGCGCGAGCGAGCTGACCTGGACGCCGGTACGGCCCAGGGTGCGGTACTGCATGACGGTGTTCTCCCTAGATCTGGCATCATGGATAAGCGGAACCGGATTCCGGTACAACGGTCACGATAGGGAACCGAGTTCCGTTTAGCAAGTCCGGGAGTGGAGGATGCGGCGCGTGAACGACATCGACGGCGGCACGGGGCGGGCGGCCCCGCGCAAGCGGGCGGACGCCAGGCGCAACGAGCGGACGCTGCTCGACGCCGCCGCGGCCGTCTTCGTGACCTCGGGCGTCGAGGCGCCGATCCGCGACATCGCGGCCAGGGCGGGGGTCGGGGTGGCCACGATCTACCGGCACTTCCCGACCCGGGCGGACCTCATCATCGCCGTCTACCGGCACCAGATCGAGGCCTGCGTCGAGGCCGGGCCCGTCCTGCTGGAGAGCAGCCCGAGCCCGCACGCGGCGCTGGGCCGGTGGATCAACCTGTTCGTCGACTTCCTGGTCACCAAGCACGGGCTCGCCGCCGTGCTGCAGTCGGACGAGGCCGGGTTCCACCAGTTGCACGCCTACTTCCTCGACCGGCTGCTGCCCGTGTGCGCCCGGCTGGTCGCGGCCGCGGCCGCCGCCGGCGAGATCCGCCAGGACCTGGAGGCGTACGAGCTCATGCGCGGCGTCGGAAACCTGTGCATCGGCGCGGAGAGCGACCCCCGCTACGACGCTCGGCGCCTGGTGGGGCTGCTCATCGACGGCCTGCGGGTACCCCGCTAACGAATATCCGGAATCACGTTCCGGAACCTGGCAGCTTGCCGAGGACTAACCGGCCGGTTCGGTGATCTTCTCGCTCGCCCGCCAGCCGCGGTAGGTGGTGGTGAAGACGGACTCGTAGGTGCCGGAGCCGCTCACCGGGACCTTCCAGTTGAGGCTGAACCTCTTCGGCCGGTTGTCCTCGTCGATGGTGAGCCGGAAGTTGAGGAACGAGGCGCCGCTCGCCTCGCTCACGTCCGCGCCCAGCCAGGAGTCGAGCAACCAGCGCAGGCGGCCGCCCGTGTCGCTGGCGGGCAGGACGCCCGTGTAGGTACGGCCG
Source organism: Nonomuraea rubra (assembly GCF_014207985.1). Lineage (NCBI taxonomy): Bacteria > Bacillati > Actinomycetota > Actinomycetes > Streptosporangiales > Streptosporangiaceae > Nonomuraea > Nonomuraea rubra. Next base: position 243,216 of record NZ_JACHMI010000001.1, on the reverse strand, counting down.
TCGGCGTGCATGCTCGTGGAGTTCAGCACGACCTGCTGGATGACGGACGGGCCCGCCATGCCGGCCACCATGAGCGCGTACCAGTCCACGTCCGCGGGCTTCTGGTCCTCCAGGAGCATGGCGGGGGCTCCCGGGCGGTCGCGGTAGAACTGCCCGTCCGTGACGACGTAGCGGGTGGCGGGCTCCTCGACGGGGTCGACCGTCATCGCGAAGCCGTCCTCCGTCCTGGAGTCACCGCTCAGCAGGCGGCCGCTCGCCTTGGCGGCGGCGCTGCTCTGGGTGAAGCCGCCGTCGAAGGCGAAGTCGGCGGTGGGCGTCACGCTGAGCGACAGGTCGAGGACGGCGGCCAGGTCGGCCGCGGTACGCGGAGCCGCGGGCGAGGGGCTGTCCTTGGCCGAGTGCGTAGCCGGCGCGGCGGATGGCGGCGAGCCGGTCTCCTGCGGGCGTGCGCCGGTTCCCGTGGCCGACGTCTGCGTGCCGGTTCCCGTGGCCGAGGTCCGCGTGCCGGTCCCCGCGTCCGAGGGGAGGTTGAGCAGGATCGCCGCGGTGCACGCGAGGGCTGTCACGGCGGCGAGGACGGGCGTGAGCCGTCGTAAGCGGCCTCCCCGCGAGGGAACCTGCCGGGGCCAGGCGGCGGCGTCCTCCGTGGGCACGGACCAGACCCGGTTCAGGCGGGCCGTCACGTCGGCCGCCGGGCTCCACGGGACGGCTCCGGTCTCGCCGTGCCGGTCCCGCCACGCGCCGGCGACCGCCGCGAGCACCCGGTCCATCGCCGGGCGCGCGCCCGGCGTCTTCGCCAGGGCCGCATCGACCGTCGGCCGCAGCGCCTGCGGCAGCGCGCTCGTGTCGACGGCCTCGTTCATGACGCGGTAGGAGAGGACCTCCGGCCGGCCCACCCCGTACGGCAGCCTGCCCGTCGCCGCGAAGACCACGACCAGCGCCCAGCCGTACACGTCGGCGGCGGGGCCGGTCGGGCCGCCCGCGTACTCCTCCGGGCTGACCCAGCCGGGAGAGCCGATCACGAGGCCCGTGCCGGTGAGGGCCGTGCCGTCGAGCGCGCGGGCGATCCCGAAGTCCACCAGCCGCGGGCCGGCGGGCGACACCATCACGTTGGAGGCCTTGAGATCGCGGTGCACGACCTGGGCGGCGTGCACGGCGACCAGGGCCTCCGCGAGCCCGGCGGCGAGCCCGAACAGCTCGTCACCGGCCAGCGGCCCGTGCGCCCTGACGTGCTCGTCCAGGGTGCGCCCGTCGATGTACTCCGTCGCCAGCCACGGCTGCCCGGCCTCGGCGTCCGCCGCGAGGATCCGTACGCAGCAGGTGCCCTGGACGCGGCGGAGCATCGCCACCTCGCGCCGGAACCGGATCCTGAACTCGGGATCGGCGGCGTGGGTGTGGTGGATCAGCTTGACCGCGGCCCGCTGCCCGGCGGCGTCCACGCCCGCGTACACGACGCCCATGCCACCGGCCCCGAGCCGCCCGGCGATCCGGTACGGCCCCACCTTCGCCGGGTCCTGCGGGCGCGGAGGCATGCTCACGGGGTCCACTTCGACTGGATGTCAGTGATCGCCAAGTGATTATGCCAGCCGGACGCGCGAGCGGTCAGGGCTTGTTGCCGGGCCAGTCGCCGTAGCGGATCCGGCCGAGGGTGGCGCCCTCGCCCGGCACCAGCGCCCGCTCGGTCACCTCGGTCCCGAAGTAGCGCGCGTGCGGGTCGGTGACGACCTCGCGCGGGTCGCCGAGGGAGGCCAGGGCCTCGCGGAAGAACTCGTCCATCCGGAACTGCTCGGGCCCGGCCACCTCGACCCCGCCGTTCAGCGGCGTCCCCACCGCGACCCGGGCCACCGCCTCGGCCACGTCGTCGCCCGCGATGGGCTGGAAGAGGACGGGCGCGATGCGTACCAGGCCGTCCTGGGTGGACTCGTCGGCGATGCCGCGGACGAACTCGAAGAACTGCGTGGCGTGCACGATCGAGTACGGGAGGCCCGACTTCTCGATGAGCTGCTCCTGCGTGCGCTTGGCCAGGAAGTAGTCGTTGGTCGGCGTGCGCCCGGTGCCCACGATCGACAGCGCGACGTGATGCCCGACGCCCTCCGCGGCCTCGGCCGTGAGCAGGTTGCCGGTGGAGGTCTCGAAGAACCTCATCACCTCCGCCGCCTCGAAGGACGGCGAGTTCGCCACGTCGACCACCACCTGCGTGCCCGACAGCGCCTCGGCCAGTCCCTCACCTGTGAGGGTGTTCACCCCGGTCTTCGGCGAGGCCGCCACCGCCTCGTGCCCCTGCTCCGCCAGCCGGGCCACCACCTTCGAGCCGATCAGCCCGGTTCCACCGATTACCACGATCTTCATGACGGCACCTCCTCGTTACTACGGAGGTTAGGCAGCTCGACAGACAACGGACATCCCAGGGAAAGGAATATTCACCATAGGTTTCGTGCAAGACAAGATGCGCCCTGACCTGGTCATACTCTAAGCATTCGCTCAGGTTGACCCCCTAGCGTGACCGGGTGTCCATCAACCTGGCAGCCCTGAAGGGCGACGGCGGGCCGCGCGACGAGGTCCCCGCGCGACCGCCCCCACCGTCGCGCAGGCACACCTGGCTGGACGCCCTGCGCGGCCTGGCCGTGCTCGCCGTGCTCTTCGAGCACCTGCTCGATCCCCTCTTCCCCGAGGTCCGCGCGGCCGTCAGCCCGTGGTTCGACTTCGGCCAGTACGGCGTCATGGTGTTCTTCCTGGTCAGCGGCTACGTGGTGCCGGCGTCCCTGGAGCGGCGGGGCAGCGTCTCCGGGTTCTGGCTCGGCCGGTTGTTCCGCCTCTACCCGCTGTGGATCGTCGCGGCGGTCGCCGGAACCGCGTTCGGCCTCCTGCGGGTGTACTCGGAGCTGCCGGTCCAGCTCGGCGAGCACCCGGTCGCGTCCGGCCTGGCCCACCTGACGATGTTGCAGGACTTCATGCAGGTGGTCAGCGTCGTCAACGTGTTCTGGACGCTCTCCTACGAGATGGTGTTCTACCTCCTGGTGACGGCGATCTTCGTGCTCTCGCCGCACCGGCCGCGTACCACCGGCACCCTCGTCGTGCTCATTGCGGCCGTGCTCGTGGGCGGGCTGCTCCCGGCCGGCGCCCTGTCGCGCGGCCTCGGAGGCGACGCCGTCGTGCTGATCGTGACCGCCGTGCTGGTGGCCGGCCTGGCCGCGGTCCTCGGCGGCGGCCACCGCGTACGGCTGTGCGGCGCCGCCGCCCTGGCCGTCCTGGCCGTCGTCCTGCTCGGCGCCAACAGCCGCATCGGGGCCTGGCAGAGCCTGGCCATCGTGGCCACCATGTTCGCCGGGACCGCGCTGCACCGGCTGGACCAGGGGCAGCTCCACCGCGCCGCGAGGTGGGCGGTCGGGCTGGTGCCCGTCGTGTGCGTCGGTGCCGCGCTCTGGTTCGGGCCCGGGTGGGGGATGTCCGACGGGCAGGCGCTGGCGTTCAGGTGGAGCTGGTCGGCGGCCGTGGCGGCGGCCTGGCTGACCTTTTTCGCGTTCCGCCTGCTGCGGCGGCCGTCCGCCTTGCTCGTGCGCCTCGGGCTGATCAGCTACTCCGTGTACCTGCTGCATCCCCTGGCGGTGCAGGTGCTGCGGCGGCTGGTGCCGTACCCGGGGGAGGTGCCGGTGACCGGGCGGATCACCTGGTCACTGGTGCTGGGGGCCGTCGTCGTCGCCGTCGCGACGCTGACCTACCGGTTCGTCGAGCTGCCTGCCCAGGCGCTCGGCCGCCGCCTGGTCCGCGCGCGGGCGGGGGTCAGCCCGTGAGCCCGGAGGCGGTGGCGACCAGGCCGCCATCGATGATCAGGTCCTGCCCGTTGACGTAGGAGGCCTCGGCGGAGGCGAGGAAGGCGACCGCGCCGGCCACGTCCTCGGCGGTGCCCAGGCGGCCGGCGGGCACCGCGGCGAGGACGGCGGCTTCGGCCTCGGCGGAGATGTTGTCGTGGAACATCGGGGTCTCGATGTAGCCGGGGCTGACCGAGTTGACCCGGATGCCCCTGGGCGCCAGGTCGGCCGCGAGCGTGCGCGCCAGGTTGTGCACGGCCGCCTTGGTCGCCGCGTAGATCGAGGCGCCGGGCAGGCCGCGGTGCAGCGTCCACGACGCGTTGATCACGACGGCGGCGCCGTCCGCGAGCAGCGGCAGCGTCTTGTGGACGGTGAAGAACACCCCCTTGAAGTTGATGGTCACGATGCGGTCGAACTCGGCCTCCGTGACCTCGCCGAACGAGGCGACGCCCGCGTTGGCGAACACCACGTCCAGCCGCCCGTACCGGTCGCGGATCGTGGCGGTCAGCGCGTCCAGGTCGACGAGGTCCGCCACGTCACCGCGTACGGCCAGGACGCGGTCACCACCGCCCAGGTCGTCCAGCGCGGCGTCCAGGCGGGCCTTGTCCCTGCCGGTGATGACCACCCGCGCGCCCTCGGCGAGCAGCCTGCGGGCGGCGGCCAGGCCCATGCCGCTCGTGCCGCCGGTGATGAGCGCGATCTTGCCGTCGAAACGTGTCTTCGTCATGGGCCCCAGCCTGCCGACCCGCCCGCGGGCGAGACAGTGCGTGCTCAGCCTGGGTCTGGCAGCACCACCCTGGCCAGGCGCTCCTCGGTGCCCGGCAGCGGGTTGTACAGCTCCAGGTGCCAGTCCGGCCGGTCGGCCACGGTCAGGGTGGTCATCTCGAAGAACAGCTCGCCGGCGACGGGGTGGCGGACCGCCTTCACCGCCTGCACGGGCGCGCCCACCTCGTGGCGGGCCCAGAGCGCGGCGAACTCGGGGCTCACCGAGCCGAGGTCGTCCACCAGCCTGGCGAACTCGGGGTCGCCGGGAGCGTGCCCGGCGTCGGCGCGGAAGGCGGCGACCACGGCGGGCGCGACCGCGTCCCACTGCACGTGCATGCCGCGGTAGCGGGCGTTGGTGAAGAACGAGACCAGGCAGTTGTGATCGAGGTCGTCGTAGCCGAACACGGCCCGCGTCCCCTCGTTGATCGCCAGCAGGTTCCAGCGGCTGTCGCGCAGGATCGCCGGTCGGGGCGCCCACGCGTCGAGCAGGCGCCGCAGCTCCGGGGTGACCTCGGCACCGGAGCCGCCGCCGGGGCGCGGCGGGTTGAGGCCGGCCAGCAGGTACAGGTGGGCGCGCTCGGGCTCGGTCAGGCGCAGGGCCCGGCCGATCGCGTCGAGCACCTCGGCCGAGACGTTGATGTCGCGGCCCTGCTCCAGCCACGTGTACCAGGACACGCCGACCCCGGCCAGCACGGCGACCTCCTCGCGCCGCAGCCCGGGGGTCCTGCGCCGGCCCGCGTCCACCATGCCGACGTCGCCGGGAGTGAGCCGCGCCCGGCAGGCGCGGAGGAAGTCGCGGAGCTGCTCGCGGCGGTGCCGCCGCGCCTCAGAGGTCTCGCTGGTCATGGATCACGGTATCGGAGCGAGGTTATAGTCAGGGCAATCCCCGATCTTCCAGGCTTTCAGGCGAAGGTGATGGGCATGTCGCTGGGCGACCTGTACGAACCACTCCAAGAGCACCACGCCAACCCCTATCCCTTCTACGAGCGGGCCAGGCAGGAGGAGCCGCTGTTCTTCTCCCCCGTGATGGGGGCCTGGGTCGTGACGAAGATGGCCGACGTCCGCCGGATCCTGCGTGACGGGAGCCGGTTCTCCTCGGCCAACACCCTGCGGCCGTACTCGCCGTTCCCTCCCGCGCTGCTCGCGGAGCTGGAGAAGGGCTTTCCCAACCGGGGCTCGTACATCACGATGGACGGCGAGGAGCACCGGCGGCGCCGGGCGCCCGCGGCGGCGGCGCTCACCCCGGAGCGGGTCGACGCGATCGAGCCGTACATCCTCGAACGCGCCTCCCGGCTCATCGACGGCTTCGCCAAGGACGGCGGCGTCGAGTTCATGGCCGGGTACGCCAACCGGCTGCCGGTGGACGTGATCGCCCGGCTGGTCGGGTTCGCCGAGCAGGACGCCACGGCGTTCGGGGACGACAGCCGGGCCGCGGCGGCCGTCAGCATGGGGCACCGGTTCAGCTCCGAGGAGGAGCAGGTGGCGTGCGCCCGGGCGTGGGTGCGCTTCCAGCGGCTCATCGAGCGGTACGTGGTCGAGCGCCGCGCCGCGCCCCGCGACGACGTGATCAGCTCCTACGTCGCCGCGTTCGCCCCGGGTGACGGGCCGCTGTCCTTCGAGGAGACGGCCGAGCTCGTCGGCCTGGTGCTGAGCATCGCCCTGCCCGGCCACATCACCACCTCGGCGCTGCTCGGCAACGGCCTGCTCCGGCTGCTCTCCCAGCCGGAGCAGTGGCGGCTGCTGTGCGAGCGGCCCGACCTGGCGCCGAACGCGGCCGAGGAGATCGCCCGCTACGACACCCCGACGCACATCTTCCTGCGGGTCTCGACCGCCGACGCCGAGGTCGGGGGACGGGACTTCCCCGCCGGCACCGAGTTCGCCCTCTGCCTGGCCTCCGCCAACCGGGACGAGGACGCCTTCGAGCGGGCCGAGACGTTCGACATCACCCGGACCCCGCACGCCAACGTGGTCTTCGGCCAGGGCCCGCACTACTGTCCCGGGGCGGGCCTGGCGCGCCGCCAGGTCGAGATCACGCTGCGCCTGCTCGCCGAGCGGCTGCCCGGGCTGCGGCTCGTACCGGATCAGCGGATCGAGTACCGCGGCACGCTCGACCACCGGGGCCCGCTCGCGCTCCGGCTGGAGTGGTGAGAGCGGGTCAGGGCTTGCGGGCCACGCCGCCCGCGATACAGTTGCCCGCCAGGTCGAGAGGCAGCTTGACCGGCTCGTCAGGGCGCCACTCCGGCAGGTGCACCACGCCCGGCTCGACCAGCTCCAGCCCGTCGAAGAAGCGGGTGATCTCCTTCAGGTCGCGGGCCCTGCCGGTGCCCAGCATCGACAGCAGGACCCCTTCCAGCGCGCGCACCTCGGGGGCGCACGAGCAGAAGTGGGTGAGCTGCAGGTAGCTGCCGGAGGCCAGGCGGGACTTGTAGACGTCCACCAGCTCCGCCGGGCCCTCGTCGTCGCCGAGGTGGTGCACCACGGCCACCAGCAGCAGGCCGATCGGGCGGGAGAAGTCCAGGAAACCCTCCACCTTCGGGTGGTGGAAGATCGCCTCGGGCTCGCGCAGGTCCGCGGTGATGACCCGGGTGTTGTCGTTGGTCTGCAGCAGGGCCCGGGCGTGGGCCAGCACGATGGGGTCGTTGTCGACGTAGACGACGCGGGCGTCCGGGTTGACGCGCTGGGCGACGGAGTGGGTGTTGTCCATCGTGGGCAGGCCGGAGCCGACATCGAGGAACTGGTCGATGCCCTGCTCCGTCATGTACTTCACGCCTCTGAACAACATCGCGCGGTTGTTCCGCGCGCCACCGCCGCCGTCGGGGAAGTGCTTCATGCCCTCCATCGCGATGGCCCGGTCGACCGCGAAGTTGTCCTTGCCGCCGAGGAACGCGTCGTAGACGCGGGCGATGCTGGGCTTGCTGGTGTCGATCTCCGGGGGCAGGTAGTCCGGGTCCTGATGGGTCCAGATCCGCTCGGGGGACGCCTCGCTCATGGTCACCTTCCGCCGTGGCCCAGTGATCGACATCGATGCGTGCCGCGAGCATAGCGGGCATGTCGCTCATGCCACAGCTTCACGTGAAACTTTCATCAGGCGCCCGGTAGGCGCTGGGAGGATGGCCGGTCCAGCGGCGGAAGGCCCGGCGGAACGCGCTCGCCTCCGAGAAGCCCAGCCTCCTCGCCAGCTCCTCGACGGATTCGTCGCCGCGGCGCAGGCTCGCGATGGCGGCGTCCCGCAGGAGGTCCTCCTTGATCTGGCCGATCGACGTGTGCTCCGCGCGCAGCAGCCTGCGCAGGTGCTGCGTGCTCACGTTGAGCCGGGCGGAGAGCTCGCCGGGCGCGGGCCAGTGGCCGCGCAGGCCGTGCTCCAGGATCCCGCGTACGCGGTCGGCGGTGGACGAGCCGTAGTCCCGCGTGGCCAGCCAGACGTGCGGCTGGTCCCCGAGGAAGTCGGCGAGGTCCTCCTCGTCCCTGATCACGGGCGCGGTCAGCAGGTCGCGGTCGAACGACAGGGCGAGCCGATCGGCGCCGAACACCGGGTGCCGGCCGAAGACGGTCTCGTAGTCGGCCGCGTACGGCGGCGCCGGCCAGGGCAGGCGCAGCTCGCGCAGGCCGACGCGCCGACCGGTGAGCCAGCTCGCCACCCGGTGAACCAGCGCGGCCAGCAGCTCGGCGGCCAGGTGATCGGGGTCGTCCAGCTCGCCGACGTCGAGCTCGATCCCGGCCCGTTCCCCGTCCGCCGACACCCGCAGCCGCGGCATGCCCGGCAGGGCCTGGCCGGCCTCCGCCAGCCGCCGCAGCGCCGCCTCCAGGTCGGGCACGTGGATCACCGAGCGCATCACCAGCCGGAACGTGCCCAGCGGCACGGGCGGCCCCAGGCCGAACAGCTCGTCCCCCGTCAGGATCCACAACTCCTGGGTCAGCTCCGCGACCTGGGTGAGCGTCACGTCCTCGCACCGGGTCGCCTCGGCCGGGATGCCGGTGCGGCGCAACAGCGACGCCACGTCGAGGCCCTGCCGCTCGCCGACGCGCACCAGCCGCCGGACCACGTCGCCCGGCTGCGTCGAGCTGTTCACCGGGTCAATGTACGTGATGCGCGGATCGGTCATGATTTCCGCTCGGGACGGTGCTGGGGCCGGCAGGGGTGCGGTTCCTAGCGTTTCGGCCATGACATCCTCCCCTGCGAAGGCGGCCGCCCGCCGCCGGTATCTCTGGCTCGGCCTCGGCCTGGTCCTGCAGTTGTTCGCCGTCGGCGGCCGGTGGGACCTGCCGCTGGCCGCGTGGCTCTTCCAGATCTTCCTGCTGAGGTTCCTGCGGACCGGGCGGCCATGGCCGGGGCTCGTGCCGGTGTGGCTGGTCGGCGTGGCGGGCGGGCTGTTCTGGGCCGTGCAGCTCGCCGTGCCGATCACCCCGTTGGTGCTGGTGGGAGTGGTCGTGCTCGGCTCGGCCGCGCTGGTGCCCTTCGTGGTGGACCGGCTGCTGTGCGGCAGGCTGGGACCGGTCGGCAGGTTGCTCGCCTTCCCGGCCGCGCTGACCGCCGTGGCGTACCTGATGGGCAGTTTCAACCCCTTCGGCACCGCGTACGGGCTGCTGGCGGTCACCCAGCACGACGACCTGGCCCTTCTTCAGGCGATCTCCGTCGCCGGGCCCTACGCGATCGCCTTCCTCATCGGCGCCGTCGCGACCGCCGCCAACCACGTGTGGGAGCACGGCGGATCCCGGCCAGCCGTCGTGGTGGCCGCCGTGCTGGCGGCGGTGATCGTGGGCGGCCAGGCGCGGCTGGCCTTCGCCCACGCCGCGAGCTCGCCCACCGTACGCGTCGCGGGCCTCAACCCGAGCGCGGCCGCCCTCGGCGAGGCCAGGCGGATGCTCGGCACCGAGCCCACCGACCTGCGGGCCGTCTCCCGGATCGAGGCGGGCACGGTCCGCGCGGCCTCCGCCGTGATCACCAGGCAGCTCTTCGACGACACCCGCAGGGCCGCGCAGTCCGGCGCGAAGATCGTCTTCTGGTCGGAGAACGCCGCCAGGATCCGCGCGGAGGACGAGCCGTCGTTCCTCGCCGAGGCCGCCGCGCTCGCCCGCGAGCAGGGCATCTACCTCAACCTCGCGGCGAACGTCTACCTGCCCGCCGCCCCCTACGGCCGCGACCAGACGGTGCTGCTCGGCCCCGATGGAAAGGTGCTGTGGACCTACCAGAAGCACCACCCCATCCCCGGGCTGGAGAACTACACGCCAGGCCGGGGCCCCGTGCCCGTCGTGGACACCCCGTACGGCCGCCTGTCCAACGTCATCTGCTACGACGCGGACTTCCCCGCCACGATGCGCGTCGACGCCGACATCATGCTCGTTCCCGGCGGCGACTGGCCGGAGATGGGCCGCATCCACACGAAGATGGCGAGCCTGCGCGCGATCGAGAACGGCTACGCCCTGGTCCGGCAGGACTACAACGGCTCCTCGCAGGCCTTCGACCACCAGGGGCACGTGCTGTCGCAGCAGGACACCACGCCCGGCGACAACCCGCCGTGGATCGTGGACGTGCCCACGCGGGGCGCGGTGACGCCGTACCGGCTGGCCGGAGACGTCTTCGCCTGGCTGTGCGCGGCGTTCACGCTCGGCGCGATCGGGGCGGGGGTGCGGCGGCGGAGCCGACCGGGCGGCTCCTTGCGTACGGGCTGATCATTCTTCTAAGTTAGGCACCGTAACTTAGGGGGCTCACCCATGAAGACCGGCGGGCGCACGGCCAGCTTCACGCTTCGTGACGTGGTCGAGGCCGGCACCCGCATCGGCCTCGACCAGCTCAGCATGCAGGGCGTCGCCGACGCGCTCGGCGTCACCACGGCCGCGCTCTACCGCCACGTGGCCGGCCGGTCGGCGCTGGAGCGGCTGGTCGGCGAGGCCATCCTGGGCGAGCTGACGCTGGTCGACGACCCCGCCGAGCCGGCGGCCGCCCACCTCGTCAGCTTCGCCATGCAGTTGCGGCGCTTCACGCTCGACCATCCGGGGACGGGCCGGTACATGCAGCGGCTGTTCCCGCGCGGGCCGTCCGGCCTGCGGCTCCTGGAGCACCAGATCATCGCGCTGGGCCGGCGCGGCTACGACCCGCCCGCCGCCGTCGCGCTCTCCTCCGCCATCGCCACCATGGCCATCGGCGCCACCGTGGCCGAGCAGGAGCGGGCCGCCCTCCTCGGCACCCCGGAGGCCGAGGAGACGCTGGCGGTGATCGCCGGCTCCGAGCTGATGCGGCAGGCCGGCGCCGGCATCCCCGCGCACACCCCGGAGGACTACTTCGTGTTCATGCTCACCGCCGCAGCCGAGGGGCTGGTCACCCAGGTCCCGCCGGGCCGGCCGGTCCCCGCCCCGGGGACCTCGTGCTGAACGCCGCCGAGCACGACGCCGAGGAGATCCCGTGCCCCAGCCGATGAGCCTGCTCCCGGAGGATCCCGCCGAGGTCGGGCCGTACCTGCTGGAAGGCCGCGTCGGGGCCGGCGGGCAGGGCGTCGTGTACACGGGCCGCGGCCCGGCAGGCGCGCTCGTCGCGGTCAAACTGCTGCACTCGCATCTCATCGCCGACGAGGCGGCCAGGACCCGGTTCCTGCGGGAGGTGCGGACGGCCAAGCGGGTGGCGCCGTTCTGCACGGCGCAGCTGCTCGACTCCGGGTTCGTGGGGGCTCGGCCGTACATCGTCAGCGAGTACGTGGACGGGCCCTCGCTGCAGGACTCGGTCAGGGAGAGCGGGCCGCGCGGCGCGGCGGCGCTGCAGCGGCTGGCGATCAACACCGCGACGGCGCTGGCCGCGATCCACGCGGCCGGGGTGGTGCACAGGGACTTCAAGCCCGGCAACGTGCTGCTGGGGCCCGACGGGCCCGTGGTGATCGACTTCGGCATCGCCAAGGCGCTGGACCTGAGCCAGTCGGTCGCCAGCAGCCAGCCCATCGGGAGCCCCGCGTACATGGCCCCCGAGCAGATCGCGGACGAGGACGTGGGGCCCGCCGCCGACCTGTTCGCGTGGGCCGCGACCATGTACTACGCGGCCACCGGCGGGCGGGCCTTCCCCGGCGACTCCATCCCGGCGACCCTGCATTCGGTGCTGAACAGCGAGCCGGATCTCGGTGGGGTGGAGGTGGGGCTGCGGCGGCTGCTGGAGGAGTGCCTGGCCAAGGACCAGGCGCGACGGCCCACCGCCGCCCAGGTGGTCGACCGCCTGCGCACCCTGCCGCCGCCGACCTGGCAGGTCGTCGCGGCCGGAGATCTGCCGGGCGAGCACGCCGCCCCTGGCTCCACCGGCCACGCCGCCGGCTCGGCCGGAAGCGTGCTGAGCGAGCCCGTTCCCACCCAGGAGACCCTTACGGGGGATCGCGCTCGGCGCCGCATGCTCGCCGTCGCCTCGGCGAGCGCGGCGCTGATCGTCACCGCCGGGGTGGGCATCGGCGTGTACGCCCTGGCACCCGCCACCGCCCAGCGGCAGGAGGCGCAGGCCGCACCGTCGCCCACCTCGGTCCCGCCCTCGGCTTCCGCGTCCACGCCATCGCCGGCGCCCACCTCGTACGAGCTGCTCGCCACCCCGGCGCCCGGCAAGGAGACCGGCCCCGCTCCCGCGTCCCCCGCGAAGACGCCCCGCAAGTCGCAGACCCCGGCCCGAGACCAGGACGCGATGCCGGGCAGCAGCCCCACCACCTCGACCAAGAAGCCCAGGTCGACGCCCACCGCCAGCAGGTCGCCCGCCGGCAAGGCCACCAGCAGCCGGCAGCCCTCCCCCAAGCCGTCACTCCAGCCCTCCACCGGCACGGTCACGTGGAACGACGCCAGCGCCTACTGCAAGTCGCAGGGGCAGACGGTGACGTTCGGCGCCGGGTGGTCGGGCATGAAGTGCTCGGACAGCGGGGCGGCGGTCACGGTGTCGGCGTTGTGCGCGTGGAAGTACCCCGCCTACGGGCAGGCCGTGGGCGTGGAGCCGGAGAACCCGTTCATGCCGTCGGCCACCTGCAACCTGTCCTGACTGTCTGGCACACCGAGTCCACTAGGCCCGTTTAGTCCGGTTCTGGTGCGGTAGGGGCCGCTCGTTGGCGGAACGTGAACGAGGCGGTCACATCCGAGCGACCGCCCGGCGCCACACGCAGGAGGTGACGATCATCCTCGCGGCATTGGCCATCCCGGTGGCGGCTCTGATCGGTCTGATGCTCATGCAACTGCTGGAGGACGTGCTCCTCCCCGCTCCCACCGACTCCCGAAAACCCGACGCCACCGAACCCGAACCCACTCCGGCGGATCTTGCTGCCCCCGCGCCCGTCGCGGCGCCCCCGACACTGGTCCACGCGGTGCCCGCGCCCCCACGCCCCTACGCTTCAGGACGCGGGCGCCCCGCCGGGCGCAGGTCGCCGAGTTGTACGCGGGTCGCCGCGAGCGGGACGAGCCCGTGGTGCTCCGCGCCCCGGACGCGCCACCAGGTGACGCGCTCGGCCTGAGCGGGGTCGCGAAGTGGGGCGCCGCGTCAGGTGACGCGGTCGGCCTGAGCGGGGTCGCATAGCGGGGCGAGGGCCGCGTCGAGGGCGTCGCGATGCAGCCGGTCCAGGCCGGTACGCGCTTCGACGGCGAGCCGCGCCGCGGCCAGCCCGGACCAGCAGCGGCCGTCGGATGCGCGTACCGGCTCGGTCTCCCCGAGCAGGCGCAGCAGCGGGGGCGTGAGCCGGTCGAGTCGTGGGCGCACCTCGCCCGCCAGGTCGGGATGCCGCCGGGGGCGCAGCTCCGGATGCGCCCGCCAGCGCGCGTGCAGCCCGCGCTGCACCATCTTGCCCGCCTCGATCTGCGCCCTGAAGAAGCGCACCCCGGCCTCCGGCGCCGTCCCGGAACGGGCCGCGAGGGCGGCGACGGCGTCGAGCAGGCGCCGCTCGCGTACGGGATCGGCGATCGGGCGGCCGTCGGCGAGCTTGGCCGCCGCCACCTCATCGGCCAGCGACAACCGCCGCACGATCAGATCCACCAGCGCCAGCAGCCCCGCCCGGTCACCGGAATCCGGCACGACGACACCCGTGGCGGCGTCGTCGGCGCCGGCGGCGGTGGGGCCGAGCAGCACCATGGACATCAGGGCCAGTGACGCGGACCTCACCACAAGGGTCATGATTTCCCACCCCCAGCACGACTACTGTGAGTAATATATATGTCACAGTAAGCCAGGGGCGGGTCATGCAGGTTCACTTCGTCGGCACCGGATCCATCTTCCATGACCGCCTCAGCGCCTCGGCACTGCTCGACGACAAGCTCCTCATCGACACCCCGAACGGATCCGTCAAGGCGATGCGCCGCGAGCGGATCGACCCGGCCACGGTCGACCTCTGCCTCATCACCCATTTCCACGCCGACCACTTCTTCGACATCATCTTCCTGCTCATGGAGCAGGGCCTGCTGCGCAAGCGGGACCGCGAGCTGATCCTCATCGGCCCGACCGGTTTCGCCGAGCGCGTGGCCCACCTGTTCGAGATCAGCTATCCGGGCACCTGGGAGAAGATCCAGCCCAACCTCCAGCCGCGTTTCGTCGAGTTCGGCCACGAGGGCGGGGAGTGGTCCGGCGAGGGTTACCGCATCCGGGCCCTGCCCGTCGAGCACACCACCCCGATCGCGCTCGGTTACTCCATCACCGACACCGCCGGCACCGTCTTCGGCTACACCGGCGACACCGTCCTGTGCCCCTCGGTCGAGCAGCTCGCGGACACGAGCTCCGCCCTCGCACTGGACACCTCGTTCCTCAGCTCGAAGGTCGGCCACATGGGCCTGGACGACGTGGAGCGGCTCGCCGACGACCATCCCGGGCTCACGCTCTTCCCCACGCACCTGGGTGAGGAGGTCACGGGCTCCGACCGGCCGAACATCGTCTTTCCCGAGGACGGGCAGACGTTCGAGCTGGGCTCCGACGGCACGGTCACGCCGGTGGCGGCCGCGGTGTCCGCGTTGAGGTCCCGTTGAGATGCGAGACGGCGGCCCGCCCGCCCGGGCGAAGGCCGCCGCCTTACCGAGTGCGACCGGCTAGATCGACATGGCCGAGCCGCCGGACAGCTGCGACAGGTTCGCCCTCAGGCGCTCTGCCCGGTCGCGGATGTCCTGCGGCACGTCCTGGCGGTCGACGGCCTGCTGGAGAAAGTCGTTGATCGAGCTCACGACATTCTGGACGCCATCGTTCTGAGCCATTTTTGCCCCCACCTCTCGACTACTTACCGTTATGCACCATAACCCGAGAGTGGGCGATTCCAGGGAACGACGCGCGGTCAATAGGGGATGTGTATTATCCCGGTTGTGCAGATGGGTGAAGGAGTCGAGTGGGGATTGCACTGCTGCGTGACCCTGGGCTGGCTCAAGGACGAAGGGCCGGTGTCGATCCGCAGGCTGGCCGCCTGGTTCGACCTCCCGCAGGAGTACCTGAAGAAGCGGCTCCAGGCCCTGACCAGGGCCGGGATCCTCGCCTCCACCCCTGGCGCCAGGGGCGGCTTCTCACTGGCCAAGCCACCTGAGCACATCACGATGATGGACGTGGTGACCGC
Source organism: Nonomuraea rubra (assembly GCF_014207985.1). Taxonomy (NCBI): domain Bacteria; kingdom Bacillati; phylum Actinomycetota; class Actinomycetes; order Streptosporangiales; family Streptosporangiaceae; genus Nonomuraea; species Nonomuraea rubra. Next base: position 228,119 of record NZ_JACHMI010000001.1, on the reverse strand, counting down.
GCTGGAGGGGCCCGCGGAGGCGTTCCGCTGCGTCGAGATCCGGCAGCGCGGCGCCGGTGCGGAGGGCGGGCAGTTCCGCCGCCCCTGCGGCATCTCCACGGCGATGCGGCGGGCGGAGCTGGCCTGGCGGCGGGAGCTGGCCGGGCAGACGATCGCCGACCTCATGGCGGGCGCGGCCCCCTCGGGTGAGCGCACCAGGCGCAACTACGCCCGCCTGCGCGGCTGATCGATTCCCCCATCCCCCACCGCTCGCCGGTCTTCTCAGGACAGGAATGAGGATGTCAGGTATCCCGGTTAGAACGCTCGTGCTGGGGCTCGGCACGTTCGCCGTCGGCACCGACGCGTACGTGGTGGCCGGGTTCCTGCCGGCGATGGCCCGGTCGCTGGAGGTCTCCGAGAGCACCGCAGGGCAGTCGGCCACCGTGTTCGCCGTCGCGTACGCGGTGCTCTCGCCCGTGCTGGCCACGTTCACCGCGCGGGTGCCGCGCCGGGCCCTGCTGACCACCGCGCTCGTCGTGCTCGCGCTGGCCAACCTCGGATCCGCGCTGGCACCCAGCTACCCGGTGCTGATGGTCACCCGGGTGCTGGCCGCCGCCGGGGCCGCCGCGTTCACCCCGAACGCCGGGGCCGTCGCCGCGTCCATGGCCGCGCCGGGGCAGCGGGCCCGCGCGCTGGCCGTGGTGGTCGGCGGGCTGACCGTGGCCACCGCGCTCGGCGTGCCGCTGGGCAACCTGGCCGACAGAACCCTGAACTGGCGGGTCGCGCTCGGGCTGGTCGCCGCACTCTGCGCGCTCTGCGCCGCCGGCGTGATCGCCGTCCTGCCCGGCCTTCCGGGCGGCCCGAGCGTCCCCCTGCGCACCCGGCTCGGCACCCTGCGCCGCCCGGGAGTCGTCGCGGTGCTGCCGCTGACCACGCTCGGCATGATGGCCAGTTACGGCCTGTACGCCTACGCCGTCCCGCTCCTGCACGCGCTGGGCGCCACGCCGGAGTCCGAGATGTGGCTGCTGTTCCTCTACGGTGCGGGCGCCTTCGCCAGCAACCTGGTCGCGGGCAGCGCCGCCGACCGGTACGGGCCGGTCCGGGTGCTGTCCGCCGGGTACGCGGCACTCGCCCTCACCCTTGGCGCCTTCGCCTGGGCCACCGGCATGGGGCCACACGCGCTGCCGGTGGCCGCGCTGCTCATGGCGGCCTGGGGCGCGAGCACCTGGTTCCAGACGCCGGCGCAGCAGTTGCGGCTGATCTCGGCCGCGCCCCAGGAGACGGCCGTGGTCGTGGGGCTGAACGGCTCCGCGCTCTACCTCGGCATCGCCCTGGGGACGGCGCTCGGCGGGCTGCTGCTGCCCGTGGGGGCGCCGGTCGCGCTGGGCGTGAGCGCGGCGCTGGCCGCCGGATGCCTGCTCTATCTGGCCGCCACCCGCCGATCGGCGGAAACTGGACAACTTTCGGCCTGCGAAATGGGCAAGAACCGCCTCTAACCTGCCCCCCATGCGCACTATCGGGCTGATCGGCGGACTGAGCTGGGAATCAACGATCATCTACTACCAGATCATCAACCAGCGGGTACGCGAACGGCTCGGCGGCAGCCACTCCGCCAACAGCCTGATCTGGTCAGTCGACTACACCACCGTCGAGGACCTCATCTTCGCCGACCGCTGGGACGAGGTGGGGACGATGCTGGCCGACGCGGGCGGCAAGCTGGAGCGCATGGGCGCCGAGCTGCTGCTCATCTGCAGCAACACCTTCAACCGGGTGTCCGACGAGGTGGCGCGCGGCACCGGCGTGCCCGTGCTGCACATCGCCGACGCCGTGGGCGCGGAGGTCGTCTCCAGGGGGTGGCGCAAGGTCGGGCTGCTGGGCACCCGGTTCACGATGGAGGAGCCGTTCATCAGGGACCGGCTGGCCGCGTACGGCTTCGAGGTGGTCGTGCCCGGGCGCGAACGGCGCGAGCTGGTGCACCGGGTGATCTTCGAGGAGCTGGTGCGCGGGCTGCTCCGGCCGTCCTCGAAGGAGGCGTACGTGGAGATCGTCGCCGAGCTGGCGGCCGAGGGGGCCGAAGGGGTGATACTCGGCTGCACCGAGATCGAGCTGCTGATCAGCGACAAGGACACGGTGGTCCCGGTGCTGCCGAGCGCCCGGCTGCACGCGGAGGCCGCAGCCGGGTTCGCCCTCGGGGAGTCGTAGGTCAGCGCAGGGCGCGGGCGCAGGCACCCAGCCCGTACTCGCTGGACGCCTTGACGAACACCACGTCCCCGGGCTCGATCAGCTCCTTGAGCAGGGTGATCGCTTCCGTCACGTCCTCGCTCCGGTGGACGGCGGTGCCCAGGCCGGACAGCTCCGCCTCCCGTGCCATGGCCGGCATGTCCTCGCCTCCCACGGTGATCAGCACGTCGATGCCGAGCTGGGCCACCAGCCGCCCCACCTGGGCGTGCCGGGCTTGCGAGGCGTCGGCCTGCTGCCCCATCCCGCCGAGGACCGCGATCGTGCGGCGGCCACCCGCCATCGCCTTGAACGCGTGCAGCCCGGCCCGCATCGACTCCGGGTTGGCGTTGTAGGCGTCGTCGATGACCGTGACGCCGTCGGGCCGTTCGGTGATCTCGAAGCGGCCCGGCGAGCGGCGCGTGGCCGCGCTCAGCCCGGCGGCGATCCGGTCGGCGGGCAGCCCGAGCGTGACGGCCACCGCGGCGGCGCCCAGCGCGTTGGCCACCTGGTGCGCGCCGACCAGGCCGAGCTCCACCCTGGCCCGGCCCGAGGGCATGATCAGGTCGAACGCGGCCCTGCCCGCCCCGTCCAGCGTCACCTTCTCGGCCCGTACGGCGGCGCCCGGCGACCGTCCGTACAGCACGACCCTGGCCCTGGTGCGCGGCACCATGCCCGCCACGTACGGGTCGTCGGCGTTGAGCAGCGCGTACCCGTCCGGCTGGAGTGCCTCGACCAGCTCGCCCTTCGCCTCGGCCACGTCCGCCAGCCCGCCGCCCATGCGCGAGACGTGCGCGGCGCCGACGTTGAGCACCAGGCTCAGGTCCGGCGGCGCGATCCCGGTCAGGTACGTCAGGTCGCCCTTCCTGCCCGCGCCCATCTCCAGCACCAGGTACCGGGTGCCGGCGTCGGCGCGCAGCACGGTGAGCGGCAGCCCGAGCTCGTTGTTGAACGAGCGGTCGGTGGCGACCGTCGGCCCGTGCGGTTCGAGCACCTGGGCGAGCAGGTCCTTGGTGGTGGTCTTGCCCACGGAACCGGTCAGGGCGATCACGGTCGGGTCGAGCCGGCCGAGCACGTGCCGGGCGAGCACGCCGAGCGCCGACTGCACGTCCTCCACCACGATCGCGGGCACCCCGACGGGGCGGGCGGCCAGCACGGCGACCGCACCTGCTGCCACGGCCGTGCCCGCGTAGTCGTGGCCGTCCACGCGGGCGCCGGGGGTGGCGGCGAACAGGCCGCCGGGCACCACCTCGCGCGAGTCGACGGCCGACGGCGCCGTCACCAGCGCGTCCGGGTCCGGCACGTCGTGCAGGCCGGCGCCCAGCACCTGGGCGATCTCGGCCAGCGTCATCGGGATCATGAGGAGCTCCTGGCGAGCGCCAGGTCGATGAGGCGGCCAAGCAGGTCCGGATACGGGACCCCGCTGGCCTCCCAGGCCCTGGCGTAGACGGATCGAGGAGTGAAGCCGGGCATGGTGTTGATCTCCAGCACGTACAGGCTGCCGGTCCCCTCCTCGTAGAGGAAGTCCACCCTGGACAGCCCGTACCCGCCGACCGCGCGGAAGGCGCGCAGGGACAGCTCGCGCACCTCCTCGGACACCCGGGCGGGCAGCGAGGCGGGAATAGTGGCGATCTCCGAGTGGCTGAGATATTTGGCCTCGTAGTCGAGCCAGTCGCCGTGGACGTGGAGCTCACCGGTCACCGAGGCCTCGGGGGTGTCATGGTCGCCGAGCACGCCGCAGATCAGCTCGCGTGCCTGGACGCCCTGCTCGACGACGACCACCCGGTCATAGGTGAAGGCCAGCTCGACCCCGGCCCGCAGCTCCTCCATGGAGGTGACGCGGGAGATGCCGATGGATGAGCCCATGTTCGCCGGTTTGACGTACATCGGCCAGGCGAGCGGCTTCACCAGGCTCCACGGGTCGGTCGTGGTCCGCCAGTCGTGCTCGGTGAACCAGACGTGCGGCGTGACCGGGATGTCCTCCGCGAGGAACGCGCGCCGCATGGCGCTCTTGTCCATCGCCACGGCCGAGGCCAGGACGCCGCAGCCCACGTACGGCAGGCCCAGCGTCTCCAGGTGGCCCTGGATGACGCCGTCCTCGCCGTACGGGCCGTGCATGACGGGGAAGACCACGTCCGCGACGCCGCGGCGCAGGTCCAAAGGCCATCTGCCGTGCCGGTCGATGATGACCGGGATCGCGTCGTACCGGTCCTTCGGCAGCGTGTCGAGCACCGCCTGCGCCGACTGCAGCGAGACCTCGTGCTCGGGAGACGGCCCGCCCGCCAGCACGGCGACGCGCAGGCGTTCACTCATGGTCGATCAGCCTTCCTCACCTGTAGCCAACCCGGTGATTCTGGGTGGTCCGGCTGATCGCTTCCCAGGCCATTCGTTGTCCATTTTCTGCCCGAGGGTTTGAAGGAGTCCAAGAATGCGTGCTGTCTGGTTGAGGGAGTTCGGCGGGCCCGAGGTGCTGCGGATCGAGCAGACGCCGGATCCCGTGCCAGGTGCGGGACAGGTGCTGATCGAGACGGCGGCGATCGGGATCACGTACGTGGAGACGCAGGTGCGGTCGGGCTCGGCGCCCATGCGGCTGCCCGCGCTGCCGTTCGTGCCCGGCAACGGCGTGGCCGGGACCGTCGTGGCGGCGGGGCCCGGCGTGAACGCCGAGCTGGTCGGGCGGCGGGTGGCCGGCACCACCGGCGGCTCGGGCGGCTACGCGGAGAAGGTGGTGGTCGACGCGGGCCTGCTGATCCCGATCCCGGACGGGCTCGGCTTCCGCGACGCGGCCGGCCTGCTGAACGACGGCCGCACCGCGCTGGGCATCACGCGGGCGCTCGCCCAGCGGCCGGCGAGTGGGTGCTGATCGGGGCCGCCGCCAGCGGCGTCAGCAGCCTGCTGATCCAGCTCGCCGGGCAGGCGGGCGCGCGGGTGATCGCCGCCGCCAGCTCCGGGCCCAAGCTGGACCTCGCGCTGAGCCGGGGCGCCGAGGTGGGCGTGAACTACACCGAGCCGTACTGGACCGAGCGGGTACGCGAGGCGACCGGTGGTGCGGGTGTGGACGTGGCCGCCGATCCCGCGGGCGGTGCCATCGGGCGGGCGGCGTTCGAGCTGGTCAGGCGGGGCGGGCGGTTCATGGCCTTCGGGGCGGGGAGCGGGTCGATGACGTCGGTCCCCGAGGAGGAGGCGGCCGGGCGGGGCGTCACCGTGGTGCCGATGGGCGCGGCCTTCCCGTCGCCGGAGGCCACGTACGAGCTGTCGGTGCAGGCGCTGGCCGAGGGCGCGGCCGGGCGGCTGCGGCCGGTGATCGGGCAGACGTTCCCGCTGGAGCGGGCCGCCGACGCGCACGCGGCGGTCGCCAAGCGGGCCACGCTCGGCAAGACGCTGCTGATCCCTTGAGTCTCCCGGCCTGAGCGGGCGTGGGCCCGCTCAGGCCGGTCGTTCGGCGCTCGGCCGGCGTGAGCCGCTCAAGCCGGTCGTTCGGCGCTCGGCCGGCGTGAGCCGCTCAAGCCGGTCGTTCGATGCTCGGCCCGCGCCCGCCCGCCGGTCGTTCGGCCCTCGGCCCGCGCCCGGCTGCCGGTACCGGCTCGATGAGCTCCTCCATCGTGCAGTCGAGGATGTCCAGCAGGGCCATCAGCACGCTCAGGTTGAGCCGTACCGGCCGCTCGGCGACCAGCCGGTAGACCTGGCTCTGCGACAGCCGGAGCCCCCGCTCCGCGAGCAGGGGCCGCAGGTCCGTGGTGGCGTACAGGCCGCGGACGGCCATCACCTTCCGCAGGTGCCAGCGGTAGTCCAAGCTCACATCGGTTCCTTGTCTCGGCTCGGGCGGGCCCGGCTTCCCGGCCGTGGCGGGGAAGCGGATCTGCCGGAGCGTGGCACGACGGGGTGGCCAGAGTCATGACCGTTTCCTGCCCGGTCGTTGTCCATGTGGCGGGCGTTTGCCGATCTCGGATCCCGGGCATCCCGTGCCGCCGAGCCCTCAGCCACCGCTGCGCTCGCATCTCGCCATCAGGAGCAGATCAGCGTGGGAAACAACGCCCGGTGCGAGCTCGAACGGCCGGCCGGCCTCGACGCGGGCGGCCTGCTGGAGTCGGGGTGGCGGCGCACGGCATGCGGGACGTCGACATCGTCCTGCACCGCGGCCAGCCGCTGCCCGCGGGCGTCGACCGCACCCGCTACGCGGTGAACCGGCTGCGGGCCGAGCGCGGCGGCGGAGTCACGGCGACCGTCCGGGTGCAGACCAACGGGGTGCTGCTCACCGGGGCCTTTCTGCGGCTGTTCGCCGAGCTCGACGTCCGGGTAGGCCGCTGCACGGGTCACCATGCTGCACGTGCTGCGCGACTCGTTCGACACGGCACTCTTGCTGCCGTCGGTGGCGGCTCGGCAGAGCGGCGAGCAGGCGCTGCCGGCCCGCTGCTCCTCGTGCGCGATCGCCCGCGTCTGCGGCGGCGGCCTCTACCCGCACCGGTACCGCTCCGGCGCGGGCTTCCGCAACCCCTCCGACTACTGCCGCGACCCGTACCGGCTGATCACGCACATCCGGCGGCACGTGGCCGACGACGTGGCGCTCCTGACCGCCGCTCCCCGCTGACCGGCCGGATCGGCGGGAGAGGCTAGATCGGCGGCGGGTCGAAGTCGAGGTCGAGGTGGCGTCCTTCGGCCGCCACCAGCGCGTCGGGGTGCTCGTGCCCGAGCGTCTCCCCGTAGCGCCGCATCGTCTCCTCGAACAGCCGCTTGGCCTCGTCGCCCCGGCCGGCGGCGGACAGGTCGGCGGCCAGGTTGGCGGCGGCGGCGAGCGAGGCTGGATGTTGCTCTCCCAGGAGCCGGCGCAGCCGCTGCAGCGACTCCTCGCCCAACCGGCAGGCCTGCTCGTGCTCGCCCAACGCCGCGAGGTCGCCGGCCAGGTTGACCGCGACGGTGAGCGCGTAGTGGTGGCCGCGCCCCAGCCTCTCCTCCAGCCCCGCCAGCGCCCGCTCGTTCAGCTCGTACGCCCGCGCCGGCTCGCCCCGCACCCGCTCCAGCAGCGCCACGTTGCCGATGCAACCGAAGTGGTACGGGTGCTCGGAGCCGTAGACGCTGACGCAGCGCTCCATGGTGTCCTTGGCGAGCAGGTAGGCGTCCTCCACCAGGCCGTTGGCGCGCAGCGAGTTGGCCAGGCAGACGGCCGCGGCCAGCGTGCCCGGGTGGTTGAGGCCGTAGATGCGCATGTATCGCGCGTGCACGTCCCGTGCCAGCTCCAGGCCCTCCTCCCGCTCGCCTGCCCGGAGCTGGGCGATGGCCAGGTCCCTCTGCACGAGGAGCACGCGCGGGTGGTCGGCGCCGAGATGTTGCCGCCCGTAGCCGAGCGCGTCACTACCCACGTCGCATGCCTCGTGGTAGTCGCCGCACTGCCTGACCGACCGGGCCAGGCCGGCCCACAGGTTGAGGAAGGCGCCCCGGCTCACCTGGCCCCTGTTGGCCAGGGCCGTGCGGTATGCCTCCTCCAGCAGCCTCTGCGAGGCCCGGTAGTCGCTGGTGAGGCCGTAGTCGATCGCCAGGTTGGCGATCGCCCGCAACGTCTGCACGTCGTCGGAGCCGAGCACCGCCCGGTGCCGCTCCACCGAAGCCTTGTCGTGCTCCCTGGCTTCGATGAACCGGCCGCGCCCGCGCAGGTCGGCGCCGATGCCGTTGAGCAGGATCAGGACCTCGCGGTGGTCGGCCCCCATGACCTCGCGCATGGTGGCCAGCGTCGCCGTGTTCAGCTCGTACGCGTCGGTGTAGCGGCCGAACTCGCGCAGCATGTCGCCCTTGACGCGCTGGGCCCGCAGCACGTCGGGGTCATCGGCCCCCGAGTCCCGGGACCACTGGTGCACGAACGTGTCGGCGTACCTGCCGGCGGTGCGATAGTCGCCCCACGACACCAGGGCGCCCAGCATGTCGTGCGCGAACGACCGGACGTCCGGCCGGGTGCTCTTCGCCACCTCCGCCGGGTCCACGTGGGCGAGCAGCGCCTGGTAGCGCGGCCAGTTCACAGGATGGTCGAAGTCAACGGGGGCCGCCTCGACGATGAGAGAGTGCACTTCCGAGCGGATCTCGTCCCGCAGCGGCGCGGGCAGTTCCTCCCTCAGCAGCGCCTGGATCAACCGGTGGACCTGGAGCGTGCGTTCGTCGGGGTCGATGCGCACCAGCGCGTAGCGCGCCAGCGTCGCGATGGCCTTGCTCAGCTGGATGGGATTGGCGAGCAGGTCGGCCACCTCGCGCCGCACCGGGCCCTTGACCGGGCGGAAGGCGTCACGCGGGATGGGCTCAGGGCCGAAGAACGCGCAGGTGCGCAGCAGCTCCATGGCTTGCGGCAGGTGCTCGCGCAGCTTGGTGACCGACAGCCTCCAGGCCGTCGTCATCGACCAGGGGTACTCCGGGGGCTTGCCCTCCTTCAGCAGGCTGGAGGCTTGCTGTTCGAACAGTCGCAGGTACTCCTGCGCCGGCATGCCGGTCTCGACCTGGAGGGCGGCCGCCTGTTCCAGCGCCAGCGGCAGGTCGCCGAGTGCCTCCGCCAGCTTGTCGGACTCCTCGATCGTGACCGAGCTCATGCGCTTGGCGAGGAACTCCATGCTCTCCTTGCGCGGGAAGACGTCCACGGCGATCGTCTCGTAGACGCCGGCCCAGCGGGGGTTGCGCGAGGTGACCAGGACGTCGCCGGGGCCGGGCGGGATGAGCTCGGCGAAGTCCTCCGGCTGGTCGGCGTTGTCGAAGATGAGCAGCCAGCGGGCGTACGGATCACCCCTGCGCAGGGCTTCGAGCACGGCGTTGGCGGCGTCCTCGATGCCGGCCGTGATGGCGTCGGGCACGCCCAGCTGCGGCGCGAGCTGCGCCAGGGTCGCGCGGACCAGACCCGGCTGGTCGGCGGGGACCCACCAGACGACGTCGTAGCTGTCGCGGAAGCGGTAGGCGTACTCGATGGCCAGCTGCGTCTTGCCGCTGCCGCCCAGGCCGTGCAGGGTGTGCGGCACCACCGCCGTGACGTTGTCTCCGATGCCCGTGCGCAGCCTGTTGAGCAGGTCCTCCCGCCCGGTGAAGTTCTTGTTCCGCATGGGAACTTTCCACACCGGCGGAAAATCACGCGGTGATCGATTTGCGGCGAACGGCTCTGAAACCATCACGTGTGCTGCCTCCCGTCCACTCACGTTTTCCTTGGATGGCTTGCGACCGCAGAGGCAAGGAGAAGTAATGATGACGAGCACCATCCTAACCGCCTGGAACGGGCCCGCAGCTGCAGATGCAGCCAAAGGCGGAGCGCGCCGGATCAATGACTCCGCGAAATTCTGATCAATTCAGCGGGGCGAGACCGTTGTCCTTCATTTCGGCGGCCCGAAACGGCCGCGCCGGACAAGTGCTCCGCATCGACGTACGGCACCTTGGGAATGAGGTGCGGAATGAGAGATGATTGCATTTCGGCCCGTGCGATATTTGATTTCGCACCGCGGCGGCGACGCAGCCCGTTCCTCGGCCCGCGGCCGTCCACCGCTCGTGACGAGAGCCTCTTCTTCGGACGGTCCGACGAGATCCGGCTGCTGCGCGGGCTGTGGCGACGCAACCGGCTGACGATCCTCCACGCCGACGCCGCCGCGGGCAAGACGTCCTTGCTGGGCGCGGGGCTCATCCCCGGGCTGCGCGCCGACAACGCCAACGTGCTGCCGCTGGGCCGGGCCACTTCGTGCCAGGTGTGGCCGGTCGCCGCCCTGCCCGGCCACAACCCGTACGTGCTGGCCCTGCTGTCGTCCTGGGCCCCGGAGGAGTCACCCGGGCGGCTGGCGGCGCTGTCGATCGACGAGTTCATCCGTGACAGACAGGACCTCGACCGCGACAGGGAGCGTGCCCTGATCTTCGCCGCCGTCGACCAGGCGGAGGCGTTCCTGCGCCCGAGTGAGCCGGTCGAGGGGCACCGCCGCCGGCTGCTGGACGAGCTCTTCGAGGCGCTGGACCGCCGGCCGAACCTGCGCCTGCTCCTGGCCGTACGCTCCGACTACCTTGACGACCTGCGCCATGAGGTGAAGAACGCCGGCCTGCCCGAATGCGCCGAGTACCACCTCAGGCCCCTGACGCCCGAGGCCGCCGCCGACGTGGTGCGCCGGTCCGCGCAGGCCATGCGGCTGCACTGCCCGCCCGCCGAGGTCGAGGAGCTGCTGGAGGAGTTACGCGCGATCAGGGACGAGAGCGGCCGGGTGGGCCGGCTGACCCAGGCGATCGACCCCCTGCTCCTCCAGGTGGCCGGCGCGCAGCTGTGGCGTGATCCCCCAGGCCACGAGCAGTTCGACTCCGCGCGGCTGCGGGCGGAGGTCGAGCGGGCCCTGACCGACTGGTGCGGCAGGACGCTCGCCGCCGCCGCGGCCGAGCACGAGCTGCCGCCGCACGAGCTGGAGTCCTGGCTGCGGCACACCCTCCTGCACCGCGGCAGGACCGGCACGGCTCCGGCCGCCGCGATCACCGACGCGTTCCTGCACTCGCTGGAGGACCGCCACCTCATCACGGGTGTCCGGCACAGCGCGGGCCCCTGCCTGCGCCGGCAGCGGCTGCTCGCCCCGCTGCGCAGGCTCGACGCCGGACAGTGGCCGTCGCCCCCGCAGGAACCGGCCGCGCTGCTGTGCGCCGCTGTGCGTGCCCATGCCGCCGGCGAGCCGGGCAGGGCCGGGCGGCTGGCCCGCGAGGCCGCCCGCGTCTGCCCGCCGAAGGAGATGCGAGTCCGTGCCGACATCGAGACGTTGCTCGGCAACCTCGGCTACGAGCAGCGGCGGCTGGACGAGGCCGCCGCCCGCCACCTCGCCGCCGCGACGCTGTTCGAGGCACTCAACGACTGCACCTCCGTGGGCTGGGCCCTGGCGGCGATCGGCCGCATCTCACTCGTCCAAGGCAGGCGGGGCAGGGCCATCGAGCACATGATGGCGGCCGTCAGCAGGATCCCGAACGACCCGGTCGTACGGAGCGGGCTCGGCCAGGCGCTCATAGGAGGAGTCGTTGATCAGTGAAACCGCACTGCTCACCCTGATCACCGGCGGCAGCGCCGTGCTGGCCGCGCTGTCCGGCGCCGGCTTGTACGTGATCAGTGAGGGCCCTGGCCAGCCGCCCGGGCCGCACCAGCCTGGGCATGGCGGCCGTCTCGGCCGCGCTGTAGAGCACGACGCAGACGCCCTGCGCGATGCTGACCAAGGGCAGCAGGTACACGGTGCCCGCACCTCCGGCGATCAGGCAGCCCACCATCAGCACGGCCAGCGCGGCGCGGATGACCATGCTGCCGACCATCACGCGGCGCCGGTTGGAGTAGTCGGCCAGCACCCCGGCGGGCAAGTGCAGCAGGATCCGCGGCAGTGTGCCGGCGGCAGCCACCCATCCGGCGAAAACCGGCGAGCCGGTGAGCGTGAGCGCGAGCAGGGGTGCGGTCACCGTGGAGGCCATGTTTCCCAGGTGCGAGGCGGTGGAGCCGGTCCACAGGAGCTGCAGGTCCAGCCGCTCCGCCGCACCGAGGGCATGGCCCGGTTGTGCGCTTTCGATTCTTTCGGTGCTTTTGGCCAACCTCTATCCCTGTTCCCAAGGCGGCGCGCAGGGCACTGCGCGCGGCTGGCGTGCATGGCGTCCAGGCACGCTACCGTGAGCGTCAGCGATACAAGGCCACAACACGCGAGAACGTTTTTCACCGGTGGACGCACCGGCCCAGGGCGTCACCCGCGACGTACGACGGCCCGGAGGAGGTCGGGCCGGTTGGTCATGATGCCGTCCACGCCGAACGAGACGAGCCGGCGGATGAGGGCGGGCCGGTCGGCCGACCAGGTGTAGACGCGCATGCCGCGATCGTGCACCTTCTTCACGTACCGGGCGGTGAGGCCGGCGTGCGGGAGGGTGAGGCCGTCGGCGTACCTGGCCACCTCCGCGAGGCCGCCGGCGGCGGGCTTGCCGAGCAGGGCGATGGGCAGGCCGGGCACCATGTCGCGCAGGAGCCGCATCGACTGCCAGCCGAACGCCTGCACGGTCAGCCGCTCCGGGCTCCAGGACTCGCGCTCCTCCTGCAGCTCGGCGGCCACGCGGCGGTCGATGTCCGGGCTGCGCGGGGAGTGCTTGATCTCCAGCAGCAGCCCGGTGCCGGTGTCGCGCATCGACTCCAGGGCCCGCTTGAGCGTGGGCACGCCCTCGCCGCGGAAGCGCGGGGCGAACCACGAGCCCGCGTCCAGCCGTTCGATCTCCGCGAGCGTGAAGTCGGAGACCCACCACGGTTTGCGCCGGGGGAAGATCTTCTCGACGTTCGTGGTCCGGCTCAGGGTCTCGTCGTGCATCAGCACCAGCTGGTGGTCCTTGGTCTGCTGGACGTCGAACTCGCAGACGTCCGCCCGCTGGGTCCTGGCCACGGCGCAGGCCGCGATGGTGTTCTCGGGCGCGTTCGCCGAGCCGCCGCGGTGGGCGATGTTGTCCACCTGCGGCGGCGCGGCGGTGATGAACGCGGTGATGACGACACCGAGAGAGTGGAACATACTTCCCCCAAGGCCCCATATGTCTCAGTGCGGAGGAAAGTTCCCAGGCGGCCGTTTTCTACCGCGTGTCGGTGGCGTCAGCACGAACTTTTTAACGGCTAGAAGCGGAGCTTGCGCAGGTAGCGGTAGCCCACCTCCGACGTCTGCCTCGGCGTCACGTCCGGGGTGTCGTTCTCGACGATGTACTCCCTGACCCGGTGGGCGTCGAAGACCCGGCGGAAGTCGATCGTGCCGGTGCCCAGGTCGGCCATGTCACCGTCCAGGTGCCGGTCCTTGACGTGGTACTGCAGCACTCGCTGCGGCGCCCGCCTGATGACGTCGATCGCGAACTTCACCGGGTCCCTGGCCCCGCGCCCGACGCCGCCCGTGACCGCCCAGTAGATGTCGATCTCCAGGTGGACCAGGCGCGGGTCGAGCTCGGAGGTGAGCACGTCCCACGGGGTCACCCCGCCGCCGAGGTCGGTGGTGAACTCGTGGGCGTGGTTGTGGTAGCCGTAGCGCAGCCCCGCCTTGCGGGCGGCCAGCGCCTCGACGTTCATCCGCTCGGCCCAGCCCTTCCACTCGTCCAGGCTGTCCGAGGCCAGGTACGGCACGACCATGTAGGTCTGGCCGAGCGTCAGCGCGTTCTCGATCTTCGTCTCCAGCGCGGCGTCGTCGGGGCTGATGCCGTCGTGGCTGGAGCTGGCCTCGATGCCGAGCCCGTCGAGGAAGTCGCGTAACTGCCGCGCCGTACGGCCGAAGTAGCCCAGCGCCAGCTCGACCTTCGGGTATCCGGCCTCGGCGAGGTAGGCGAGGGTGGTGTCGTAGTTCTGGGCCAGGTCGTCGCGGACCGTCCAGAGCTGGATGCTGATCTGGCCGGGAGGGACGCGTTCCCTGCCGCCGTGGTGGTGCGGCGGGGACGCCGCGGCGGCAGGGGACGCGGCGGCCAGGGCGGCGGCGCCCAGCCCGAGGCCCGCCGCGAGCAGGGAACGCCTGCTGGGGCCGTAGCCGTAACACATACGGGTTGTCTCCTTAACTGGTGGCTCGCGCCTTAACTGGTGGGCTCGCGCCTAACTGGTGGGCTTGCGCCTAACTGGTGGGCTTGCGCCTTAACTGGTGGGCTCGAGCACGACCTGCGTGCTGGAGGTCAGCGGGGGCAGGCCCCCGGTGCCGGGGTCGGTGTAGGTGGCCACGAAGACGCCGGTCAGTTCGTCGGTTTCCGGGTCGTGGCCGCTCGGCTCGGTGGTCTGGATCGAGCCCGTGCAACCGCGGGCCGTGGTCTGCGGGTGGCCGTGGTCGTCGTGGCCGAGGATGTAGTCCACGGTCACGTTCGCGCAGTCCACCGCCTGGTCGTCGGTGACGCGCACCTCGAACTCGACGAGGTCGCCGAACGTGAACGGCTGGCCGGCCACCGGCCGCACCAGCTCGACGACCGGCGCGGCGTTGCCGACCACGATCCGCACCGACGTGGCCGCCGACCTGCCGCTCGGGTCGGTGACCCGCAGGGTGGCGTGGTAGATGCCGTTCTCCGCGTACGTGTACGAACCGCTCGGGCTGCGGGAGTCCACCCGGCCGTCGGCGTCGAAGTCCCACGCGTAGCGGATCCGGTCGCCGTCGGCGTCGGCCGTGCCGGTGCTGGTGAAGGTGACGGCGAGCGGGGCCAGGCCGCTCGTCGCCGACGCCTGCGCGACCGGGATCGGCGTGTGGTTGCCGGTGTTGCCGATGTAGTCGATGCGGGCGAGCTGGGCGTCCGGGTTCTCGCTGAAGAAGCCGTCGCCGTACTCCAGGACGTAGAGCGCGCCGTCGGGGCCGAACTCCAGGTCCATCGGGTTGTCGAAGACGAACGACGGCAGCACGGGCTCGATCCGCCTGCCGTTGTCGTGGAACGCCTTGACGTAGTCGCGGGTCCACTCGTAGAAGAGCGGGACGCCGTCGTAGTAGCGCGGCCAGCCCACGGCCGTCCGGCCGCGCGTGTCGGACGGGTCGAAGGCGTAGGCCGGTCCCGCCATCGGGCCGATGCCGCCGGTGCCCAGTTCGGGGAACTCCTGCGACGGCCCGTACGAGTACCACACGTCCGGCTGCACGACCGGCGGCAACCGGCGCAGCCCGGTGTTGTGCGGCGACTCGTTCACCGGCGCCGCGCAGTCGAACGGGGCTCCCGAGGCGCCGGTGGCGAAGTCGTAGTCCACGTACGGCAGCCGCGCCGTCGCGCAGTACGGCCAGCCGTAGTTGCCCGCCTTACGGACGACCGTCCACTTCCCGTGTCCCGCCGGCCCGCGCGCCGGGTCGGCCTCCTGCTGGTCGGGCGAGTAGTCGGCGACGTACAGCTCGCCGGTGCGCCGGTTCAGCTCGATCCTGAACGGGTTGCGCAGGCCCATCGCGTAGATCTCCGGCCGGGTGCCCGCCGTGCCCGGCCTGAAGAGGTTGCCCCTGGGGATGGTGTACGAGCCGTTCTCGCGGACGCTGATGCGCAGGATCTTGCCGCGCAGGTCGTTGGTGTTGCCGGAGCTGCGCTGGGCGTCGAAGGCCGGGTTCCTGTCGGCGCGCTCGTCGATCGGGGTGAAGCCGTCGGACTGGAACGGGTTCGTGTCGTCGCCGGTGGACAGGTAGAGGTCGCCGGCGGCGTCGAAGACGATGTCGCCGCCGACGTGGCAGCAGATGCCCCGGTCCACCGGGACGTCGAGGATGCGCTGCTCGGTACGCAGGTCGATGGTGGTGCCGCTCCAGCGGAAGCGGGACAGCCTGATCAGGCCCTTGAAGGGGGCGAAGTCCGCCGGGGTGCCGGTGAACGGGGCGTCGCCCTCGTTGACGTCCGGGGTGGCGGGGTCGTCGACCGGGGTGTTCAGCGGGGGTGAGTAGTAGAGGTAGACCCAGTCGTCCTTCTTCGAGCCCTTGCCGAAGCCGGGGCTGAGGGCGACGCTCTGCAGTCCCTCCTCGTCGTGCTCGTAGACGTCGAGGTCGGCGGCCAGCGTGTTGAGGCCGGTCTTCGGGTCGTGTAACCAGACCTCGCCCTTCCTGGTCGTGTGCAGCACCCTGGAATCGGGTAACACCGCCAGGTCCATGGGCTCGCCCGGGTTGTCGTTGAGCGTCACCTTCTGGAACTGGGAGTCGGGCGGCGGCGCGGCCACGCCTGCCTGGGCGGCGGCTGCCGGCATCAGGAGCGTCGCAGCAGTCAGGGCCGCCATCACGGTTCTCGCGCTCATGCCTCTCTCCTTCGGTCTACTCGGGGGGATAAGAGAGGGCAAATTAACGTGAATGTAACCCGAGTTACGCCGATCGAGGAGGGCCTAATCGCCACCGATCCGCGCATCTCCCGCCTCAGATCGGACTAAGTGCACAGACAAAGATCGCCCTCGCCCGTGCGGGCGGGGGCGATCTCGGGGTGATGAGGAACGCGGCGAGGCTGGGCGCGCTGCCGCGGCTACGCGCCACCGGCAGCACGCGGACGCGCTGCGCGGCACAGGCGGGACGCACTGCGCTGCAGGCGGTACCACTGCGCTGCAGGCGGGACGCGCCGCCGTGCCGGCGGACGCGCTGCGGTGCCGGCGGGGCGCGGGGCGCGGGGCGCGTGCCGGGTGCGGGTTACTGCTGCTTCGGCTCCTGCATGGTGACGGTGACCGTGTGCTCCTCGCCGTCACGCTGGTACGTGATGGCCACCTGCTGGCCGACCTTGTAGCCGCGCACCTGCCCGACGACCGTGTCGCCGCCCTGGACCGGCGTCTCGCCGATCTTGGTGATCAGGTCCCCCTGCCGCAGCCCGGCCTTCTCGGCGGGGCTGCCCTTGGTCACCTGCCGGATGAGCGCCCCGGACACGTCGCCGCTGGCGTCGGTGACGCTCACGCCCAGGAACACGTGGCTCACCGTGCCCTTGCTGATGAGCTGCTCCGAGACGTGCTTGGCGGTGTTCACGGGGATCGCGAAGCCGAGGTTGACGCCGTCGGCGGCGACCGCGCTGTTGATGCCGACCAGCTCGCCCGCCGCGTTCACCAGGGCGCCGCCGGAGTTGCCCGGGTTGATCGCCGCGTCGGTCTGGATCATGCCGCCGAGCGTGGTCGTCTCCTCCTGCTGCTGCTCCTGCCCGCCCCAGCCCGGCGGGAGCTGCTGGTCGGGCCGGCCGCTCCCGGACGTCACGGTACGGTCCAGCGCGCTGATGATGCCGGAGGTCACCGTTCCGTCCAGGCCCAGCGGGCTGCCGATGGCCAGCACGTCGTCGCCCACCTTGAGCTGGTCGCTGTCCCCGAGCGCCACCTTGGCCAGCCCCGACACGCCCTCGGCCTTGATCACGGCCAGGTCGGTGGCCGGGTCGGTGCCGACCACGGTCGCCTTGGCCGTCTTGCCGTCGTTGAACTTGACCGTCAGGCCGCCGTTCTGCCCCGAGACGACGTGGTTGTTGGTCAGGATGTATCCGTCCTCCGACAGCACCACGCCCGAGCCCTCGCTCGTCTGGCCCTGGATCATCACCACGGACGGCTGCACCTTCTCCGCCACCTGCGCCACCGTGTACTGGTCGGCCGCGGTGCGGAAGACCGGGCTCGGGTTGCTCGCGGTGGTGGTCACGACGGGCCGCTCGCCGGCCCCCGCCAGGTACGCGCCCACGGCCCCGCCGCCCAGCGCCGCCGCCGACATGGCGGCCACGGCGGCCAGCGCCAGCCCGGCGATCGCCTTGCGGGTCAGCACGAACCCGGCGCGCCTCGGCGGCGGAGGCGGCGGCATCACGGGGTTCGGCCTGGTGAACCCTCCGGCGGAGGGCGGGGTGTCACCGAACTGGCTCCAACCACCGGTGCGCGGCTCGTTCGCGTCCATGTCATCTCCTAGAGTCCCGATGACACAAGAGTGAGCCATGAGGCGTAAACACCGACTAAGCCGGAATTGCCCGGCAGGCCGCGCCCGCTGATCTCCGCCTTATCGGTGCTGGCAGAGGTGATCAGCACGCCGGAAAAATTCCCAAAAATCAGCGGGCGTCGCCCGGCACGATCAGCCCCATCTCGTACGCCGCGATCACCGCCTGGACCCGATCCCGCAGCCCCAGCTTGGTCAGCACGTTGCTCACGTGCGTCTTCACCGTGTGCTCGCTGACCACCATCTCCCGCGCGATCTCCGCGTTGGACAGCCCCCTGGCCATCATCCGCAGCGTCTCCTGCTCCCGCCCGGTCAGCACCGACAGCCTCTCCGACGGCGGCGCGACGGTGCGCGGGGCGGCGCGGGCGGTGAAATCGGCGATGAGCCTGGTGGTGACCGAGGGGGCGAGCAGCGACTCGCCGGCCGCGACCACCCGTACGGCGTGCACCAGGGCGTCGCGCCTGACGTCCTTGAGCAGGAACCCGCTGGCCCCCGCCCGCAGCGCGTCGTAGACGTAGTCGTCCAGGTCGAACGTGGTGAGCATGAGGACCCGGCAGTCGCCGTCGGCGCAGACGGCGCGGGCGGCCTCGATGCCGTCCATGACCGGCATGCGGATGTCGAGCAGGAGCAGGTCGGGCCGGTGCTCGCGGACGGCGGCGATCGCCTGCGCGCCGTCGCCCGCCTCGGCGACGACCTCGATGTCCGGCTGGGCGTCGAGGATCATGCTGAACCCCGCGCGGACCAGCTCCTGGTCGTCCGCCACCACGACGCGGATGCTCACGACGCCGCCAGCGGAAGCCGGACCAGCACCCGGAAGCCCGCGCCGCCGGCGCGCGGGCCGAGCTCGGCGGTGCCGCCGCACGCGGCGGCGCGCTCGCGGATGCCGATCAGGCCGTTGCCGCCCGACGGGAGCCTCGGGTCCCGGCCGCGGCCGTCGTCGGTGATGTCGATCATGAGTGCGTGGTCCTGCCAGGTGAGAGCGATGTCGGCGCGGGCGGCGCCCGCGTGCTTGACGATGTTGGTGAGGGCTTCCTGGGTGATGCGGTACGCGGCCACCTCGGTGTCGGGTGACAGCGGCCGGGGCGAGCCCGTGGTGGAGTATGTCACGTTCAGCCCGGTTCCCCGGATCTGGTCGGCGAGGGCGGGCAGCCCCTCGATGGTGGGCTGCGGGCCGCGCGGGCCGTCCTCCTCCTTGAGCACGTTCAGCAGGCGGCGGAGCTGGTCCATGGCGTCGCGCCCGGCGCCCGCGATGGCATCGAAGGCGGCCACGGCCCTGGCCGGGTTCGAGGTGACCGCCACCGGGCCGGCCTCGGCCTGGACGACCATGACGCTGACCGCGTGGGCGAGGATGTCGTGCATGTCGCGGGCGATCCTGGCCCGCTCGCGCTCGGCGGCGCGTTCGGCCTCGATCTCCCGCTCGCGGGCGAGCCGGACGGCACGCTCCTCCAGCGCGGCGGCGTGGGCACGGGAGGCGGCGGCCGCGCGGCCGATGGCGTACGCGGCGACGAACTGCACGGTTCCGCGCAGCGCCGACTCGGCCGAGCCGACGATGAGCAGGCCACCGCCGAGCGTGACGCCGAACGCGATCCACCGCTTCCACCTGCTGGAGTACGCGGCCAGGGTGTAGAGGGCCACCAGCCCCGTGTACCAGATGGGCTGGGAGGCCACCTCGTCCACGAGGTCGTAGAAGCCCGTGGGGATGCAGGCGGCCAGCAGCACGAGCACCGGCGCGCGGCGCCGCCAGATCAGCGGCACCGCGGAGGCGATCACCACCGCGTAACCCCACCAGTGCCAGGGCTCGCCGTGCGGGTTGTCCCGGGACAGGAACGGCCAGAGCTGCACGAGCAGCACCAGCGCGGCGAGCGCCCCGTCCACCAGGGTCGTCGGCAGCGTGCCGTACCAGCGACGGAACCGCGCGACGAACCGTGACTCGGACATAAGCCCCAATTGTGCCCGCCGGGTCACGCTGCGGCGACCACGGCCGGGGCTGGCGCCCGGCGCGCGAGCGGGACGAACGAGATCAGCAGGCACAGGGCGCCGAGCGGGATGAGGTCCTTGTCCGCGAACGGCAGCGCGAGGTCGAGCAGCACCAGCGCGGGCATCCACGCCTTGACCCGGCGCATGACCGCGAGCTGCAGGACGAGGGCGAGCTGGGCCAGGTAGAACAGGAACGGGCCGCCATCGTAGACGATCGGCGACACCCCCGGCACGCTCTGCACCTGGTCGAAGAGCACGCTCATCCCGTCGTGGTCGGCGGCCATGAACCCGACCACGATGTCGATCCCGAACTGCGCGAGCAACGTCGCGATGCCGGCGGTCCCGGCCACCGCGCTCACGGTGGACACCGTGTCGCGGCCCGCCATGGCGCGCAGCTGCCAGAAGATCTGGACGAACAGGACGAGGGCCGCCATGAACGCGAGGTGTCCGGTGGTCCAGGCGAGGCCGGGGCCGCGGCTGCAGTCGAGCCCGTCGAGGATGCGGATCACCCCGTAGGCGAAGGTGAGCAGGGGAGCGGCGATGAAGGCGAAGCGGAGGTTCATGGCGAAGATCCTCCGCCCGGGGAGGGGCGCCGGGCATCGCCGGTGCGAGGGGTTCGCCGCCTCCCTCGCGGGAGGGAGAGGAAATGGGTCGCGTCGGCGATCCGTGCCGGGGGTGCGGCTCAGCAGGATGGCTGTCGTTCCCCCGAGCACTGAGGAGATCACCTTGCTGAAGACCGCAGCCGCCTGCCTCGCCCTGGCCACCGTCCTCGTGGCGGCGCCCGCCCAGGCGGACACACCCACCCCCGAGCCCACCTCGCGGCCCTGCCCGCCGCCCGCCGTCGTCGAGCCGGACCCCGACGCCGTGATCCCGCCGGTCGACCAGGCGGCACTGAGCCGGGCCATCGGCGGCCTGCCCGCGGCCGACGCCACCGCGGCCGTGGTCCGGGTGGGCGGCACGAAGGGCTCGTGGCAGGGTGTGAGCGGGGTCGCCGACCTGAGGACGCGGCGCGAGGCGTCCGAGCACGTACGCTTCCGCGCCGGCAGCGTGACCAAGATGTTCACCACGGCGGTCGTGCTGCAGCTCGTCGCCGAGGGCAGGCTGGCGCTCGGCGACACCGTCCAGGACCACCTGCCCGGCCTGCTGCCCGCCTCCTACCCGGAGATCCAGGTGGGCCAGCTGCTGAACCACACCAGCGGCCTGCCCGCCCCCGGCCTTCCCGACGGCTTCGAGTACGTCTACGAGACCAGGTTCAAGAAGTGGACGCCGCAAGAGTACGTGGCCCAGGCCGTACGCAACCCGATCGAGTTCGCCCCGGGCACCAGGCAGCACTACCTGAACATCAACACGTTCGTGGCCGGCCTGCTGATCGAGCGGATCACGGGGAAGACGTACGAGCACGAGGTGACGAACCGGATCCTGCGCCCGGTCGGCATGCGGCACAGCTACCTGCCCGGCACCTCGACCACCATCAAGGGGCCGCACCACCGGGGCTACCAGAGCGTGCCCGCGGGCTTCGAGAACGCCGTCCGCTACGGCGACGGGCACGTGGTCGACATGACCAGGATGAGCGTCACCTCGACCTGGGCCTCGGGCGACCTGATCTCGACGGCCGCGGACCTGGAGAAGTTCGTCAAGGCGCTGTTCTCCGGCAAGGTCGTGCCGCGGGCCCAGCTCGAACCCATGTTCACCGTCCCGGACGTCACCATGTTCGACGAGTGCGGCAACCGGCCCGCGACCTACACCTCCGGCCTGACCAGGATGGTGCTGCCGGGCGGGATCGTGGGCTACGGCAAGACGGGCGCGCGCTACGGCTACGCCAGCGGGGTCGGCGCGACCAGGGACCTGTCGAGGACCTTGGTCTACTCCGTCAACTCCACCGACGCCAAGGGCTCAGGCCAGAACGAGCGCACGCTCGGCATCGTGGTGGCCGCCTTCTCCTGAACGGCCGGCCGGAAGATGTGAGGGCCGACGTACTCACCCTCACATCTCAGGCTACGCATGCTCAGCGGCGCCGACGACGGCGCCTGCGGGCACGGCCACCGCCGGCCTCGCCGTTATCCGGAACCGGCGGGTTCGGAATCCTAATAAACGAAAAGAAACCCAGATATCGCTGCATCGCGGCCATGATGTCCCCCTTCACGGAGTCGGGTCGCGCGCCGGACGGCTACGCGCCCGGCGCAGCCGGACTGACCCGCAACCCTACCCGCCGGGCGGCCACGAAACCCTCTGACCTGGGGTTTCTTCCTACTTCAGCGACAGCTTGCGGCGCTTGAACATCGGGTGCTTGGTCTCCCAGTAGCGCCAGCCCTCGACCCGGGAGGGCACGTTCGCGATGCCGGTGTCGACCTTGAAGCGCTCGCAGGTGCCGAGGACGTTCCAGGCCGACCAGCCCACGCGGTAACCGAAGACCCGGTACCACATGTTGCCGTACATGCCGTCGCTGATCTCCTGCGTGTACTCGTGCCCGCTGTAGACCATGTGCCGCTCCTCGAGGTGCGGCAGGCCGAGCCGGCGCAGGTTGAAGATCACTTCGTCCTTGTCGATGACCTTCTCGGCCTCGTTCTCCGTCTCCAGGAAGGCGACCACCTCGTGCTCGCGCGTGACGGCCACCGTCATCGAGCCACCGGGGCCGTCGATGTAGCGGGTCCGGGGCACGAAGAAATTCCGCGGCGACATCTGGTGGATCCGGAAGAAGGTACGCGGCCTGCAGTTTCTGCCGCCGTCGTCGTCATCGTGGTGGTCGACGAAGCCACGGTCGAATTTGTGATGGTCGGGGCCGTCGTTCTTGTCGCCCGCGCTGGCCGCCGGCGCCATGGTGACGGCCAGCACGGCCGCGAGAATGCCGCGCCCGACGGGCTTCGCCATTTTTCTCATTGGGGTGAACATTTACCGTTCCTTTCGGAATGCGACCCTTAGTCGCCAGACCGGTACGATGCTTACAGTTGCCGCGAGCGAGATGACAACGCCACGCCGAATCCGAATTTCCCGTAATGGGAAAGAACCGGTGAATGAGCGTCAATATCGGACCGCCATTCTGTAAAGCAAACGCATTTCACCCCAGGTGACGCTGTGCAATATGGCGACTTCACTCCGTGATGGCGATATATCCGTTTGCGTGGGTGTTGAGGAAGATAAGGCCGTCCCTACGTACCTCCCTACGGCAGATTCCGGTTTCGGGAGGTACGTAATGCACCGCAGAGTCAGCCTGCTCTCCGCCGTCGCCCTCGCCCTGGCAGGCGCCCTGGTACCGGCGGGTGCCGCGCAGGCCGGGGCCGCGAACGACCCCAGGCCCGCCGGCTGGACCGCCACGGATTCGCAGGCGGAGCGCAGGACCGTCTCGCAGTACTGGACCACGCAGCGCATGCTCGCGGCACAGCCCCTCGACGCGCCCGCGCCGCGGCGTACCCAGTCGCGCGGCCCGTCGGAGGGCG
This sequence comes from Nonomuraea rubra, assembly GCF_014207985.1. Classification (NCBI taxonomy): domain Bacteria; kingdom Bacillati; phylum Actinomycetota; class Actinomycetes; order Streptosporangiales; family Streptosporangiaceae; genus Nonomuraea; species Nonomuraea rubra. The sequence continues at coordinate 205,201 of NZ_JACHMI010000001.1, read as the reverse complement.
ACCCGTGGGCCACCCGCGGCGCCACCAACACCCGCCGCAGCCCGTGGACCACGCGCGGCGCCGCGTGGTCGGTCGGCGGCACCGCGCCTGTCACCGCCGCGCGGCAGGCCCTGGTGCCCAACAGCCCGGGGTTGCAGTGGACGGACGGCGGCGCGGTCGTGCGCACCACCGGCCGGGTCTTCTTCACCACCGCCGACGGCCGCAACTCCTCCTGCTCCGGCTCGGCCGTGACCAGCGCGAACGAGAGCGTGGTGATCACCGCCGGGCACTGCGTGAAGCTGAACGGGGCCGCGCACAGGAACTGGGTGTTCGTGCCGGCCTTCGACGACGGGCGGCGCCCGTTCGGCACCTGGGTGGCCAGCGCGATGCTCACCACCCAGCGGTGGAACGCCAGGGAGGACATCAACTTCGACGTGGCCGCCGTCGTGGTGGCGCCGCTGAACGGGCGGACGCTGACCGACGTCGTGGGCGGGCAGGGGGTCGCCTTCAACCAGGCCAGGCAGCGGCAGATGTTCGCCTTCGGGTACCCGGCGGCCGATCCGTTCGACGGGTCGGAGCTGATCTACTGCAGCGGGCGCGCGTTCAACGACACCGTCATGACCCGTGACCAGGGGCTGCGCTGCAACATGACCGGCGGGTCGAGCGGCGGGCCCTGGTTCCAGGGCTTCGACGAGTCCACCGGCCTCGGCTGGCTGAACTCCGTCAACAGCTTCACCTACAACTTCGCCCCGAACTTCATGTTCGGCCCCTTCTTCGGCGACGAGGCCATGGCCGTCTACCAGGCGGCGCAGAACGCCGACGCCCTCTGAACCACGGGCCCGCGGGGCATGATGGCGGGTGATCCCTCTCCCCGGGAGGCCCGCCATGACGGACCCGCTGCCGCTGCTCGAACGCCTCATCGCCCTCGACTCCGTCAACCCGGGGCTCTCCCCCGGCGGCGCGGGCGAGTCGGCCGCCGCCACGTTCTGCGCGCGGTGGCTGGGCGAGCGGGGGTTCGAGATCCACCGCCTGGAACGGCGGCCCGGGCGCCCTTCCGTGGTGGCCGTGGCCCGCGGCACCGGCGGCGGGCGCTCGATCATGCTCAACGGCCACCTCGACACCGTCGCGTACGGCACGTACGACGGCGACCCGCTCGTCCCGCGCGTCGAGGACGGGAAGATCTACGGCCGGGGCGCCTTCGACATGAAGAGCGGCGTGGCCGCGATGATGGCCGGCGCCGCCCGCGCCACCGCGGGCGGCCCGCTGCGCGGCGACGTCATCGTGGCCTGCGTGGCCGACGAGGAGCACGCCAGCTTCGGCACCGAGGAGGTGCTGGAGCGTTTCACCGCCGACGGCGCCGTCGTCACCGAGCCGAGCCTGCTGGAGGTGACGCTGGCGCACAAGGGGTTCGCCTGGTTCGAGGTCGAGGTGCTGGGCCGCGCCGCCCACGGCTCCCGCCCCGACCTGGGCGTGGACGCGATCGCCAAGGCCGGTCACTTCCTGGTGGCGCTGGAGGCGCTCGGCCGGCGGCTGGCCGCCTCGGGCGGGCACCACCTGCTGGGGCCGGGCACCGTGCACGCCTCGCTCATCGAGGGGGGCGAGGGCCCTTCCACCTATCCGGCCCGCTGCCTGATCACGATCGAGCGGCGCACGGTCCCCGGCGAGACCGAGCAGGGCGTCCGGGCCGAGCTGATCGGGGTTCTCGATCACCTCGCCGCCACCGTGCCCGGCTTCTCCTACCGGCTGCGGCCCGGCCTGCACCGCGAGCCCTTCGAGGCCGACCCCGACGCGGCGATCACGCGGGTCGTGCTGCGCGAGGCGGAGCGGGCACTCGGCCGCCCGCCGGTCATCCGCGCCGAGCCCTTCTGGACGGACTGCGCCCTGCTGGCCCGCGCCGGCATCCCGTGCCTGCTCTTCGGCGCCGACGGCGGCGGCGCCCACGCCGACACGGAGTGGGCCGACCTCGCCTCGGTGCACCGGGTCACCGACGTGCTGGCCGCCACGGTGACCGCGTTCTGTGCCTGAGAAATTCGGGCATTGACGAAAAATCCTTACATGGTACTCATAGATCGAGTCGGAAAGCTTCAACCCCCTCGCCGAGATCGTCCAGAGCCCACCCAAGGAGGACGCGCATGGCGCGAAGCACGGCCACCGACCCGCCCGCCGACTTACTCGGCCCGGTCCAGGGAGAGGTCTCCTGGTTCTGCTGCGGCACCGCATGGGGCCCCTGCAGCAGCACCGGAAAGGGAGCCTGCGGCACCTGCAACTCCGGCAACCTCCAGCACGCCTGGCCCAACACCTCCGACGCCTGCTGGGCGATCACCCGCCCCGACAGCTGCGGCGTCGGCCTGTCCCGCCGGACCTGCGGGTTCCGCCACCGCATCACGGCGCTGTGCACCGGCAGCAGCGTCGTCACCGCCATCGCCGACTGCGGCCCGCAGACCGACCTGTTCTGCGGCGAGCGGAGCTGCTGCGGCGCGACCTGCGCGAGCAACCGCCTGATCGACCTCACCCCCGCCGCCTACAGCCAGATCGCCAGCCTCTCGTCCGGCCTGCGGCCGGTGGAGATCTCGACGGCCTAGGAGGGCGGAACGATGCGCAGCAGAAGGGACGTGCTCAAGTCCGCCGTGCTCGGCGGGGGCGCCGGCGTCGTCGCCGCGACCGCGCTGGGCTCACTCGGCCCCGAGGCGGCCTTCGCCGCCCAGCAGTCCGCCCAGAAGGTGGAGCCCGGCGCCCCCGACCCGGACTTCGCCGAGGGCCGGATCCGCTCGATCAAGGACAACACCCTGCTCGTCCTGGGCTCGAACCTGGTCTTCCACACCATCAGGGTCGTGGACGGCACGAGCCTGTGGAAGCTCGGCCCGGTCCCCTTCGACCAGGCCAGGCCCGGCGACGGCCTGTACGCCAGAGGCGTGCGCATGCCCGACGGCATGCTGGCCGCCGAGGCGGTGTGGCTGAACATCGTCAACATCAAGGGCCACATCAAGAACATCACCGGCCAGACCATCCACCTCGACCACAACGGCCACGACGTGCTGTGCCACGTCGTCGCCGGCAAGTCGGTGGCCATCCACTCCGAGTCGCCGCCCACGGCGGACCTGTCGATGCTGAAGGTCAGCCAGCACGTGCAGATCCTCGGCGCCTGGCGGCCGGACACGAACGAGGTCGACATCGCCACGGTCTTCTCCCCGCACTAAGGAGGCAGTGCATGCACGGGATCGCCGCGTCGCAGCCGTACGTGATAGCCGCCTTCCTCCTCTGGGCCGGCCTGGTGAAGCTGTTCGGCAGGCGGATGAGGGCGCAGGCCGGGCGCACCGCACTGGCCCGGCTCGCCGGCCCGGCGCGCGCGGTCCCCGCGCTGCGGCTCGTCGGCCTGGCCGAGCTGGCCGTGGCCGCCGCACTGCTGGCGCCCCCGCTCCACCCCGTGGACGGCGTGGCCGCCGCCCTGCTGTCCGCCGGTTTCCTGGCCTACCTGACCTATGCCTACGTGGCCGCGCCCACCTCGTCGTGCGGCTGCCTGGGCACGCACTCCCGGCCCGTGGACGTACGCGCCTTCGCCCGCGCGGGCCTGCTGCTGGCCGGCTCCTTGCTCGCGGCGGCCGCCCCGGAAGGCCCCGCCCTCCCCGCCGTGATCGTGCTGGAGGCCGCGGTCCTGCTGGCGCTCTCCGCCGAGCTGGACCGCCACTGGCTCACCCCGCTGCGCGGCCTCCTGGTGCGCGTGCGCCGCCCGCTGGCGATCCCGCCGCCCGCGGCCGTCCCGCTGGAGGCGTCCCTGCACCTGCTGCGCCGCAGCGCCGCGTACTGCTCGGCCTCGGCCCAGCTCACCTCGGACGTGCTGGAGTCGTGGGACGAGGACGGCATCCGCTTCGTGGTGTACGGGGCCCGGGACCGCACGGCGGTCTTCGCCGTCCCGCTCGCCGGGAACGACCCGGCAGGCGTGCGGGTCGCGCTCGTCCAGCCCTAGTCGCCGCGGGCGGCGGCGTGGCTGCTGGCGATCAGCTCGTGGTGGCGGACGACCTCCGCGATGATGAAATTCAGGAATCGTTCGGCGAAGACGGGGTCGAGTTTCGATTCCTCGGCCAGCGCGCGGAGGCGGCGAATTTGGGCCGCCTCGCGCGCCGGATCCGCCGGAGGGAGCCGGTATTCGGCCTTCAGACGGCCGACCTCCTGGGTGCACTTGAAACGTTCGGCGAGCAGGTGGACGAGGGCGGCGTCAAGATTGTCGATGCTGTCCCTGAGCCGCTGCAGCTCGTTCTGGACGAACATTTCCACATCGGGCTGATCTTCAGAGGTCTTTTCCATATAAATACGCCCCCTCGACTCAACATCGTCTCAGAAGGGGAAATATTAGCAGAAAATGGACATTCGACGCCTGCTTGTTTCACGCCATGAGATCGGCGAACGCGCGGGCCGCGGCGTCGGAGTCGAACAGCCGCTCCAGCCGCGCCCTGGCGAGCTGCCGCCGGAACGGCCCGGCCGGCGCGGCGTTCCCGGCCTCGTGCATCATCTCGTGCATCCACCGGGAGAACTCCTGGTGGTCCCACACCCGTTTCAGGCAGGTCTCGGAGTACGCGGCCAGCGGCGCCTCGTCGCCGTCGCGCAGGGCCGCGCGCAGGCCGTGGGCCAGCACGTTCGCGTCGGCGATCGCCAGGTTCATGCCCTTGCCGCCCATCGGGGTGATGATGTGCGCGGCGTCACCGACGAGGAAGAGCCTGCCGTACCGCATGGGGTCGGCGACGAAGCAGCGCATCTCGACGAACAGCTTCTCCGTGATCGGCCCGGTGGGCAGGCCCGCGTCGCCGAGGCGCAGCCGCAGCTGCTCCCAGATCCGCTCGTCGCCCCACTCGTCCAGGGTGGCGCCCGGCGCGCACTCGAGGTAGAAGCGGCTGGCCTTGGGCCCCCGCGCGAACTGGGCCGCGAAGCCCGCCGGATGGATGCCGAAGAGCGCGTGGCGCGGCGGGGACGCGTCGGCCAGCACGGTGAGCCAGCCGACGCCGTGGTCGTAGGTGTAGGTGGTCAGCGCACCCTCCGGCACGCTGGCGCGGCTGACGCCGTGGAAACCGTCGCAACCCGCGACGTACGCGCACTCGATCTCGTGCACGACGCCTTCCGCGTCCCGGTACGTGACGGTCGGCGTGGCGCCGTCGAGGCCGTGCGGGGTCACCTCGGCGGCCTCGAAGCGCAGGTCTCCCCCGCCCTCCAGGAAGGTCTTGATCAGGCGCACGACGAGGACCTGCTGCGGCACGATCCGCCCAGCCCTGCCACCGGCCAGGGCGGCGACGTCGATGAAGCGCGGCCGGCCGTCGAGGCGGATCTCCAGCGTGCTGTCGCTCGACGTGCCGGCCAGCACGCTCTCGGCCAGCCCCCAGTCCTCGAAGACGCGGGCGCCGTGGTGTTCCAGCACGCCGGCGCGCTGGCGCTGCTCCACGTACGAGCGGCTCTGGCGCTCCAGCACCACGCAGCCGATCCCGGCCCGCTGGAGCAGGTTGGCCAGGGTCAGGCCGGCCGGTCCCGATCCGATGATGACGACCTCGATGCTCTCCCGCATGCTGGGCATCCGACACCAAGATCGACAAATGCGCAAGCTCCGCGCTTATCGGACTGATCAAGTTTGACTAGGGCCGACTCGGGCGGTTACGGTGGCCGTGCGCTAGTCAAATTTGAAGAGCAGGGAGAACGATGACGACCGTGACGCCGTACCTCATGGTGCACAGCGCCAAGCAGTTCACCGACTACGCCTCGCACGTCTTCGGCGCGCAGGCCAGGACGCTCATCCCGCTCGACGGTGACCCCGAGCGGGTCGTGCACGGGGAGATGCGCATCGGTGACAGCACGATCTACTTCGCCGACGCCAGGGTCGACGGGGCGCAGTGCCTGCCGCCGTACCGCGAGGGGGAGGATCCCTCGCGGACGCAGATGTACGTCACGCTGCCCGACCCGGGCCGGGCGTACGCCGCCGCCCTCGCCAAGGGGGCCACCCCGGTCATGGAGGTGTCCCGGCAGGAGGAGGGGACGGAGATGGGCGGCTGGGTCGATCCGTTCGGCACCCTGTGGTGGGTCACCTCGGAGCCGCCGCACCGGCCCTGACCCGCCCGCCGGGGTACAGCCTGCTGTACTCTTTCGCCGCCGATCATGCGATATTTCCGCTCCTGTCCTAGGGTCTGAGACCGGAGGAGGTGGCGCGGATGCCCGTGCAGGACGCGGCAGCCGGCCCGCAGGGCGGCGGCGAGGTCCACTCGCCCGCGCCTGGCGGCGACGTCCGCCCGCCCGCGCGCGGCGGTGGTGGCGTGGGCACGCGGTGGCTGGTCGCTCGGGCTCGTGCCACCGTTGACGGGCTCGAACACCTGGTCGGCGGCATGGGCACCGCCGCGCTGGCGCTGATCGTGCTGGCCGGGATGCTCGGTGTCGCGGTGGCCTGCCTGTTCGGGGTGGGGCTGCGCCTGCTGCCCGCCGCGCTGCGCGGCCTGCGGGTGGTGGCAGGCCGGGAGCGGGCGAGGCTGTCCCGCTGGGGGCCGCAGCTCGTCGAGCCCGATCCGGTGCCCGGCGAGTGGCGGGCCGCCATCGGGCAGCGCGCCGCCCGCCGCGAGCTGGCCTGGATGTCGCTGCACGCCACGCTCGGCCTGACGTACGGGGTGCTCGGCCTGACGCTGCCGTTCGCCGCCGTGCGCGACCTGCTCTACCCGCTGTACTGGTGGCTGCTGCCGCCCGCCGAAGCGGTGGACATGGGCCTGGGGTGGCGCACCGACACCTGGCCGGGCGCGCTCGCCGTCGGCCCGCTGAGCCTGGCCTGGCTCGCCCTCGCCCTGATCTTCATCCCCGGCCTGGCCCAGATGCAGGCCTGGGCGGGACGCCGGTTCCTGTCCGCCGATCCGGGCACCGACCTGGCCCTGCGCGTCGCCCAGCTCACCGCCACCCGGGCGGCGGCCCTGGACGCGCACGCCACCGAGCTGCGCAGGATCGAGCGCTCGCTGCACGACGGCACCCAGAACCGCCTCGTGGCCGTCAACGTCCTGCTGGGCGCGGCCCGCCGCGCGGTCACCCGCGACCCGGCCACAGCCGACGAGCTGCTCGAACGTGCCCAGGCCGCCGCCGAGCAGGCGCTGGCCGAGCTGCGCGCGGTCGTGCGCGGCATCCTGCCCCCCGTGCTGGCCGAGCGAAGCCTCGCCGGCGCGCTGAGCGGGCTGGGCGCCGCCTGCCCGGTGCCCTGCCGGATCGACGCCGAGGTGCCCGGCAGGTTGCCGGCGTCCGTCGAGGCCACCGCGTACTACATCGTGGCCGAGGCGCTCACCAACGTCGCCAGGCACAGCGGGGCGAGCCGGGCCGCCGTGACCGTCCGCGGGGCAGGCGACCGGCTGAACATCCAGGTCAGCGACGACGGCCGGGGCGGCGCGGCCGAGGACGGCGGCTCCGGGCTGGCCGGCATCCGCCGGCGGGCCGAGGCGCACGACGGAACATTCGAGCTGGCCAGCCCGCCGGGCGGGCCGACCACCCTGATGGTGAGCCTGCCATGCGGATTGTGATCGCCGAGGACGACCCGTTGCTGCGCGAAGGCCTCGCGCTGCTGCTGCGCGCGGAGGGGCTGGACGTGGTGGCCACCGCTTCCGACGCCACCGACTTCCTCGGCGCCGTGGACGCGTACGCCCCGGACGTCGCCATCGTGGACGTCCGCATGCCGCCCGATCACACCGACGAGGGCATCAGGGCGGCCGTCGAGGCCAGGCGGCGGCTGCCAGAGCTGGCCGTGCTGGTGCTGTCGGCCTACGTCGAGCAGGCGTTCGCCACCGACCTGCTCGCCCACGGCAGCGCCCGCCTGGGTTACCTGCTCAAGGAGCGGGTCGGGCGGGTCCAGGAGTTCCTGACCGCGCTGCACCGGGTGGCCGGCGGCGGCACGGCCATCGACCCGGAGGTGGTCGCGCAGCTCCTGACCAGGAGCCGCCCCGACGACCGCCTCGACCGGCTCAGCCCGCGCGAGCGCGACGTGCTGGCCCTGATGGCCGAGGGCCTGGGCAACTCGGCCATCGCCGAGCGGCTCTACGTCACCGACGGGGCCGTGCACAAACACATCAGGAGCATCTTCGCCAAGCTCGACCTGCAGCCCGCCGACGGCACCGACCGGCGGGTGGCGGCCGTGCTGCGGTACCTCGAGAGCACCTGACCTGTCAGGCGCCCAGGTCGCGGACGATGTTGTCCAGCCGTACGGCCAGGTCGTCGAGCATCTGGTCCGTCGGCGCGTCGTCCGGGAGCTGGGCCATCACCTCGTCCCGCCGGGCGATCACCAGGCCCTTGTGGGCGTCGTCCACCTCGGCGGCGGGCAGGACGACGCAGTCTCCCAGGACGAAGACCAGCGTGGCGTCCGGGTGCTGGGAGTTCAGCAACTGGCGGACACATTCCCTGTCGATCAGCGTCATCGCGGACATGGCAGCTCCTCGCTCTCGTGCTTCCTCCGCAGGCCGTTTACCCACGTGGCAGGGGTGAAACCTCAGCCGAAGGTCGGCGGGCCGCCGTTCGAGCGGGTCCGCCGTACGCCGAACACGACCAGGTAGACGGCGGCGGCCAGCGCCACCACGGCGGGCGGTACGGCCAGCGGCGGCCGGCCGGCGAGCAGCGCCAGCACGGCCAGCACCACCCCGGCGAGCAGCAGCAGCCCGGCCGCCAGCAGGCGCAGGCCCAGCCGGGTCGAGGGCGGCGGCCGCTCCGCCCACTGCCCGCGGCCGGCTCCGTGCACGCCCGGCACGCCGGTGTCGCTCACGTCGCCGTCGGCGGGAGGCGGCTCCCGCAGCACGGGGGCGAAGAACTCGTCGTCGTCACGGTGTTTCATCTCGCCTCCAGCTCGTGCGGGAACGGGGTGTCTGTCGGCTCGACTCCGGCTCATGCGGGACCACGGTGTTCATCGGCTCGCCTCCAGCTCGTGCAGAAACGGGATGACCACCGCGTTCAGCTCGGCCACCAGCGCTTCGAGCGCGGCCTGGGCGTCGTCGAGATTGGGCAGCCCCGAGGCCCGCGCCCTGGTGGGGGTGGGCAGCCGGTCGACCGGCAGCGGCACGCGCAGCTCCAGCGTGGTCAGCGCGGTCGGCCGCTCGTACGGCGGCGCCGTGAACGCGTCCCCGCCCTGCCACTGCGCCCACCCGTCAGGCACCCGGACCGGCGCGGGAACGGCCAGCTCCACCACCGCCAGCATGCCCGGCGCCTTCTCCGGCCGGTGGCAGGTGGCGTCCAGCACGCGGGGGTGGCGGCGCACGTACGGCGGGTCGGCCACCGGCCGGTTGGCCACCTCCCAGGCGCCCAGCGCGAAGTGCAGCGGATCCAGCGTGACACCCTCCGCGGCCGGCTCGCCCGCCCCGGCGGCGAACGCGTGCCGCCAGGTGCGCAGGTGCTCGCCGTAGTGCTCCTGCGCGCCGACGCGCGTGGCGTCGATCCAGAACGCCTGAGTCCCGGTGCCGGGCATCGTCTTCCCCCGAACCTCGCTCGAATCGTGCCGTCCGTTGCCCCTCTGCCCCGTGTCCTCGGGCTGTCACGTCTTGCGGTCCGACCTGCGGAAACGCCGCCCCCACGCCACCACGTCCAGTTCGCGGACTATTACGGAGAGTAATCGTATGGTGTGCTCAGTGGCCCCAGTGGCCCCTCAGCAAGCGAGAGGATCGAGCATGGCGCAGGAACCGAGAATCGACGTCGAGACCAGGGCCTCCGGCATCGAGAGCAGCCTGACCTCCGAGCAGGTCGAGCGGATCGCCGACGCGCTCGGGCAGCAAGGGGTCTGGTTCGCCACCCCGCCGGAGCGCGAGGGCGAGGCCCGCCCCGCCGACCAGATCTGGGACCTGGTCGGCGACCGCCCGCACCAGGGCCAGACGGCCACCGGCCGGGCGGCCGTGCACCTGGCCGAGGGGCACGACGCCCTGACCAGGCCGCTGATCCTGGCCGACGGCTTCAACTACGGGCCCAGCGACCTGGACGCCCTGTGGCGGCACTTCAACAAGCCGTACCAGAAGGGGGTGCCCGGCTTCCTCGACCAGCTCAGGACGATGGGCATCGACGTCGTGCTGCTGGGCTTCGACCAGCGGCACATCGCGATCCAGGCCAACGCCGCCGTGGCGGTCACCGCCGTGCTGCGCGCCATCGAGGAGCGGCGGGGCGACGACCCGCTGGTCGTGGGCGGGGCCAGCATGGGCGGCATCGTCACCCGGTACGCGCTGGCGCGCATGGAGAACGAGCGGATCGACCACCAGACCGACAAGTACTTCTCCTTCGACTCGCCGCACCTCGGCGCCTGGATCCCGCTGGTGCTCCAGCAGCTCGCGTACCTGCACGAGGCGCTGGCTCCGCGCTCGGGCGGGCCGGGGCAGGCCGAGCTGATCCGCAGCCCGGCCGCGCAGCAGCTCCTGTGGGGCTGGGTGGACAGCGCCGACTACTCCGGCCCTGTCACCACCTCCAGCGCGCTGCGCAAGGAGTTCCTGGAGGACCTGCGCAGGGTGGGCTGGTTCCCGATGCGCCCGTACAAGCTGGGGCTGGCCAACGGCACCGGCAACGGCACGGGCCCCGACCTGCCGCCCGGCACGCCGGTCTTCGACCTGCAGCACGAGGCGCTGCAGCTCACGGCCCGGATCCAGCCGGACGGCGGGGAGCTGCAGAACGTCGGCACCGTACGCTTCGGCGCCCCGGTGTGGACGAGCGCCACCTCGCACGTGCGCGCGTTCGACGGGGCGCCCGGCGGCACGCTGGACTCCTGGGGCAGGCTCGCCGACGCGGTCGGGCTGCCGATCCAGGACCGGTTCAGGGCCAGCGCGTTCGTGCCGTCCGTCAGCGCCATCGCGCTGGCCAGGGACCCGTTCCAGTGGCAGTCGGACCTCTACCAGGACCTCGGGGACCTGCCGAAGGACGAGACGTTCCTGGACGCGTTCTGCTGCGACGCGGCCAACACCGAGCACGCCTCGGTGTCGCGCCCGCTGATCGAGTGGTTCCTGGAGCAGCTCGCCGGCTGGTGATCCACGCATGAGAATGCCGGCTCGCGGATCGCGAGCCGGCATTCGCCGTTCCGAGGCAGTACTGAGGCAGTACTGAGGCGGTTCTGAGGCGGTTCTGAGGCAGTTCTGCGGCCCCGGTTGCTAGCGGATGCCCCGGTGCACGCACAGGAGCTGGTCGTGGGTGGCGTTCTTGTCGCGGTAGGCGATGATCGCCGGGCCCTCGGCGCTGTAGTGGTGGGGCAGCCGCTCGTCGGCGGTCCAGCCGGAGCCGTTGAAGCTGCTCCACCACAGGCTCGGGTCGGCGGAGCCGCGGTGCACGCAGTACAGCCGGTCCTTGTAGACGGTCAGGGACGGGCCGTGGTTGGTGTGGTGGCCGGGCAGCCTCTGGTCCGGGCTCCAGCGCGAGCCGTCCCAGCGGGTCCACCACAGCGACGAGTCGCCGCCCGCGCCGCGGTGCACGCAGTAGAGGTGGCCGCGGTAGACGGCCAGCGCCGGGGCGGAGGAGCTGAAGTGCTGCGGCAGCCGCTCGTCGGGGCTCCAGGTGGAGCCGTCGAAGCGGGTCCACCACAGCGCCTGGTCGTCGCCCGCGCCGCGGTGCACGCAGAAGAGCTGCCCGTCGTAGGCGGCCAGCGCCGGCGCCGTCTCGCTGAGGTGCTGCGGGAAGCGCTGGTCGGAGCTCCAGTACGAGCCGTCCCAGCGGGCCCACCACAGCGCGGTGTCACCGCGGCTGCCCCGGTGCACGCAGTAGAGCCGGCCGTCGTAGGCGGCCAGCGCCGGGGCCGACTCGCTGAAGTGCCGGGGCAGCATCTGGTCGTCGCTCCAGCCCTCCTCGGCGTCGTAGCACGTCCACCACAGGCTGGAGTCGCCGGCGGCGCCCCGGTGAGCGAGGAACAGCCGGTCCTGGAACTCGGCCAGGGCCGGGCCCGACACGCTGAAGTGGTCGACGAACCGCTGGTCCGGGCTCCAGCCGTCGCCCGGCTCGTGAACCGCCCAGTACAGGCTCGTGTCGCCGCCGCTCTGGCGGGCCGGGACGAGCATGCCGGGGGCGGTCCACGGCGAGGCCAGCCTGACCCCGTACGGCCGGGCGATCGAGGCGATCCACTCGGCCTTGGCGCGCACGGAGCGCTCGATGACCGGGGCCAGCCACGAGCCCAGCACCGCGCCCGCGATGTCCCCGATGAGCTGCGGGATCTCGGCCGCCAGCAGCGCGGCCGACTCGTTGAGGTGGATCTCGTAACCCCACCACCTGGCGACCGGCCAGACGTCGGCGCCCATGGTGCGCAGCTCGCGCTGGACGCCGCGGACGCGCTCCTGCTCCTTGGAGGTCAGCTCGGCGATCTGCCGCTCGCTCTCCCTGCGGGCGTCCAGTGCCCCGGAGTCCTCCAGCAGCTCGGTCTCGACGGCCACGTCCACGGCGGCCGAGGCCGCCGGGTCGTCCTGCGCGTGCAGCAGAGCGGCCTCGGTATCGAGCACGCTCTCTTCCGTCCCGTTGACCCTTATCTTCGCGGCCTGCGTCTCATCGGTCATTTTCAGCCCCCTGGCGTGATGGATGCGTGAACTTCGCCATCGTAACCAGGCGTACTGATACGACTACTCTACGGCTGTATTGCTCCGGGTAAAGACCGCAGGCCCGGGCTCCCCCGGCCCGGGCCGCCACGTCATGGCCGCCAGCCCGCCAGGTACCTCTTCACGGTGTGCCTGGTGGCCTGCCTGTCGGTGAGCTGGGGCCGGTCGGCCGTGACGGCCGCGCCCGGGCCCGTGTTGCGGTACTCGGCGAAGCCGCCCTCGCCGGTCCACGGGTCGTCCTTGACGTGCGCGCCCAGCCAGGCGTCGCGGACGACGGCCGCGCCCGAGCCGCCCAGCGAGACCGACTTCGCGACCTCGCCCTCCAGCCGGCCGCCGTTGAGCAGGACGGTGCCGCCGGCGAGCACGTTGCCGGGGCCGAGCGACCTGACCGTGCAGCCGTCCAGGACGGTCGTGCCCTGGCCGCGCACCAGGTCCACGTCTCCCTCCACGTAGCAGTCGCGCAGGTAGGCGCGGCGGCCGTCCGACTGGAGCACGCCCCCGTTGCCGAGGAGCCTGGCGCCGTCGAGCGCGGTCCTGTCCCCCGCCGTTCGTACGGCCGGCGCGGGGCCCGGGTTGACCGTCTCGTCGGTGGCGTTCTGGACCGTGAGGTCCCGCACCGTGACGCCGTCGGCGAGCACGGCCAGGGTGGCGCTCTGTGCGGTGCCCCAGGTGCCGCCGTAGAACTTCGCGGCGCCGGCGGACAGGTCGTAGGTGATGACCACGTCCTCCGGGTTGCCGGTGGCGCCCCTGATCGTCAGGTCGCGGCGGCCCGCCCAGACGCGCGGCATCTCGCGGTAGACGCCCGGCTGGACGGTGATCACCGCGCCGCGCGGCGCCGCGCCCACCGCCGCCTGGATGCTGGCGAAGTCGCCGGTGCCGTCGAGCGCGACGCTGATCCGCCCCGCGCCCCTGCCGGCGTCAGCACCGGGCGAGCCCGCGCCCCTACCGGCGTCAGCGCCGGACAAGCCCGCGCCCCCGCCGGCCTTCGCGCCGAGCGGGCCCGCGCCCCTGGTGACGAGGCCGGGCACCCGCTCGGCGGGGTCGAGCGTGTAGGCGTAGTAGGCGGACGGGTCGAACGCCGTGCCCGCGCTGTCCGAGCGGCCGGGCGAGTCGCGCAGCACGTTGCCCCGCTGCACGACCTGCGAGGCCGGGTCCTTGGCCACGATCGGGTCGGGCACGCCCTGGTAGTAGCTGTTCTCCACGACCAGCCTGCCGCCGCCGCGGATCATCGTCCCGTACATCGCGGTGTCCTGGACGTAGTTGTTGTACCAGTGCGCGGCCTCGGTGTTGTCGATGCTGGCGTTGCGCTGGTGGGTGCCGCGGATCCAGTTGTGGTGGAAGGTGACCTTGGTGACCACGTTCGGGGTCCAGCCGACGCCGACGGCCTTGTTGTGGTCGCTGAAGACGTTCCAGGAGACGGTGACGTAGTCGCTGTCCTTGCGGATGTCGAGCAGCCCGTCGCCGGTGCGGGTGAAGTGGTTGTGGTCGATCCAGACGTGGTGGGCGCCGTCCATCTGAACGCCGTCGTAGTCCTTGGACTTGCCGTCCCAGTCGCCGGGCACGTACGTGTCGCGGATCGTCAGGTTGCGGATGATGACGTTGTGCACGCCGTTGAGGAAGAACCCGCCGTGCACCAGCTCGGCGCCCGTACCCTCGCCGACGATGCTCTTGTCGGAGGCGACCTCGATCTCCCTGCCGTACGGCTCCATCGTGATCGAGCCCCTGACCTTGATCACGTACGGCTCGGCGGCCGTGGCGTACCGCTCCAGGTCGGCCAGGTTGTCCACGGTCACGGTCTCGCCGGCCGCGCCGCCGGTGGTGCCGTCCACCCCCAGGGCGTTCAGCCCGGCGAACCCGTCGGCCCGCTGCTGCTCGGCCTGGGCGGGCGCGGGCGCCAGGAGCAGCCCCGCGAGCAGGGCGAGGACCGCTGCCGCCCTCATGAGATCCTCCCGGCGCCGGCCCGGGCCTTGACCAGGGCGGGCACGGCCCGCGCCGGGTCCACGCGCCCGTGCAGGGCGGGGGTCCAGCCCACGTCGGAGCCGAGATCGGGGTCCTTGACGGCGTTGTACGCCGCCAGGACGTCCACCGGCCTGCCGTTCACCAGCGTGCCCTCCTCGTGGATCGCGGTGCCGCCCCAGCCGTGGATGATCCTGTCGGGGGAGGTGCCGCTGAACGTGTTGTTCTGCGCGTAGATGGCGGAGTTGACGCCGACGCCCCACGAGTACTGGTAGTCGGTGCCGGCGGGGACCACGTACGCGTTGTTGTAGACGTGCACCTTCCCGTGGCGCACGCGCGGCGCCCGCTGGTTGAGCCCCGACAGCAGGTTGTGGTGCAGGGTGACGCGCAGCTTGCCCGCGTCGTGCTCGGGGTTGTCGGTGTTGCCCCACAGCAGCGACTTGTCATGCCCGGAGAACACGCTCCAGGAGATGGTCACCAGGTCGCTGCCCCTGACGACGTCGAGCAGCCCGTCGTGGTGCAGGAAGCGCTTGCCGAAGTAGAACGGCTCGGCCTGGTCGGGGCGGTCGCCGTCGGTCAGCGTCACGTGGTCCACCCACACGTGCGTGGACTCGGAGATCATCAGGTTGTCGTAGTCGGTCTTCCAGTCGCCGCCGCTCCACACGGGGAAGCAGTCGTAGGCGTCGTGGACGGCGAGGTTCCTGACGATCACGTTGTCGGCCCGGTCGATCATCAGGCCGAGGCCGGTGAGCTCGGCGCCGCGGCGGCCGACGAGCGTGGTGTTGGAGCCGACGGTGATCACGACGTCTTTCCGCTGGTTGGCGGCGGACGCCTTCCGGGCCTCTTCGAGCGGGCCCGACGCGGGTCCCGTCCAGTGCGCCGGGTCGTAGGCGTCGAGATATCGCTGCAGGTCGTACCCGGGGTCGGCGTACTCGGCGCAGCTCTTCGCGGCGGCGTCTATGCGCCCCTCCACGTAGACGATCTTCGGCTCGTCGCCTGCGACGGCCGCGGCCAGCTCCTCGCGGGTCCGTACGGTGACCGCGTGGCGGGCGGCGGACCCACCGGTGGTGCCGCCCTCGGCGGCGGCCCACCCGTCGTTCGGCGCGAGCACCTGCCGGCCGAGGTCGGGCGCGGGATGTAAGGCCGTCACCGCGGCGACGGCGAGTGCGACGACAGCGTGCATCAGCCGTTCCTCTGCTTGTACCCGGCCTGCGCCTCGGTCAGCTTGGCCGCGAACTCGTCCAGGAACGCCTTGGCGCTGGTCTGGCCCAGCAGCACCTTCTGGAACTGCGGCTCCGCCCACGTCTTGGTGATCTGGTTGAACTCCGGCAGGTGGTACGGCATCTGCACGACCTTGGTCGCCGGGTCGTTCAGCACCCGCTGTGCCTCGGTGATGTGCGCGGCGCTCGAAGCGGGCACGTCGGTGTTGGCCGGGATGACGCCGGTCTGCTCGGCGAGGTAGCCACCCATCTCCTTGGCGGCGAAGAACTCGGCCAGCTTGGCCGCGGCCTCCTTGTTCTCACTGGCGGAGAAGACGGCGACGCCGCCGACCGGGTTCGACAGCACGGTCTGGGGGCCGGTGTCGGACTTGGGCACGGAGAAGGAGGCCACCTTCTCGTCGCCCAGCGCCTTCTTGTGGTCCTGGTAGGAGCCCAGGTTGTGCTGCATGATCGCGATGCTGCCCGCGGTGTCGAACTGGGCGACCATCTTGACGTAGTCGTTCTGCAGGTCGCCCTCGGGCGTGTTCTTCTTGTACAGCCCCGCGTACTTCTCCAGGGCTGTCACGTTGCGCGGGTCGTTCAGCGTGGCCTTGCCCGAGGCGTCGAAGAACTCGGTGACGCCCGACTGGCCGTAGACGACCTCCAGCATCTGCGCGATGGAGCCGGAGCCGCCGCGGATGGTGAAGCCGAAGCGGTTCTCCTTCGGCTCGGTGAACCTGTCGACGACGGTGAAGAACTCCGACCAGGTCTTCGGCGCCTCCACCCCGGCCTCCTCGAACCAGTCCTTCCGGTACCAGAACGCGCCGGAGTTGGTGGAGATCGGGTAGATGTACATCTTGCCGTCGGGCACGACGTTCTTGACCGTGGTCAGCAGCGCCTCGTTGAACTTGCCGTTCAGTGCGGGGTTCCTGGCGATGCGCTCGTCCACGGGTTCGAGCGCCTTCTGGGCCACCAGCGTGCCGAGGCCGGAGGTCGAGATGTCGGCCACGTCCGGGGTGCCGCCGCCGGCGATGGCCGTGTCGAGCTTCTGCGGCGCCTGCGCGATCGGCACGCCCACGTAGTTGACCTTGATGGTGGGGTTGGCCTTCTCGAACTCGGCGATGGCGTGCTGCCACACCGGCGTGCGCGCGGGTCCGGCGTTGGTGTCCCAGAAGGTGATCTCGGTCCTGCCGTCCTCGGTACCGCCGCCCGAGCCGCAACCGGCGGCCAGGACGGCCGCCAGCACGACGGCGGCCATCGGCGCGTGTCGTCTCATGTGCCTCTACCTTTCGATGTCCACGGTGAACGCCTCGAAGATCGCTTCGCCGGTGCCGTCCCCCGCGGCGAAGAGGCCGAGCACGGCCCCCACCCATCGGCCCTGCGTGGCCTGGAAGGGCGCGCCCACGTCCCGGCCGCCGGCCAGGAACGTGACCAGCGCGCCCTCGCCCACCCGCGCGCCGAGCGTGACGGGCCCGTCCTGCTCGACCGGGACCGGCTCCGTGTCGCCGCAGACCAGGACGAGCTTGCCGTCGGCGGTGCGCTCCAGGCCGACGGACGCGGCGGTGTCCCCCACCACGGCCAGCCCCGCCCTGCCCTCGCCCGCCAGGGTGAGGGTGACCGTGACCGTGCAGGGCACGCCGGGCAGCCGCTGCCCCAGCACGGACGGCCGCTCGCGCAGGTCGTCGGGGCCCGGCACGCAGGCCAGCCTGAGCGCGCCGTCCCTCAGCTCCCACCAGGAGGGGTCGGGGTTGGCCTGCCAGCTCCACTGCAGCCCCAGCCCGGGCCCGGCGAAGTCGTCGGACGTCGCGGGCGCGGCCGGCTCACCGCCGGGCACGGGCACCCGGTACTCGGCCACGGGCTCGCCGCCGTCGCCCATGACCGGCCAGCCGTCCTCGCCCCAGGCCATGGGCTGCAGGTGCACGACCCGGCCGTAGGGGCCGCGGTCCTGGAAGTGCATGAACCAGTGCTCGCCGGACGGGGTGTCCACCCAGCCGCCCTGGTGCGGGCCGTTGACGTCGGTGCCGCCCTGCTCCAGCACGATGCGGTCCTCGTACGGACCGAAGATCGACTCCGCGCGGAACACCGACTGCCAGCCCTGCTCGACGCCCCCGGCGGGAGCGAAGATCCAGTACGCGCCGTCGTGCCTGTAGAGCTTGGGCCCTTCCAGCGTCCGGTACCCCGGCAGCAGGTCGCCGTCGATGACCAGCGTGCCCTCGTCCAGCACCGTGCTGCCGTCGGGCGCCATGCGGTGCAGGGTGAGCCGGTTGTTGACGCCCGCGCGGCTCTTCGCCCAGCCGTGCACCAGGTACGCCTGCCCGTCCTCGTCCCACAGCGGGCACGCGTCGATCAGCCCGAGCCCCGGCTTGACGACGTGCGGCTCGGTCCACGGGCCGCGCGGGTCCTCGGCGCTCACCCAGCAGACGCCCACGTCCGGATCTCCCCAGAAGATCCAGAAGCGGCCGTCGTGGTGGCGCAGCGAGGGCGCCCACACCCCGCAGCCGGGCCGGACGTCGTCGTGACCCCGCGTGTACGCGTGGCCGATGATCGTCCAGTTGACCAGGTCGCGCGAGTGCAGGATCGGCAGCCCCGGCACCTTGGTGAAGGTGGAGGCCGTCAGGTAGAAGTCGTCGCCGACGCGGATCACGTCGGGGTCGGACCAGTCGGCGTTGAGCACCGGGTTGCGGTAGGTCTGGGCGGTCATCCCTTCACCGCCCCGGCGGACATCCCCTGGACGAGGTAACGCTGGATGAAGGCGAAGACGATGACGACGGGCAGTGCGGCGACGACGCCGCCGGCGGCGAGGGCGCCGAAGTCGACGCTGTTCTCGCCGAGGTTGTAGGCCAGGCCCACGGGCACGGTGAACTTCTCCTGGTCGTTGATGAACATGAGGGCGAAAAGGAAGTTGTTCCAGCTGTGGATGAAGGCGAACGAGCCGACCGCGACCAGCGCGGGCCGCAGCAGGGGCAGCACGATGGCCAGGAAGCCGCGCAGCCGGGAGCAGCCGTCCACCCAGGCGGCCTGCTCCAGCTCGTACGGGATGTTGCGGATGAAGCCGCTGATCAGGATGAGCGAGAGCGGGAGCTGGAAGACCGTCTCGGCGATGACGAGGCTCCAGAGCGAGTTCGTCAGGTCCAGCGTGCGGAAGATCTCGAACAGCGGGATGATCATCAGGGCGCCGGGGATGAACTGCGTGCAGAGCATCCCGACCATGAACGCGCCCTTGCCGCGGAAGGAGTAGCGGGCCAGGGCGTACCCGCCGGCCAGCGCCACCACCGTGGTCGCGACCAGCGAGGCGACGCCGACCATGAGGCTGTTCCGGAAGAAGACGGCGAACCCCATCCCGTTCCAGACCGTGTCGAAGTGCTGGAGCGTGATCGGCCACGGGAAGATCGCCGTCGAGCCGGCCGGCCTGAACGCGAAGACCAGCATCCAGTAGAACGGCACCAGCGTGAACAGCAGGTACAGGGCCAGCGGGACGTAGATCTGCCAGCGCGGCACCCGGTTGCCCGGCGCCGCGGGTGCGGGGGCCTCCTTCTGGAGGGCGGCCACGGGTCGTTCCGTCACCATGGTCACGACTTCGCTCCGAACTTGCTCAGGCGCAGGTACGCGATCGAGAAGAAGGTCAGGATGAGGAACGCCACGGTGGTCAGCGCCGTGGCGTAGCCGAAGTCGTGCGACTGGGCCGCCAGCGCGGCCACGTACAGCGGCAGCGTGGTGGTCTGGTGGGCCGGGCCGCCGCCGGTCAGCGTGTAGAGCAGGTCCACGTTGTTGAACTCCCACACGCAGCGCAGCAGCGTGGACAGGATGATCGCGTCGCGCAGGTGGGGCAGCGTGATGTGGAAGAAGCGGCGGATGCGGCTCGCGCCGTCCACGGAGGCGGCCTCGTACAGCTCCTTCGACACCGACTGCAGGTCGGCCAGGAGCAGGATCGCGAAGAACGGCACCCCGCGCCAGAGCTCGGCCACCACCGCGGCCCAGAACACGGTGTCCGGGTTCGCCAGCGGGGCGGCGCCGTACTCCATGAGGCCCAGGTCGGCGAGGTAGCGGGACATGCCGGTGAACGGGTTGTAGAGCAGCACCCAGATCGCGGTGGTGAGCACGCCGGAGACGGCCCACGGCGAGAAGACCAGCGCCCGGGAGATCGCGCGGCCGATGAAGCTCTCGTTGACGATCAGCGCGAGCGCGAGCCCGAGCAGGAACTGCAGCACGACCTCGACGGCCACCCACTTGACGCTGAACCCGAGGCTCTGCCAGAAGATCGGGTCCTCGAACAGCAGCCTGCGGAAGTTCTCCAGCCCGGCGAAACCGTTGTCCCAGGGCTGGGTCACGTTGTAGTGCTGCAGGCTGTAGTACAGGACGCTGAGCATCGGGTAGACGAGGAACCCGAGCATCGCCACCACCGACGGGGCGATCAGCCAGTACGGGGTCAGCGTGCCTGCTCGGCGGGGTCGGGTGCGGGGCGGGGGCGCCGAGACGACGGCCACGTAACGGACTCCTTCGCGTGGTGCCGGTCTGCAATCGGTTGCAGGAAACGTTGCGTTAGCGCGAACGCAACGTCAATGGCATGTGAACCAGGCAGGCGCCACTATCAGGGCAAACGCCGAAATTTCGAAATTTTCGCTGGCATGGCCTGGCCTTATCCCCGCCCTTCGGAGCAGAGTGGGGACATGACCGCCCCCGACTCCCCCGCCCCGCTACCGAAGCTGGCGGTGATCGCCCGCGAGGCCGGGGTTTCGGTTGCAACCGTTTCCAAGGCGCTGAACGGCCGATCCGACGTGTCGCAGCACACGAGACGCCTGGTCGCGGAGGTGCTGGAGCGCCGCGGCTACCCGCGACAGCGGGTCCGGCCGACGCGGGGCAGCATGGTCGACGTCATGCTGCAGGGGCTCGACTCGCCGTACGCGCTGGCCATTCTCGGCGGCGTGGAGGACGCGGCCTGGCGGCTCGGCGTGGACCTGATCGTCTCCGCCGTGGTCGGCCGGACCAAGAACGGCCAGCCGCCGCCGGCCTGGCTGGACCGGATCGGCGCCCGGGACAGCGCGGGCGTGCTGCTGGTGCGTACGTCGCCGACCGCCACCCAGCGGGCCTGGCTGACCGACCACGGCATCCCCGCGGTGATCGTCGACCCCCGGCGCAAGCCGCCGGCCGGGCTCTCGGTCGTGGCCGCGGCCAACCGGGACGGCGCCCGTGAGGCCACCGAGCACCTGATCGGCCTCGGCCACGAGCGCGTCGCGATCGTCACGGGCCGCCCCGGCGTGCCCTGCGCGATCGAGCGGCTGGCCGGCTACCGGGAGGCCATGGCCGCGGCCGGGCTGCGGATCGACCCGCGCTGGGAGGTGTGCGGCTACTTCCAGCGCGACGGCGGGCTGGCCGCCACTCGCGAGTTGCTCGGCGCCGAACCGCCCACCGCGATCTTCACCTGCTCGGACGCGATGGCGGTCGGGGTCTACCAGGCGCTGGCCGAGCACGGCCTGCGGGTGCCCGACGACGTGAGCGTGGTGGGCTTCGACGACTCGTGGGCCGCCGCGCACGTCACGCCGGCGCTCACGACGGTCCGCCAACCCTGGCCTGACCTGGGCTCCGTAGCGCTGGGCGCGCTGCTGTCGGGCGAGGCGCCGCAGCGGGTCGAGCTGCCCACCACGCTCGTGGTGCGCTCCAGCACCGCGCCGCGATGAAAGTTTCACGCGCCACCACGGGTTTTCGGCGGCTGTGAATTTGTTTGCTTGACATACATAAAGCGCCTGGTGCTTCCTCTGGGGCCGAGAGGAAGGAGAGTGCGGATGCCCAAGCTCAGATCCGCGGGCGTCGCCCTGCTCGCGGCCGCGGCGGCAGTGGTTTTCTCGCCGTCGTCGCAGGCCAGAGCCGCTACACCGGTGGCCGGCGGGGTGTATCAGCTCAAGGTGACCAAGAGCGGCAAGTGCCTGGACGTGGTCGGCGGCTCCAAGGACAACGGCGCGCTGATGCAGCAGTGGGGCTGTTCCGGTGACACCTGGCAGCGGTTCACCGTGGTTTCGGCCGGGTCGCCGGGGGTTTTCACCCTGCGCAACGTCAACAGCGGGCGATGTCTCGACGTGCCCAACGGCGCGGCCACCTCCGGGCTGCGGCTGCAGCAGTGGGGCTGCGGCGACGGGCTGAAGAGCAACCAGCTCTGGCGGTTCGCCGCCTCGGGCAGCGGGACGTACCAGGTGATCAGCAACGCCACCGGCCTGTGCATGAGCGACCAGGGCGCCTCCACCGCCGACGGCGCCGCCGTCATCCAGGAGACCTGCACCGCCAACAGCAACAAGCAGTGGGCCTTCGAGACCGCAGGCGGCGGCCGGACCTGGCCGAACACCGCCGACGGCTTCGCCTCCACCGGCGGCGGCACCACCGGCGGCGCGGGCGGCGCCACGGTGACCGTGAACAACTACGCCGATCTCGTCAGGTACGCCACCGCGAGCGCGCCGTACGTGATCAGGGTGAACGGCGCGATCACCGTCAGCCCGTACGGCACCGAGATCAGGGTCGCCTCGAACAAGACCATCGTCGGCGTCGGCACCAGCGGCCACATCGTCAACGGCGGCTTCTTCCTCGGGGAAGGCGTCAGCAACGTGATCATCCGCAACCTGACCATCCGCGACACCCGCATGGCCGACGACGACCCGGGTGACGACGCCTACGACTACGACGCCATCCAGATGGACACCGCCCACCACGTCTGGATCGACCACAACCACCTCGCCCGGATGAACGACGGCCTGATCGACAGCCGCAAGGACACCAGCTACCTCACGGTGTCCTGGAACATCCTGGCGGAGAACAACAAGACCTTCGGCATCGGCTGGACCGAGAACGTCACCTCCCGGATGACGATCCACCACAACTGGACCCGCAACACCAACAGCCGCAACCCCAGCACCGACAACGTGGCCTACGCCCACCTGTACAACAACTACCTGCAGAACGTCTCCGGCTACGGCAACTACGCGCGCGGCGCCACCAGGATGGTGATCGAGAACTCCTATTACGAGAACGTCAAGGACCCCTACTACCGTGACGACGCCGCCCAGCTCCGGCAGAGCGGCAGCATCTGCGTGAGCTGCAGCGGGCAGCAGGAGACCGGCGGCTCGGCCTTCACCCCGGGCTCGTTCTACTCCTACACGCTCGACCCGGCGGCCGACGTGCCGTCGCTGCTGCGGACGTACGCGGGGCCGCAGGCCGACATCGGGCTCTGAGCCACCGGGTGTCCGGGCGCGCCGCCCGGGCACCCCACCCGGGACGATCTTCCGGCGTACGCTGCTCGCATCCCCTCCGATCCCCCGGGAAGGCGCGAACCGATGACCGACCGCCCGCTCGATCCAGACACCGGCGTCCCCAGCCCCGCCCGCATCTACGACCTGTGGCTCGGCGGCCACGACCACTACGAGATCGACCGCATCGTCAGCGAGCAGATCCTCGCCGCCGTCCCCGACCTGCCGGTGCTGGCGCGGGCCAACAGGGAGTTCCTCGGCCGCGCCGTTCGCCACCTGGCCGGCGAGGCGGGCGTCCGCCAGTTCCTCGACATCGGCACCGGCATCCCGACCGCGGACAACACCCACCAGGTGGCCCGGTCGGTGGCCCCGGACAGCCGGGTCGTGTACGTCGACAACGACCCGACGGTCCTGGCCCACGCCCGCGAGCTGCTGCGCGCCGCCCCGGCCGGCAGCACCGTCTTCGTGGACGGCGACCTCCGCGACCCCGGCAAGATCCTCGCCTCGGCCGCCGAGCTGCTCGACCTCGGCCGCCCGATCGGCCTGATGCTGCTCGGCGTCATCGACTTCGTGCCCGGCACCGGCGCCGCCCGCACGATCATCGGCGAGCTGATGTCCGCCATGGCGCCCGGCAGCCATCTCGTCCTCTCCCACGGGCTCGTGGGCAAGCAGCTCGAAGAGGGGGTGCGGCACTGGAACGAGAGCGGCGGCAGCCCGATGACGCTGCGCACGCTGGAGGAGGTCACCTCCTTCTTCGACGGGCTGGAACTGCTGGAGCCGGGCGTGGTGCCGCTGCCGCGCTGGCGGCCCACGCCCGAGACCCTGTACGGCGACCGGGAAGCCGTCTACTACGCGGGTGTCGGCCGCAAGCCCTGAGGGTCACGCCCGCAGGACGTTGGCGGCGAAGGCACCCTTCATGTTCCCCGGGGGCTCGAAGACGAAGACGATGTAGGTCTCCATGCCCTCCGGGGTCTGCCCCGAGACCCGGCCGATGCCCACCTTCGTGCTGCCCTTCCACACCAGCTGGGTGAAGTGGCCGCTGTCCGGGGTGAACTCGGCCTTGTCGAAGTCGTAGTACTCGATCTCGTCGTACCAGCTGGCGACGGCCGTGGAGCCCTTCGCCGGCGTGGACTCCGTGTCGGCACCCCAGTAGATGTTCTCACCGGTGCCGGAGCGCAGGCCGTCGTGGCCGGCGTCCAGCGCCTTCGACTCCGACCGGGTGGAGGCCCGGCTCTTGGCGTACTCCGTGAGCTCGTGGTCCACGGTCAGCGGTGGCGCGTGGTGCTTGTCCCGGTAGGCGTTCGCCGCGGCGAGTGCTTCGGCTATGAAAGCCTCCGTGGTGCTGTCGGGCAGCGCTGGACGGACTCCCATCAGAGTCACCTCCGTGATGATCGAGCGCATGCCAGCATGACCCGGACGGGCATGCTGTCCCTCCTCACGCGCCGGAGCGGACGTACGCGACCGGCACGTGTGACACCGACGCGCGGCGCGCTCTGTGGCCCCCCACTGCTGCGCCGGGCGTGGCTGGCAACTGGCTCCGCGCGAAGTATGCGCCGGCCCGGGAGGCCGGGCAAGGCCCTATTTGCCGCGTGCCTTCAGTGCCCCGGCGGGCTCACGTAGTGGTACAACAACGCCGGCTCGCCGGCCGCGTTCAGCCAGTCCGCGCGGGTGCTGCCTACCCGACGCCAGCCGGAACGCTCGTAGAACCTGATGGCGGCCCGCCCCTCCGAAGAGACCTCCAGCTTGAGCGGCAGCGGGGTGGACGCGCGGGCCGCCTCCAGCAGCCGGGCGGCCACGCCGCGTCCCCGGGCGGCGGGCGTGACGAACAGGCGGCTGACCTCCAGGTCCAGGGTGAGCGCCACGTGGCCGAGCACCGTGCCCGCCTCGGCCGCGATCCAGGCGCCGGTCATGCCGCCGGGGGTCAGCCAGGCGGCCGGGTCGTCCGGCCAGTGCACGGGGTAGCGGTCGGCGGCCTGGACCTCGGCCAGGGCCTCGACGCAGGCGGCCAGGTCGTCCTGGGTTCTGGTGCGGATGTCCACGACGAGCAAGCGTAGGAGGTGGGCCGGGGGCCCACCCCCCTTCCCTGGCTACCGGCGGCGGTCGTGGCGCTCCTGCTTCTGCGGGGCGACGACGGTGAACGACGCCGTGGCGGTCTTGCCGCCGACCCTGACGGTGACGGTCCTGCTGCCCGCCCGCGCCTTCGACGGCACGGTCAGCTCCTTGGTGGCGCGGCCGCTGGAACGGCGGCGCGGGGGCGCAGGCCGTACGCGGCGATTGCGACGCCCGCGACGGCCCAGGCGGCGGGCGCGAACGACAACGCCGTCCCGAGCTGGGCGCCGATGACGCCGGGCAGGCCGCTGCCGAGCGCGTGACCCGCGCCCGTGCCCGCGCCGACGGCCAGCAGCATGGCGGCGGGCGCGGCCAGGCCGAGCACGAGGTGCCCGGACAGCCAGCGAGCCCTGCCGGTGGCGGTGGCCAGCAGGGCGGACGCCCTGCCGCGGCTCTCCTCGCGGAGCGTGCGCAGCGCCCCGGTCACGGCCAGGCACGCGACGACCAGGCAGAACACGTACGTGAAGATCTCCAGCAGGGTCTCGCCCGTGAGCGAGCCGACGTCGAACGAGGCCGACACCCAGCCCACGCCCACCGAGGCCACTCCCAGAGTGATGGTCCACGAGATCGTCTGGCTTCCGTACAACCGCCAGGCCAGCCCGATCAGGCCGCGCGGGTGCCGGGCGTTCGGGCAGCAGGCCCGCGCCCAGGTCACGGCGGGCGGAGACGGCGTACGCGACCAGGGCGAGCCCGGCCGCGACCGCCATCGGGACCAGGAGCACCCACCACCGCTCGTCCCCGTACGCGCGCGGGGCTTCCGCTAGATCCGATCTAGCGGCCCGTCTAGCGCCTCCTGGATGAAGGGGGTGGACGCCCATGACGGACGAGCCGCTGAACGTCACGGTGATCATCGGCAGCACCCGGGCGGGCCGCGTCTGCGACACGGTCGGCGCGTGGTTCGCCGAGCGGGCGCGCCTGCGCGACGACCTCGCCGTCGAGGTGCTCGACCTGGCCTCGTACGCCTTCCCGGCCAGCTACCCGGAGCAGGCGACACCGCCCATGCGGCAGTTCGCCGCCGGCGTCTCCGCCGCGGACGCGTTCGTCGTGGTCACCCCCGAGTACAACCGCAGCTTCCCCGCCTCGCTCAAGCAGGCGATCGACTACGCCTATGACGAGTGGCAGGCCAAGCCGGTCGGCATCGTCGCCTACGGCTCCGGCTCGTGCGGCCACTACGCCGTCGAGCAGCTCCGTACCGTCTTCACCGCCCTGCACGCCGTCACCATGCGCGACTGGGTGGGCGTCGACCTGCTGGGCGCCGGCATGGACGAAGGCTGCCGGCGTCCCTGCGACACCGACGACCGCCTGCGTGCCATCGCGGCCATGCTCGACCAGCTCGCCTGGTGGGGCCGCGCGCTGCGCGAGGGACGGCGCAACCAGCCCTACGTCTCCTGAAGGTCTTGAAGGGATCACTCATGCCAGAACTGGCGATACAGACCTCCGGCCTGGTCAAGGTCTTCGGCGACACCCGTGCCGTGGCCGGCCTCGACCTGTCCGTCCCGGCCGGCGCCGTGTACGGCGTGCTCGGGCCCAACGGCGCCGGCAAGACGACCGCCGTACGGATGCTGGCCACGCTGCTGCGCCCGGACGGCGGCGAGGCGACCGTGTTCGGGCACGACGTGGTGCGCGAGGCCGACGCCGTCCGCTCCCGCGTCAGCCTGACCGGCCAGTACGCCTCCGTGGACGAGGACATGACCGGCTCCGAGAACCTGGTTCTGCTGGCCCGCCTCCTCGGCCACCGCAAGCCGGCCGCTCGCGAGCGGGCGGCGGAGCTGCTGGAGGCGTTCGGGCTGACGGAGGCCGCGGGGCGGCAGGTCAAGACGTACTCCGGGGGCATGCGGCGGCGCATCGACATCGCGGCCAGCATCCTCAACACCCCCGACCTGCTCTTCCTCGACGAGCCCACCACCGGACTCGACCCGCGCAGCCGCAACCAGGTCTGGGACATCGTCCGCGTCGTCGTCGCCCACGGCACCACCGTGCTGCTGACCACGCAGTACCTGGAGGAGGCCGACCGGCTGGCGCAGCGCATCGCGGTCATCGACCACGGCAGGCTCATCGCCGAGGGCACCCCCGGCGAGCTGAAGTCGTCGGTCGGCTCCGGCTCCATCCACGTCCGGCTGCGCGACGCCGCCGAACGCCCCGAAGCCGAACGGCTGCTCGCCGAGGCCCTCGACACCCCCGTCTACCTGGAAGCGGATCCGGTGGCGCTCACCGCCCGCATCACCGCTCCCGGCGACGAGTCCGCCCAGGCCGCCCGCGCCCTGGGCCGCCTGGCCTCCGCCGGCATCGTCGTGGACGACTTCTCCCTCGGCCAGCCGAGCCTGGACGAGGTCTTCCTCGCCCTCACCGACCACCCCGCCACCACCACCTCCGAGGAGGCAGCGTGACCACCACGACCGACACCGCCTACGCCCCCGCCACCGAGGCCCTCGCCACGGTGCTGGCGCCCACGGCCCGGCCACCCCGGCCCAGTGCCTGGTCGGCGTGCATGACGTTCGGGTGGCGGGCCATGCTGAAGATCAAGCACGTGCCCGAGCAGCTCTTCGACGTGACGGCGTTCCCGATCATGATGACGCTGATGTTCACGTACCTGTTCGGCGGCGCCCTGGCCGGCTCCCCCACCGAATACCTGCAGTTCCTGCTGCCGGGCATCATGGTGACCAGCGTCGTGATGATCACCATGTACACCGGGGTGGAGGTCAACAAGGACATCGAGAAGGGCGTCTTCGACCGCTTCCGCACCCTGCCCATCTGGCGCCCGTCCACCATGGTCGGCTACCTGCTCGGCGACGTCCTGCGCTACTTCATGGCCTCGACCGTCATCCTGCTGATCGGCCTGCTGCTGGGCTTCCGTCCCCAGGGCGGCATCACCGGGGTGCTGGGCGGGATCGCGCTGCTGCTGGTGTTCTCGTTCGCGTTCTCGTGGCTGTGGACGATGTTCGGGCTGCTGATGCGCAACGAGAAGTCGGTGATGGGCGTCAGCATGCTGGTGATGATGCCGCTGACCTTCCTCAGCAACGTGTACGTGGACCCCTCCACCATGCCGGGCTGGCTCCAGGTCTTCGTCAACGCCAGCCCGATCTCGCACCTGGTCAGCTCGGTGCGGTCGCTGATGGGCGGGACGCCGGACATGGGGGAGATCACGTGGGTGCTGGTGTCGTCGGCGGTGCTGGTGGTGGTCTTCGGGACGCTGACGATGCGGCTCTACAACCGCAAGTGAACGGCCGGCACACCGAACCGTGACGCATACTTTCCGTTACCATGGTGCGACCCACAGTGGCGAGCGGAGGCTGGATGCGCAGGCACGTACGCGACCTGGCCCTGGAGATCGGCCTGATCGGCGGCCTCAGCGCGCTGTTCACCGTGGGAGCGGGCATCTTCCTGAACTTCTCCACCGACGGCGAGCCCCAGTTCAATCCCGCCCACGTCCCGCCCGCCCTCCTGTTCTCCTGCCTGGCCTGCGCCGTGCCGCCGGTGCGCGACTACGTGAAGGCTCGACGGGCCTCCGCCACGGGCAAGCCGTTCACCGCCGGTGACCTGGAGGCGTACAAGCGGCTGTTGAAGGAGCTGCGGGAGGAGGCGGGCTCGCCGCGGTTCGCCGAGCTGGACAGGCGGGCCGGCGAGCTCGGGCTCGGCGTCGGGCGGGCCGAGCTGGAGCTGGTCACGCAGAAGGAGAAGGGCACGCGCTGGCTGGAGGACGCCGAGCGGGCCGAGCCGATCATCCGCGCCTTCCTCGCCGTGCACGAGGTGCCCGCCGCCGCCGGTGAGCCGTGGATCGAGGCGTACCGCAGGCTGGTGACGCCGCCGCCCGGGCCCGACCGCCGGCTCAGGCCGGCCGCCTTCGTGACGGTGCTGGCCGTGGGCGCGGCCGGGGCCTTCATGGGTTACGTGGCGTACGCGGAGAGCCGCGTCCGGGAGTCGCTGTACCGGCCTGACGTGGCCGTGCTCTCCAGGTACTCCCCCGGCCGGTACCTGGCCGTGACCGGCTCCGAGACCGCTCCGCCGCGGGCCAGGCTCGGCCCCTCCATCATCAGCAAGGGCCCGGTGCCGCTCTATCGCTGGGACCTCTCGCCGGACAAGCACGACGGGTCGTACCACTACCAGATCCGCAACCGCATGACCCGGCGCTGCCTGACCCCTGAGGCCCGCGAGCTCACCGAGGGCGGTTACCTCACCGACGCCGCCTGCGACGGGTCCGTGGAGCAGCTCTGGCGGGTGAGCGGTGACGGCGCCATCTCGCAGGGCGGGATGTGCGTCGAGCCCAACCTCGGTTCGACCGACGCGGGCACCTCCCTCGTCCTGCGGACCTGTGTCGCCGGCAAGCTCGCGCAGCGCTGGCTGGTCACCGGCCGCATGCCCGGCGGTCTCGGCAGCTCGGTGGCGAGCTCCCAGAACGGGATCTGCCTGGACGCGGCGGCCGGCATGACGGACCTGGTCACCTGGGAGTGCCACGGCCGAGACAACCAGGCCTTCACCTACCGGCGCGACGCCCGGGGCGACTACGAGATGAAGATCTCGGGCACGTGCCTGGGCGTGTCCGCCGCGCGGGAGCGGCGGCGGCCCGTACGCCAGGCGTGTTCCGGCGGCCCTGAGCAGCTGTGGCGCTTCACCTTCCGCTCGCCGCACAACGACTGGCTCCACTGGGAGGTCAGGCACGTCGCCACCGATCTGTGCCTGCAACTGGAGCCCGACTTCAGGTCCCTGTCCATGGGCACCTGTGTCCGGTCGAACGTTCAGCAGTGGCGCACCCCCGGATGGCTACGCCCCCCGGACACCCCTGACCGCACCGGCGCGGGCGCCGCCCACCGCGGCACCCGCACCGGCGGAGGCGGTCAGTTCACGTACGCCCACAGGTCGTAGGTGTAGTACCCCGGGTAGGTCTGCGGGTAGTGGGTGCTGCACCACCAGGTCTGCCAGCGTCCGGTCTGCACGCCCGACTGGCCGAAGGAGATGCAGACGTCATAGGGCAGGTAGCTGTAGACCATCTGGAGCGTGGGCGCGGCGTGCGCCGGGGTGCTCGTGACCAGGGCGGGCGCCAGGGCGGTGACCGCGAGCAGGGCTAGGGCGGTGATTCTGCGACGCACCAGTTCTCCCCTCAAGAAGGGCCGGACGGCGTGGGATGCGATCACCGTGAATTGCACGACGGGCGTCAACCCCGCTGCAAGATCAACCTTGTCGTGGCTCCCGCGACCAGCGCGGACGCGGGAAAGGCGATGAAACGTTCAGGCCCAGAGGCGCCAGGTGATCTCTTCCTGGGGCCGGTAGCCGCAGGTGGAGCCGGTGGAGACGGATGCGCGCAGGTGGGCGGCCAGCTCGGGGTGGGCGTGGTCGAGCTTGCGGAGGGTGTCGCGGATGCGGGCCGTCACCGTCTTGCGGGCGCGCTCCGCCTCGTCGCCCAGCCGCCGGGTGCGCCCGCCCAGGCCCGCCGCGGCGCGCAGCTCGGACAGCAGCGCGGCCCGTTCCTCGTCGAGCCGCGCCGCCCGGTCGTCGTCGCCCCGCTCGGCGGCACGGTCGATCTCCTCGTCGAGCTGTCCCAGGCGGCGGCGGTACCGGGCCTTGGCCTCGTCGTCGAGCACGTCGTCGCCGCCCATGCGGCGGGCCGCGATCACCGTCTTGCCGCCCTCGGGGTCGAGCAGGACCACGGACGGCACGTCGGCGCCCGGGCGGCTCAGCAGGGTGTGCAGGTCGCGTAGCCCTTTGGTATCGGGCATGTGCACGAGGCGGCCGGCGAAGGCCAGCGACCAGACCGCGCCGTCCCGCCGGAACTCGCCGTCAGGCACCTCCCGGCCGGAAGCCGGGGCTTGCTTGCCGGAGGTGCCGCCCCCCGTCCAGGCGTTTCCCAGCAACCCCAAGGCACCTTCCGGCGGGGGGCCGGCCGGTGGTGTCCCGCCGAGCCCGGACGGCGGCGCCGGCCGTACGTACTCCAGCACGTGGCGCATCCCCAGCTCCTCCGCCTCCCGGCGCACCCCCTCGAACAGGGCGCGCGCCGCCTCGGCGTCGCCGGGCGCGGCGCGGGCGAGCAGCGTCTCGGCAAGGTGGGCGCGGGCGAGCACGGACCACGGCCGCGCGCGCATCGCGTCGGCCGCGCGGTGGGCGGCGGTGAGCTCCTCGACGGCCTCCGCCCAGCGCTCCAGTGCGGCGTCCACGCGGCCGAGCCACAGATCGTACGGCCCGCTGACCTCCCAGCCGAACAGCGACACCACCCACTGTCCCCGGTGCGGCGCCAGCCGGGCCCGCACCCGGGCGCACAGCTCTGGGTCCTGCGTGAGCGCGGCCAGCTCGGCCTGGAAGCGCAGCCAGATCGGCTGGATCATGCGGTCGCCCGGCTCCTCGACGTCGAGCCCGCGCAGCGCGGTGTCGAGGTCGCCCGACTGCAGCGCGGTCAGCGCCTCCAGCAGCGGCACGCAGGGGTGACCCGAACCCCTGAGCTCGCGCAGCATCCGCTCCTGCCCGTCGGCCTTGCCCTGTAGCCCGGACAGCGCCCACTGGTGGTGCTTGAGCATGAAGACGAAATGATCCTGCCTGGCCTCCGGGTAGACCGACTCCAGCAGCGACTCGGCCTCGGCGAAGCGCCCTTCGAGGCCGGCGACGATGCTCGCGTCGACGTTGACGGACATCTCCAGGTGCGGGCGGTCGCTGCGCCGGCCCTTGGCGGCGTAGGCGTGGAACTCGTCGAGGTAGCGGGGGTCGCCCTGCTCGATCATGGCCACCCAGCGCAGCGCGCTGGCGAAGTGCTCCAGGTCGGGGTCGGAGGTGCGGCGCGCCACGGTGATCAGCTCACCCGTCAGCGCCACCCGCTCCGCCGCCGTGCCCGGCCCCCAGATGATGTCGTGGTGCGCCCACAGGCTGAACGCGAGCGCGTCGTCGTCACCGCCCTGCCTGGCCAGCCTGGCCAGGTGTATCACCAGGGCGATCGCGAGCCTGTCGGCGGGCGCCGGGGGGCCGCCCACCAGCCTGCGGTGGGCGTCTCTGAGCAGGTCGAGGGAGGCGTCGCGGCCGTAGTGGCTGTGGTGGACCAGCGCGACGCGGGCGGGCAGCTCGGGGTCGTCGAGGTCGCGGGCGATGGCCGCGGCCTCCTCGAACAGCCGCCTGGCCTCCTCGCGCTCACCGTCGTGGTGCAGCTCCCTGCCCAGGTCGAGGGCGATCACGCCGCGCCGGTGCGGGCTCGCGGCGGCACTCAGCTCGTACGCCCTGCGCAGGTGCGTGATCTGCTCCTCCGCCGCGAACCGCCCCCTGGCCTCGCGGGCGCCGTCGAGCAGCAGGCCGATGGCGTGCTCGGGGTCGAGCCTGTCTCCCGCGAGGTAGGCGTGCCTGGCCAGGTCGCTGGGCGGCAGCCGACCGGCCAGGGCGGGCGAGCCCTCCACGGCGGAGACCACGGCGGCGTGGCGGTCGCGCGGGTCGTCGAGCGAGTCGTACAGCGTCTCGCGCACCAGGTCGTGGGCGAACGCGAACACGCCGCCGCCCCTGGTCACCACGAGCCTGGCCACCACGGCCAGCTCCAGCAGCCGATCGACGTGCGCGACCGGGGCCGCGATGGCGGCGGCGAGCACCTGGCGGTGGAACTCCCGCCCCAGCACCGCCGCGGCGGGCAGCAGCTCCGCCACCTGGCGCGGCAGCAGGGACAGCCGGCGCAGCAGCGCGTCGCGCACGCCGGGCGCGACGGCGCTGGCCGAGCCGCCGCTGCGCCACAGCCGGGAGGTCTGCTCGACGAAGAACGGGTTTCCCCCCGTACGCAGGTGGACCTCCGCCACCAGCTCGGGCGGCGGCTCGTGGCCGGCGGTGCGGGCCATGAGCGCGGCGACGCCCGCCCGGTCGAGCCCGGTGAGCGTGATCGTGGTGGCCTTGGCCACGAGCGGCGACAGCAGGTCGCGCAGCGGGTGGTCGACCGGCTCCACCTCGGTGTCGCGGTAGGTGCCGATCAGCAGCAGCCGCTCGAACCACGTCTGCCGCGCCGCGAACTCCAGCAGCCGCAGCGAGGCCGGGTCGGCGGCGTGCAGGTCGTCGATGACGACGAGAACCGGCCGCCGCTGGGAGACCGCGACCAGGGCGGAGGTCACCGCGTCGTAGAGCTGGAACGCGTCGGCGGGCCGCTCGCCCCCCGCGTCGGCACGCCGGCGACCGTCGGCGGGTCGCTCGCCGGCCGGGTCGGCCCGCTGGAGGCCGTCGCCCGGCCGTGTCTCGCCCAGCAGGGTCGTCAGGCTGCCGCCCGCCGCCTCCTCGGCCGCCGCCCACTCCTCCGGCGTGGCGGCCCGCCTCAGCGCCCTGATGACCTGCACCCATGGCCAGTAGCCGGGGGCGCCGCCGGAATCCCAGCACGCGCCGCCCACCACCAGCGCGCCGCACCGCCTGGCCTCGCCGGCCGCATCGGTGACGAGCGTGGTCTTGCCGATGCCCGCCTCGCCGGTGACCAGCACCAGGCCGCCGTGGCTGCCGATGAGCCTGGTGATCTCGGCACGCAGCAGCGCGGCGGGGTGCTCCCTGCCGATCAGCTCGTGCGCCGCGACGTCGCTAGGCATGACGCTTGCACGTTATCCGCCCTGGCCGACATTTTCCCAGGGCGATCAGTCCCGGCGGCGCAGCTTCCACCTCGTGACCTGCTCGGCGGCGTGCTGCCGGTCCACCCTGGCCTCCAGCCGGCCCTGGGCGGCGTGCCGCCGGTCGCCCGCGCTGGCCTTCCTGTCGTGGGCGCTGGCCTCCCGGTCGTGCTCGCTGGCCTCCCGATCGGCGGCGGCGACGCGCCGGTCCTGCGCCTGCTCGTGCTCCGCCTTCAGCCGGTCGGCCCGCAGCGCCGCCAGCTCCACGCGGAGGGCGGCGCGCTCCATCCGGTTCCGCTCCCTGTCGGCGGCCGCCTGCGCCCTGTCATCGGACAGCAGCCGCCACTCCTCGCGTACGGCGGGCGACTGCCCGCCCAGGGCGACCTGGCGGCGGGCGGCGGCCTCGTCGCGCTCCTCGGCGGCCCTGTCCCTGGCCTCCGCCGCCCACAGCAGGTCGTGCATGCGGCGATCGCGGGCGTCCTCGGCCTCCCCGAGCTGCTCCTGGTACCGCCGGCGCAGGCCGGCCGCCTGGTCGCGGGCATCGGCCAGCTCGTCGCGGTGCCGCGCGGTCCGGTCACGCTCGTCGGCGGCACGGTCCCGCGCCCTGCCCGCGGTGTCCCTCCGCTCCGCGGAGAGCTCGCGTGCGGTGCCCCCGCTCGTTTCCGGCTGCCGATCCCTCTGAACGTCTTCGCCCGCCATCGCCGTCTCCACTGGCCGTTCCTTACACCAGTGTGCCCCCTGACCGGCGGGAGACGGCCGGCACTTCCCGGATCGTCACCAGGTGACCTCCAGGGAGCTGAGCCCGTGCACCACGGAGGACGCGCGGAACTGCGGCTCCGCGTCCGCCACGCGCAGGCCCGGGAAGCGCTTGAGCAGGGCGGGGAAGGCGATCCGCAGCTCCATGCGGGCCAGCGGGGCGCCGAGGCAGTGGTGTACGCCGTGGCCGAACGCGAGGTGGCCGGGCGCTCCGCGGCTGAGGTCGAAGGCGTCGGCGTCCGGGAGGAACGACGGGTCGCGGTTGGCGGCGGGCAGGGTGACGAGCACCTGCTCGCCCTCCTGGATCCGCTGGCCGCCGATCTCGGTGTCGCGGGTGGCGACCTTGGTGGTGCCGGAGTTGACGATGCTGAGCCAGCGCAGCAGCTCCTCCACCGTGGCGTCGATCCGCTCCGGCTCCTTCCTGAGCAGGTCGAGCTGCTCGGGGTGGCGCAGCAGGGCGAGCGTGCCGAGGGAGAGCATGTTGGAGGTGGTCTCGTGCCCGGCGAACAGCAGCAGCCCGCCGATCCCGACCAGCTCGTCGGTGGACAGGTCGTCGCCGTGCTCGCGGACGAGCATGCCGAGCAGTTCCTCGCCGGGGTCGGCCTGGATGCGGGCGATCAGGCCCTCCATGTACGCGCGCTGCTCGAACTGGAGCATCATGCGCTGCTCGCCCGGCAGGCTCATGTCGAGCATCCTGGCGGTGCGCTGCTGGAAGCCCTCGCGGTCCTCGTACGGCACCCCGAGCAGCTCGCAGATCACCAGCGACGGGATCGGCAGCGCGAACGACGGCACCAGGTCGGCGGGCGCGCCCGCGGCCTCGAGCGCGTCGAGGTGGTCCTCGACGATGCGCCGGATCCGGGGCTCCAGCCTGTCGATCCGGCGGATGGTGAACTCCGGCGTGAGCATCCGGCGCAGCCGCGTGTGCTCGGGCGGGTCCACGCCCAGCAGGTTGCCCGCGCGTACCTTGGCGAGCTGCTCCTCCGTCATGGGCGGCGCTCCGGGCAGGCGCGCGATGTTCGTGGGGGCGATCTTGAAGCGTTCGGCGTCGCCCAGCACCTCCCGGACGTCGGCGTAGCGGGTCACGAGCCAGGCTTCGGTGCCGAACGCCGTCGTGATCCGCTTGACCCGGTCCTCGTCCCGCGCGGCAGCCAGCTCCGGTGCCGGATGGAACTCCACCCGCCGCATGTGCAACGGCATCGTCGAGGTCTCGCTCATATGCAACCCCTGGGTGATCGTCAATTTTTGGTAGCACCGTACTGAGCCGGGCGGCCGTCCACTAGTTGCGATCATCAATCGTTGCGAGCTCGTACCATGACCTCGACCACGGCGGCCACGGGGGCCTGCTTGACGCTGGCCGAACGGCGCCAGGACTATACCTGCGTTTACTAGACGAATAGGACTTCCATGGATCTGGTAAGGCAAGTTCCCGACTCCGTGCCCGTGCTGATCGCCGGAGGCGGGCCCGTCGGCCTGGCGACCGCCGTGGAGCTGGCCCATCACGGCGTGCGCTGCCTGGTGGTGGAGCCTCGGGAGACGGTGTCGTGGCTGCGGCCGCGCGCGAAGACCACCTCGGCCCGCTCGATGGAGCTGCTGCGCAGGTGGGGGCTGGCGGAGACGTTACGCTCGCGGGCGCCGCTGGCGGTGTCCTGGTCGGACGAGGCGGTGTTCACCACCGGCCTGCTCGGACGCGAGATCACCCGCATCGGCGGCTGCTTCGGCCTCGACCTGGTCGGCTCCGACCTGGCGGCCGAGCCCGGCCAGCAGGTGCCGCAGCCGCTGGTGGAGGAGGTGCTGCGGGAGGCGGTCGGCGACGCGCTGCTGACCGGCTGGCAGGTGGCCGGCCTCCAGGAGGACGCCGACGGGGTCACCGTGCGGATCACGTCGGGCGACCAGGAACGCGAGGTACGCGCGCAGTACGTCGTCGGCTGCGACGGCCCGCGCAGCGTGACCAGGGCCGCCATCGGCTCCCGGTACGAGGGCCGCCAGGACGCCCGCCCCAACTTCAACATCGTCTTCCGCGCCCCCGGGCTGGCCGAGCGCATGCGGCACGGGCCCGCCGTGCACTACTGGGTGCTGAACCCGGCCCAGCCCGGCATGCTCGGCCGCCTCGACCTGAAGGACACCTGGTGGTGCATCGCCCAGGGGGTGCGGGCGGAGGACGCCGACCCCGTACAACTGGTGCGCAACCTCGCCGGTGACGACATCGAGGTGGAGATCCTGGCCACCGACCCGTGGACGGCGCGGATGCTGCTGGCGGACCGGTACGCCAGCGACCGGGTCTTCCTGGCGGGCGACGCGGCGCACCAGAACCCGCCCTACGGGGGTCACGGGTTCAACACCGGCATCGGCGACGCGGTCAACATCGGCTGGAAGCTGGCCGCCGTACTGCTGGGGTGGGCGCCCCCCGGCCTGCTGGCCACGTACGAGAGCGAGCGCCGCCCCATCGCCGCCGACACCATCGAGGCCGCCGCCAGGAACATGGCCACCCTCGCCCCCGAGCTCGCGGACCCGGCGCTGATGGGGGACGACGCCGAGTTCGAGAAGGTACGACCGGC
This sequence comes from Nonomuraea rubra, assembly GCF_014207985.1. NCBI lineage: Bacteria > Bacillati > Actinomycetota > Actinomycetes > Streptosporangiales > Streptosporangiaceae > Nonomuraea > Nonomuraea rubra. The sequence goes on along the minus strand of NZ_JACHMI010000001.1, from coordinate 168,360 downwards.
GGTGGCGGAGGCGGTGCTGCGGACCAAGGACAGCGAGTTCCACAGCCTGGACCTGGTGCTCGGCTACACCTACGCCGGGTCCGCCATCGTCTCCTCCGGGGCCGGGGAGCGGCTGCCGCACCGGTGGCTGGCTCCCGGGGAGTCCCTGTACGACCGGCTGGGGCCCGCGTTCAGCCTGGTCGGCGACCAGCGCTCGCCGGGGGCCGCCGTGCTGGTCGCGGAGGCGGAGGAACTGGGGGTGCCGTTGCGGATCGTCGATCTGCCCGGTGAGCCGCTGACTCTGGTCCGGCCGGACCAGCATGTCGCCTGGCGCGGCGGCGACCCGTCGGGGGCGCTGCGAACGGCGCTCGGCCGGCGGCCGCGTGATCGGTGAACGTGATGATGGAGCCGCGCCGGACCGCCGGCGCCCCGGCCCTCGACGGCGGATGATCCTGCTCATGGCCGCGCCCGTACTGCTGGGCGCGGCCCTCGGCTACCTCTTCGGAGGCCGGCTGCACCACCTCGCCGACCTGCGGCTCAAGGCGTTGCCGCTGCTGCTGGCCGCGGCCCTGCTGCAAGCGGCGCAATTCGCCGGAGTGACCCTGTTCGGCCTTTCCCTGATCGGGCCGGTCTTCGTCCTGGTCGGCGTCTGGGGACTGCTCAACCTGCGCGACCCCGGATGCCCGGTCCGGCCGCCTCTCGCCGTGATCCTCGCGGGCGGCGCGATGAACGGCCTGGCCATTCTGGTGAACGGGCGCATGCCCTTCGCCGGCACGAGCGGGGAGACGCCCAAGCACGAGGTGATGGACGCCGCCACCCGGCTGCCCTGGCTCGGCGACGTGATCCCGGTGCCGGGCACGCACCTGCTGATCAGCGTGGGCGACCTGCTGCTCGTGGCCGGGATCGGCTGGCTGATCGCCGCCGGCATGCGAGCACCCCGTACCGTGTAGAACCGGTACGGCCACCCGATGAGTTTCCGCCGCGGCGGAAGTCTCCCCTGGTGAGCACGACGAACCAGATCAGGGAGAGACGTCCGGTCATGACAGAGACAGCCTGGGCACCGGTCCACGCCGAGCGCGCCGCCCTCGCCGCCGACCTGGCCGGCCTGGCGGAGGAGCGGTGGGCGACGCCGTCGTTGTGCGACGGGCTGACGGTCCGCGAGGTGCTCGCCCACCTGACGGCCGGGGCCAGCCTCACCCCGCTGCGGTGGCTGGCGGGCGTGATCCGCTGCCGGTTCGACTTCGACAAGCAGGTGGCGATGCGGCTGGCCGAGCATCTGGGCGCCGACGGGGCCGAGACCCTGGAACGCTTCGAGCGCGTCGTCACCAGCACGACCTCACCGCCTCTGCCCGGAGTGGCGATGCTCGGGGAGACGATCGTGCACGGGGAGGACATCCGCCGCCCCCTGGGCATCCGCCGGGACTACCCGGTCGAGACCGTCACGCGGCTGGCCGAGTACTACCGGGGATCGGACCAGGTGGTGAAGGCCAAGGGGCGGATCGGCGGGCTGCGGCTCGTCGCCACCGACGGGCCGTTCGAGACGGGCTCGGGGGCGGTCGTGTCCGGGCGTACCGTCGCCCTGATCATGGCGATGACCGGGCGCGAGGCGCACTGCGACGAGCTGGAGGGGGACGGCGTCCCGATCCTGCGGGCGCGTCGCGGGCCGGTCTGATGGGGCTACGCTGAGCCCATGCGTGTTGTGGTGATCGGCGGCAGTGGGCACATCGGTACGTACCTCATCCCCCGCCTGGTCGAGGCCGGGCATGAGGTCGTCAACGTGAGCCGGGGGAAGCGGGAGCCGTACACCCCGCACGGTGCCTGGCAGCGGGTCACCACCGTCGTCGCCGACCGCGAGGCGGAGGAGGCCGACGGGAGCTTCGGGCGGCGGATCGCCGAGCTGGGCGGCGACGTGGTCATCGACCTCATCTGCTTCACCGAGCCGAGCGCCCGGGCGATCGCCGACGCGCTCGCCGGGCGGGTGCGGCAGTTCCTGCACTGCGGGACGATCTGGGTGCACGGGCCGAGCGCGCAGGTGCCGACGACCGAGGCGGCGAAGCGGGCGCCCTTCGGCGAGTACGGCATCCGGAAGGCGGCCATCGAGGCCCACCTGCTCGACCGGGCCCACCGGGAGGGGTTCCCCGTCACGATCATCCATCCGGGGCACATCACCGGGCCGGGCTGGGTGCCGGTGAACCCGGCCGGGAACGTGAACCCCGAGGTGTTCCAGAAGCTCGCGGAGGGCAGCGAGGTCGCGCTGCCCAACCTGGGCATGGAGACCGTGCAGCACGTGCACGCCGACGACGTCGCGCGGCTGTTCATGGACGCCATGGCCGCCCCGTCCGCGGCCGTCGGGGAGAGCTTCCACTCCGTCGCCGCCACCGCCCTGACGTTGCGCGGGTTCGCCGGGGCGGTGGCGGGATGGTTCGGCAGGGAGGCCAGGCTGGCGTTCCTGCCGTGGGAGGAGTGGCGGGGCACGGTGCCGGAGTTCGACGCGCAGGTCACCTACGACCACATCCTGCACAGCCCGCACTGCAGCATGGAGAAGGCCGCGCGGCTGCTGGGGCACCGGCCCCGGTACACCTCGCTGGAGGCCGTCTCCGAAGCGGTCGGCTGGCTGGTGCGGGCCGGCACCATCAAGCCCTGAGGCCGCGTCAGCCGCCCAGCGGGCCGAACTCCTTGCGGGTGTCGATCACGTCCCCGAACAGCTCCCACCGCTCTCCCTTGAACGTCATGAGCTGCATCGACTCGATCGGGAAGCCGTCACCCTGCGCGGTGTCCAGCGTCACCCCGGGCAGCAGCATGTCCACCTTGACGCCCTTGAGGTTGCGGACGGAGTCCCGCAGGCCCTCACGGGTCGGGCAGGCGGCCGCCTCCATGGCCTTGTGGAAGCTGCTCGCCGCCGCCCAGCCGAAGGTGTGGTACGGCACGTTGACGTCGGCCCCCGGCGCGTACTGCTGCATCTTCTGCTTGTAGAGCTGCATCTCGGCGTCGTTCGCCCACGTCGGGTCGTTCGGGTCCTTGTAGTACGTGGCCGACACGACGCCCTGCACGTTCTCGAACCCGACCGGCTTGAGCACCGTGATCGAGGCGGCGACGTTGTTGACGATGTGCAGCGGGTTCCACTTGGTGTTCTTGGCGTCGGCGGCCAGCGCCTGCGAGCCGAACTTCGGCGTGGTGATGTTGAGGAAGACGTCGGCCTTGGACTCGGCGAGGTTGCGCATCTGCGGGTCCACGCTGGGGTCGGTGACCTCGTAGCTCTGCTCGGCCACGACCTGCACCTGCGTGCCCTCGAGTGCCCGCTTGAACCCGCCGAACAGGTCCTTGCCGAAGTCGTCGTTCTGGTAGAGCACGGCGACCTTGGCGTCGGGCTTCTCCTTCTTCAGGTAAGCCGCGTAGACGCGGGCCTCGGAGATGTAGTTGGGCTGCCAGCCGATCGTCCACGGGTGGGCGGTGTCGGTGCCCCAGATGGAGGCGCCGGTGGCCACGAAGACCTGCGGGACCTTGCGCTGGTTGGTGTAGTCCCAGGTGGCGGCGGTGGAGGGGGTGCCGAGCGTCTGGAACAGGGCGAAGACCTGCTCCTGCTCCACCAGCCTGCGGGCCTCCTCGACGGCCTTGGGCGGGGAGTAGCCGTCGTCGCGGACGACGAACTCGACCTTGCGCCCGCCGATGCCGCCCTTCTCGGCGTTGACGTAGTCGAAGTACGCCTTGATGCCCTTGGGGATGTCCCCATAGGCGGAGGCGGGGCCGGACAGCGGGTAGATGCCGCCCAGTTTCATGCTCGTGTCGGTGATGCCGGTGGTCTGCTGCCCCGCACACTGGCCTCCGGCCGAGGCCGTGCCTCCTGTGCCGCCGCCGGTGGCCGCGTCGCGCCCCCCGCAGGCGGCGACCGCGAGCAGGAGCAGCGCCGTGCAGCCGATCGCAGAAACTCGCATCCCTCTTACTCCTTCCGGGGAATCTTCTTGATCAAGCGCCCGGCCAGACCGGCCAGCCCCGTCGGGGCCACGTACATCACCGCGATGATCAGCAGGCCGAAGATGACGCCGGGCGCCGCGTCGTTGACGTCCTGAGAGATGCTCGGCACGAACATGACGAACAACCCGCCGAGCACGGGTCCGGACAGCGAGCCGAGCCCGCCGACGACCAGGCCGGCCAGCAAGGTGATCGACAGGTTCACGGTGAACGAGTCCGGTGAGACGAACCCGATCACCCACGTGTAGACACACCCCGCCGCTCCGGCGAACATGGCGCTCCAGGCGAACGCGAGCGTCTTGTAGAACGACAGCCGCACGCCCATGACCTCGGCCGCGGTCTCGTTGTCCCTGAGGGCGTGCAGGGCCCGGCCGACCCGCGAGCGCAGCAGCGAGGCGGCCAGCAGGAACGCGGCGACGGCGACGGCCAGCGTGAGGAAGTACAGCCACTGGTCCTCGGCCAGCCCGCTCCACGCGGGCGGCGCCGGCTTGGCCAGCGTCAGGCCCATGGAGCCGCCGGTCAGCTCCTCGAACCGCTTCAGCAGCGGGACGAGGAAGATCGCGATGGCGAGCGTCACCAGCGCCAGGTACAGGCCGCGCAGCCGCATGGCCGGCACGCCGAGCGCGAGGCCCAGCACGAACGCCACCGCCGCCGCGGCGGGCAGCGTCAGCGGGTACGGCACCGCCCACCGGTCCATGAGGATGGCGGCCGCGTACGCGCCGACGGCGAAGAAGGCACCGTGGCCGAGGGAGATCTGCCCCGCGTGGCCGACGAGGAGGTTGAGCCCGAGCAGCACCACCGCGTACACCAGCACCATCGTGAGCTGGAAGACGTGGAAGGGGACGAGCTGGAAGGGCGCGTAGATCGCGGCGGCGGCCAGGAGCAGGGCGAGCCCGGCCCACTTCCAGTCCGGCTTCTTCCGCTCGGTGACCGGGACCGGCTTGACCGGCACTTTCGTAGCGCTCATGCCCGCTCCACCGCCGCCCGGCCGAAGAGCCCCTGGGGCCGCAGCAGCAGCACACCGAGGATGATCACCAGCGGCACCCCCACCTTGAGGTCGGACCCGATGAAGCCGACGTAGGCCCCGGCGAGCGTCTCGGCGACGCCCACGATCAGGCCGCCGGTGACCGCGCCGAGCGGGCTGTCGAAGCCGCCGAGCGTGGCGGCGGCGAAGGCGTAGATGAGGACGCCGCCCATCATGTTCGGCTCCAGGAACAGCAGCGGCGCCACGAGCACCCCTGACACGGCGCCGACGGTGGCGGCCAGGCCCCAGCCGAGCGCGAGCGTACGGCCCACGCGGATGCCGACCAGGCGGGCGGAGGCGGGGTTCGTGGCCACGGCCCGCATGCCCAGCCCGATCTTGGTGTACTGGAAGAGCACGTACAGCAGCCCCATGACCAGCGCCACCACGCCGAGCACGCCCAGCGTGGAGAAGCTCACGCTGATGCCCACCGCCTCCAGCGCGCCGCCGGGGAACGGGTTCGGGAAGTCCTTGATGAGGAACGTCCAGATCCAGCCGGCGGCGGCGTTGACGAAGATGAACAGCCCGACGGTGACGATCACGATGGTCAGCTCGGGCGCGCCCTCGACCGGCCTGATGATGACCCGTTCGATGAGCATCCCGCCGGCGAACGAAACGGCCAGCGTCACCACCAGCGCCAGCCAGAACGGCATGCCGGCGGCCACGCACTGCCACGCGATGTAGGTGGAGAACATGGCCAGCTCGCCCTGGGCGAAGTTGACGATCCCGGTGAACTGGTAGATCAGCACCAGGGCCAGCGCCAGGCTGGCGTAGATGGCGCCCGCGCCGAGCCCCTCGACGACCTGCTGCAGGAATCCGGCCATCGCGCTACACCCGGTAGCCGAGGTAGGACTGGGCGACCTGCTCGTCGGCCCGGATCTCCTCGGCCGTGCCCGACAGCACGATCCGCCCGGTCTCCAGGACGTGCGCCTGCTGGGCGACGCCCAGGGCAAGATGGGCGTTCTGCTCGACGACGACCACGGTGGTCTGCTCCTCTTCGTTGATGGTCTGGACGATGCGGAACAGCTCCCGGGTGACGAGCGGGGCCAGGCCCAGCGACGGCTCGTCGAGCAGCAGCACCCGGGGGCGCAGCATGAGGGCCCTGCCGAGGGCGAGCATCTGCTGCTCGCCGCCGCTGAGGCTGCCCGCGGCCTGCTTGAGCCGCTTCTTCAGGACCGGGAAGTACTGGTAGATGCGTTCGAGGTCGTCGTTCACGGCCGGGCCGCGCCGGACGTACGCGCCGAGCCGGAGGTTCTCCTCGACGGTCAGCGGCATGAACGTGCCGCGCCCCTCGGGCACGTGGGCGACGCCGAGCCGGGCGACGGCGTCGGGCGAGCGGCCGGCCAGGGGGACGCCGCCGAGCGTGATCGTGCCGCGCGTCCTCACCATGCCGGACAGGGCGCGCAGCAGCGTGGTCTTGCCGGCGCCGTTGGGGCCGAGGATCGCGCAGACCTCGCCCTCGCGGACGGTGAAGCGCACGCCGTGCAGCACCTGCGCGTCGCCGTAACCGGCGACCAGGTCCTCCACCACCAGATCGGAACTCATGCCGCCGTCCCCAGGTAGGCCTCGATCACGGCCGGGTCCCGCTGGACCTCCTCGGGCGGGCCTTCGGCGATCTTGCGGCCGAAGTCGAGGCAGACGATGCGCTCGCAGATGCCCATGACGAACCCCATGTGGTGCTCGACCACGATGACCGTCAGGCCGTACTCGGTGCGGATCGACCCCAGCGTGCCCGCGAACTCGTCCACCTCGGCCGCGTTCAGCCCGTTCACCGGCTCGTCGAGGAGCAGCAGCCGGGGGCGGGCGATCAGCGCGCGGGCCAGCTCGACGCGTTTCAGGGTGCCGAACGGGAGCCCGGTCGCCGGATGCGCGGCCACCTCGGCCAGGCCCAGCCGTTCCAGCACGGCGTCGGCCTCGGCGCGCAGCTCGCGTTCCTCGCGGCCCACGCCCGGCAGCCGCAGCCCGGCGGAGAAGAAGCCGGCGCGGCCCCTGTGGTGCGCGCCGACCAGCACGTTGTCGCGTACGGACAGGCGGGGGAACAGGCCCAGGTTCTGGAAGGTCCTGGCGATGCCGAGCCCGACGATGGCGTGCGGGGCCACGGCGGTCAGGTCCCTGCCCTCGTACGTGATCGTCCCGGCCTGGGGGGTGTAGCGCCGGGTCAGGCAGTTGAACAGGGTGGTCTTGCCGGCGCCGTTCGGCCCGATGAGCCCCACCATCTCCCCGCCCGCCACCCCGAACCCCACGCCGTCCAGCGCGGTGATGCCGCCGAAGCGAACGGTAAGATCGTGTACCTCCAGCATCCGGCCTCCTGGAGAACAATGTTCTGAAGTTGGGCTCAGCGTAGGATCCGCTCGTCAGCAGCCGCATTGGGCACGGTGACCCAAGATGTTTCTGGCGAGTTGTCGTCTGAGCACAGGCTGGGTCTCATCCCGGTTACGACCCGTTGACCGTGCGGCGATGGCCATGGATCATCCCGGCATGTCCACTGGTTCGAGCACCGTGGAAGCCGCCGTACGCGCGGAACGCACACGCATCCTGTCCGGGTTGCTCGGCGACCTCCAGGAGCTGGCCGGCGTCGCGGTCGCGACGATGCGGGAGGAGATCCCCGCCTACGACGCCCAGGGCCCCGCCTTCCACGCCGACGTGCGGGATCAGGTGGTCAAGCACTACCGGGCCAAGCTGGGCGTCCTCCTCGAGGACCGCACGGTGACGTTCGAGGACATCTCGTTCACCCGGCGCGCCGCCATGCGCCGGGCCAGGGCGGGCGTGGCGCTGGCCGACTACATCAACGCCTTCCGGGTCGGGCAGCAGGTGTTCTGGGAGGCCGTGGTCGAGCGGGCCGGGCACACGTACGCCGGGCGCGAGGCGGCGCTGTCCCTGGCGACGCCGCTGATGCGGTACTGCGACTTCGCCAGCACGCACGCGGCCAACGCGTACATGGAGTTCCAGCAGTACGCGGCGGCGGAGGCGGTGCGCGAGACCCGCGACCTGCTGGAGACGCTGCTGGCCGGGTGCGCGCCCACGCGGGGCAGGGAGGTGGCGGCCGCGCAGGCGCACGGCCTGGGCCAGGACGCGCGCACGCCGCTGCTCGTGGTGACCGCGGTGCTGGCCGGGTCGGCGGCCGATCCCGAGGACGCCAGGCACTCCGCGTGCGCTGCCATCGCCAGGATCGCCGGGAACGGCACCCGTACGCTGTCGGTCGTGCGCCGCTCGGAGATCGTCGCCATTCCCGTGCTCGGCCCCGGCACGGGGGCCGAGGAGCTGTGCGACCGGCTGCAGGGCGTGGTGGAGAGCCTGGCCGTCGAGGGGGTCAGGCTGGCCATGGGCGTCAGCACCGTCGCGGCGGGCGCCGCGCAGATCCCGCAGGCCTACCAGGAGGCCAGGGCCGTGCTGGACTTCGTGCCCGAGGAGGGCGGCGTGGCGGCGCTGCCCAGGATCACGCCCTTCCAGTACCTGGCGCTCAAGGCCGACGACACCGCGCGCAACCTGGTCGATCCGCGCATCACGTCGCTGCTGTCGGAGGACCGGGCGCGCGGCGGCGTGCTGACGGCCACGATCAGGGCGTTCGCCGCCGCGGACCTGAACCTGCGCACCGCCGCCGAACGCCTCCAGATCCATCCGAACACCGCGCAGTACCGCATGCGCCGCATCCAGGAGCGCACCGGGCGCAGTCTGCGCTCCATCAACGATCTGGTGGAGTTGCTCGTCGCCATCGCGCTGCATGATGCCCTGCCCACCAATGCCGGACAAAAAAGACTGGCCGCCGCGACCAATGAGAGCCGTGGGATCTCGGACGTACGGTCGTTCCATGAACCTCGCTGACCGGCTCCACACCGCCGCTGCCCGGCTCGGCGGCAGAGCGGTTCTCACGCTGGACGAGGCGCAGCTCACCTACGGCACCCTCGACGAGCTGAGCGCCCGCCTGGCGGGCCTGCTGCGGTGCCGCGGGATCGGCCCCGGCGACCGGGTCGCGATCATGTTGCCGAACGTGCCGGAGTTCGGCGTCGTCTACTACGGGGTGCTGCGGCTGGGGGCCGTGGTGGTCCCGCTGGACCCGCTGCTGAAGCGGCGCGAGATCGCCGCGTACCTGGGGGACTGCGGGGCGCGGCTGCTGATCGCCTGGCACGCCTTCGCCGAGACGGCGGAGGCGGGCTCGGCGGGCACCGACTGCTTCTTCGTGGTGCCGGGCGAGTTCAGGCGGCTGCTGCGGGGGGTCGCGGCCGAACGCGAGATCGCCGACCTGGAGGCCGACGACACCGCGGTCGTGCACTACACCTCCGGCACCACCGGCCGCCCCAAGGGCATCGAGCTCACCCACGCGAACCTGGGCGGCAACGCCGCCACCGTGGCCCGCATGCACGCGCTCGGCGTGGACGACGTGGTGCTCGGCGCGCTGCCGCTCTACCACACCTTCGGGCAGACCTGCTCGCTCAACGCGACCGTGCACGCGGGCGCCCGGCTGACCCTGCTGGGCCGCTTCGACCCCGGACGGGCGCTGGAGGTCATCCGGCGTGACGGGGTGACGGTCTTCCAGGGGGTGCCGACCATGTTCATCGCGCTGCTCGACCATCCCGGCGCCTCCGACATGTCGATGTTGCGGGTCTGCGCGTCCGGCGGGGCGGCGCTGCCGCTGGACGTGCTGCGGGCGTACGAGTCCAGGTTCGGCTGCGAGATCGTCGAGGGGTACGGGCTCAGCGAGACCTCCCCCGTCGCCGCGACCAACCGGGGCGGCCAGCACCGCAGGCCGGGCTCGATCGGCTGGCCCATCAGGGGTGTCGAGATGAAGGTCGTCGACGACGACGGCCGCGAGCTGCCCGCCGGGGAGATCGGCGAGATCGTGGTGCGCGGCCCCAACGTGATGAAGGGCTACTGGAACGACCCGGCGGCCACGGCCGAGGTGATCCGCGACGGCTGGTTCCACACCGGCGACCTCGGGCGGGTGGACGGCGACGGCTACTTCTTCCTGGTGGACCGCCGCCGCGACGTGATCATCCGCGGCGGCTACACCGTCTACCCGCGCGAGGTCGAGGAGGTGCTCTACGAGCACCCGGCGGTGCGGCAGGCGGCCGTGTTCGGCGTGCCGCACCCCGGGCTGGGCGAGGAGATCGAGGCCGTGGTGGCCCTGCGCGCGCCGGTGACCTGCGAGGAGCTGCGCGACTTCGTACGGGAGCGGGTGGCGGCGTACAAGTATCCCCGTCACGTGTCGTTCGTGGACGAGCTGCCGATGAGCCCCACCGGCAAGATCCTCAAGCGGGCGCTGCCCCGGTTCAGAGCCGGTACGTACGGGTGATCGCGACCAGGCCGCCGTCCTCGCGGGTGGCGGCCACCAGTCCCGCCGGCATCGGCGTGAACCCCGGCACGGCCGCGAACCCGTCCCGCTCGCCGATCGCCGTCACCCGCAGCTCGCCCGCTTCGCCCGCTTGGCCCGTGCTCGCCACCCGCATGGTGATCTCCGCGCCGCCCGCCGGGATACCGCGGAAGCGCACCTCGCCCGGCCAGGTGTTCGCCCGGGTGCCGGTGACGGGGACGGTCACGGCTCGCAGGCCGTCGGCCTTCGCGGTCACCTCGGTGATCGACCGCTCGACGCGCAGCGTGAGGGAGCGCGCGCCCCGGCCCGCGGTGACCCGCAGCCGGTAGGTGTCGCCGTCCCTGCTCAGCACGCGGACGCGCGGCCCGTCCAGGTCCACCGCCGGCGCGCGGCCGGTCCACAGGTCGCCGCGGGCGTAGCCGGGCGGCAGGAACGTGGTGTCGCGGCCCGAGACGTACGTCTTCGTCCACTCGGACGGGTCGGCGTCGGCGCTGACCCAGCCGGCCGTCCTGGTGCCGGCGTCCATGACGTACGCCAGGTGCGTACGGCGGGGGTTGCCGGCGTCGAAGCCGTCCAGCGCCAGCCCCGCCGGCACCAGCGCCACCGCGAGGGCCGCGGCGGCCAGCGGCGCCCCGAACGCGACCGGCCGGGTCAGCGGCCGCGCCGGCTCCGGCAGCAACAGCTCGGCGACCGGCAGCACCATCAGCACGAACAGCGCCAGCACCATCGCGCTCACCCCGCCGAGCGCCAGCCCCATCCCGTCGAACGCCGTCAGCGCCAGCCCGGGCAGCAACCCCGCCGCCACGAACAGCCCCGCCGTCAGCACCACCACGCGCCACACCGTGCCGCCCGGCATCCACCGAGCCAAGCCGCCCACCCGCGGGCCTGCGCCACCCGTCTCCCCCTGCCGCGGCGAGCCGCGCAGGAGCAGCGCGGCCAGGCCGCCGAGGGCGGCGAACAGCGCGGGCAGCGCGAACATGAACGACGCGCCAGGAGCGACCTGCGCGCACACCACACCCAGCACAGCCGGCCAGGCCAGCGCCCCGATGGCCAGCGCCGCCGGCCCGATCCTGCGCCGCAGCGCCAGGTACCAGCCCAGCACCGCCAGCCCGGCCAGCACCGCGACGGCCGCGCGGAACGCCCCGGGCCGGTGCAGCAGCCCGCCCATCCCGTCGTACTCGGGCCGCATGGCCACCAGCACCTCCCACAGCCCCTGCGCCAGCACCACCGCCAGCACGACGGGCACGACCGCCGAGACCGCGCCGGCCAGCATCCGCACCGGCCCGGCCACCCGCCGCCGCCACGCCACCAGCCCCAGCCCGGCCACCGCGGCCACGGCGAGCCCGGCCAGCGGCCACACCAGCCCGTTCGGGTAGGTGATCATGAGCCCGAAGAGCCGGAAGTAGGTGACGTCGTGGCCGGCGGACAGCGCGGGCAGGTCGGCGCCGCCGAGCTCGCGGGCCAGGGCCAGCATGTTCGTGCCGTGGTGCTGGAGGCTGCCCCTGTTCAGGTGGGCGAGCGAGTCGTCGGCCGTGTGGTAGCGCGAGGACTCCTGGATGTAGGCGAAGTTCATGCCGGTGAACCCGGCCGCGGTCATCGGCGTGAAGTCGGTGTTGTTCGGCAGCAGCCGGTAGAGCTCGACCATCATGGAGTCGCCCCGCGGGTACGGCACGGCATCGGCGAACAGCCCGACCAGCCCGGCGTTGTCCCGCGACGTCTCGAACATCAGCGACGGCCCGCTGACCCCGCGCGCCTCCCAGTTCAGCAGCACGCCGCCCTTGCCCCCGAGCGGATGCTCCCTGACGAACGCCTCAGCCCCGAGCACGCCGTCCTCTTCACCGTCCGTCATCAGGAACACCAGGTCGTTGCGGAGCTTCGTGCCGCCCAGCGCCCGTACGGTCTCCAGCATCGCCGCCACGGCGGCGGCGTCGTCCGACGTGCCGGGGCCCATCGCGGCGGAGTCGTAGTGCGCGGCGATCACCACCGTCCCGGTCGGGTCGGTGCCGCGGCGGGTGGCCACGACGTTGTGCACCTGCCCGAACGCCGCCAGCCCCGTCGAGGAGTTCGCCCCCACGGCCTGCTGCACCCGCACGTCCAGCCCCGCCGCGCGCAGTTGCCCGACGAGGTAGTCCCTGGCCTGCGCGCCGGCCTGGCTGCCGATGGGGCGGGGCCGGGTGGCGAACGCCTCCAGGTGTCGCAGGGCCCGCCCGGCGCTGAACTCCGCGGCCGGCGCCGAGGCAGGCAGCGGCTGCATGGTGCTGTTGGACATGGCGGTGAGCACGATCACGGCGGCCAGCGCGAGCAGGGCCGACACCCCCGCCACGGCACGGCGGGGAACGTCGAACAACTTTTCCTTCATGGCCAGGAACGCTAGGTTTCCTGCCTGGGCTGCCGGAATGATGCGCGTGCCCGGATCGGGCTGTGGTTTACCTCAGGCCGTATCTCACATAGCGGTACGATTCGTCTTATCACTTAAGACATGCTCTAGAGTCGCACGGCATGACACCTTGGGAGATGGTCGCGGTGCTCGCGGCCGGCGTCGCGGGCGGGGCCATCAACACCGTCGTCGGGTCGGGATCGCTGATCACGTTCCCCACGCTGCTCGCGGTGGGCCTGCCGCCGATCACGGCCAACGTCTCCAACAACATCGGCCTGGTCCCCGGCGGGCTGACCGGCGTCGCGGGTTACCGCGCCGAGCTGAAGGGCCAGCGCGACCGGCTGCTCCGGCTGGCGCCCGCGTCCGTGGCGGGCGCGCTGGCGGGCGGGCTGCTGCTGCTCAACCTGCCGGAGAGCACGTTCACGGCGGTCGTGGTCGGGCTCATCGCGATGTCCTGCACGCTGGTCGTGATCCAGCCCCGGCTCAGCCGCGCGCTGGCCGACCGGCCCCGGCGCGCGCACGGCGGCCCCTGGCTCTGGCTGGGCGCGCTGGCGGCCGGCGCGTACGGCGGCTACTTCGGCGCCGGGCAGGGCATCCTGCTCATCGGCCTGATGGGCATCCTCATCGAGGAGGAGCTGCAGCGCGTCAACGCGGCCAAGAACGTGCTCGTCGTGCTGGTCAACGGCACGGCGGCCATCCTGTACACGCTCGTCGCCGACGTGGACTGGACGGCGGTGCTGCTGGTGGCGACGGGCTCGATGGCGGGCGGGTTCCTCGGCGCACGGCTGGGCCGCAGGCTGCCCGCCCCGATCCTGCGTGGCGTGATCGTGTGCATCGGCGTGGTGGCGATGGTGAAGCTCCTCACCGATTGAGCGGCTTGCGTCATAAATGAAAATCGTTACCATTGTCGGACATGCGCCTAGATCGTCGTGCCTTCCTGTCCGCCGCCGCTGCCGTGGCCCTGGCGGGCTGCGCGTCCCAGCCCACCGGTGGCACCACCTCCACGCAGCCCAGGAGGGGCGGCAGGCTGCGGGCCGCGTTCGCGGGCGGCGGCGCGCAGGAGAGCCTGGACCCGCACCTGGCCAACCTCTTCCTGGAGGCGTCGCGCTCCAAGGCCATGTTCGACAAGCTCGCCGACTACGGGACCGACGTGTCGATCGTGCCGCGCCTGGCCTCCCGCTGGGAGTCCGACGCCGAGCTGAGCACCTGGCGGATCACGCTGCGCGAGGCCGCCTTCCACGACGGCAAGCCGGTACGCGCCGCCGACGTGCTCCACAGCTACGCCCGCATCGCCGACGAGAAGCGCACCTTCCGCGCCAAGGCCAACCTCGCCCTCATCGACCTCAAGAACAGCCGCGCCGTCGGCGACCGCACGGTGGAGTTCCGCCTGAAGCGGCCGTACGCGGAGTTCCCCAACGTGCTGGCCGCCTTCGGCGCCTACATCGTGCCCGAGGGCGCCGACGAGTTCGCCAGGCCCGTCGGGTCCGGGCCGTTCACGTTCGGCTCGTTCCAGCCGGGACGCTCGCTGTTGGTCAGGCGCAACCCCGACTACTGGGACGGCGCCCCGTACGTGGACGAGCTCGAATACCTGATCGCCAACGAGGAGTCGGCGCGGGTGAACGCCGTGCTCGGCGGCCAGGCCGACTACGCGCACGACCTCACCCCCGCCACCGCCCGCACCCACGAGGCCGGCGGCCGGATGTCGATCATCCGGCTGAGCAACAGCGGCATGCAGGCGTTCGCGATGAAGGTGGACCGGCCGCCCTTCGACGACCCGCAGCTCCGCAAGGCCATGTTCCTGCTGGCCGACCGGTCGCAGCTGATCGACAGCGTGCTGGGCGGGGCCGGGCAGGTGGGCAACGACCTGTTCGGCAAGGACTACCTCTACTACGCCGCCGACATCCCGCAGCGCACCCCCGACCTCGAACAGGCGAAGTGGCTGATCGGCAAGGCCGGGGCGACGGGCCTGCAGATCCAGCTCGACACGTCGGCGGCGGCCAGCGGCTTCCTGGAGGCGGCCAGCGTCTTCGCCGACCAGGCGCGGCAGGCCGGGCTGGAGGTGAGCGCGAAGGTCGGCAACAAGGACACGTACTGGGCCGACGTGCTGAACAAGGGCACCATCTGCTGCTACCGCTCCGGCGCCATGCCCATCGAGACCCACCTCTCGCAGCGCCTGCTCACCAACTCCACCACGAACGCCACCAAGTGGGCCCGCCCCGAGTTCGACGCCCTCTACGACCAGGCGGTCGCCAGCCCCGACGAGGCTCGGCGGCGCGAGATCTACCAGGACATGCAGCGCACGCTGCATGCCGAGGGCGGCTTCCTCATCTGGGGCTTCGCCGACTGGCTGCTCGGCACCTCCCCCAGGCTGCGCGGCGTCGCCAACGCGCCCGCGAACACGCTCGACTGGGCCCGCTTCGACAAGGTGTGGCTCGGGTGAGGACTGTTCGCGTCCGGCATGGGAGATGTTTCACGTGAACCTGGCCCGATACGCGGTGCGCCGGGTGCTGCTCGGCGTGGCGCAGGTCGTGGCGGTGGCCTCGCTGGTGTTCGTGCTGACCGAGGCGCTGCCCGGCGACGCCGCCGTCGTGCTGGCCGGCGACATCCCGGACGAGGAGCGCATCGCGCAGCTCCGCGCCGCCCTGGAGCTGGACCGGCCGGCCGTCGAGCGGTGGGCGGACTGGCTGGCGGGGCTGGCGCACGGCGACCTGGGCGTCTCGCTGGTGTCCGGGCGGCCGGTGACCGGCGTGCTGGCCGACGGCCTGCCGCCGACGCTCGTGCTGGCCGGGCTCACGCTGCTGCTGCTCGTTCCCCTCGCCGTCGGGGCCGGCGTGATCGCCGCCGTACGGCAGGGCGGCCCGCTGGACCGGGCGCTCACCACCGTGACCGTCGGCCTGTACTCGATCCCCGAGTTCGCCCTCGGCGTGGTGCTCGTCGCGGTGTTCGCGGTGCGGCTCGGCTGGTTCCCGCCGACGGCGGTCGGCGCGCCCCCGAACCTGCTGGAGCAGCCCGCCCTGCTGGTGCTGCCGCTGGTGGTGCTGCTGGCCAGGCCGGTCTGCTCGATCAGCCGCCTGGTACGGGCCGGCATGGTCGACGCGCTGAACTCCGGCTACGCCGCCCACGCCCGCCGGCTCGGCCTCTCCCCCTGGCGGGTACGGCTCGCGCACGCGCTGCCGAACGCCCTGGCCCCCGGCGTGCAGCAGCTCGCCAGGACCACGGACTGGCTGCTCGGCGGAGTGATCGTGGTGGAGTCCGTGTTCGTGATCCCCGGGCTCGGCACCCTGCTGAACGACTCGGTGTCCGCCAGGGACATCCCGGTGATCCAGGCGTTGTGCGTGGTGTTCGCCACCACCACGGTGGTCGTGAACCTGGCCGCCGACCTGGGGGCGTACCGGCTGGTTCCCGGGAGTGCGCGGTGAGGAGACGGCATGGGTTCGGAGTCGTGCTGCTGGCCGTGCCGCTGGTGCTCGCGCTGGCCGGGCCATGGCTGGCGGGGACGCCCGAGCCGCGCGGGGTGTCCTTCTCCGCCGGCGGGCCGCTGGGCACCGACTTCGTCGGGCGGGACGTGTGGGAGCAGGTGCTGCTCGGCGGGCGTTCCGTGGTGGTGGTCGCGGTGCTAGCGACGCTGCTCGCGTACGCGGGCGGGGTGCCGCTGGGGCTGCTGGCGGGCCTGGCGGCGGCGCCGGCCGGGCGGCGGTGGGTGGACGAGGTGCTGATGCGGCCGCTGGACCTGCTGCTGGCGGTGCCGTCCCTGCTGCTGCTCGTCATGCTGGCCGCGCTGCTCTCGCCGGGGCCCGCCGCGCTGGTGGTGATCGTGGGGCTGATCGGGCTGCCGGAGGTCGTACGGATCTCGCGGGCGGCGGCGCTGCGGGCGGCGGGCAGCACCGCGATGGAGGCGCTGCGGCTGCAGGGGGAGACGTGGTGGCGGCGGGCCGTCGGGTACGCCGGGCGGTCGATGCTCACCACGCTGGCGGCCGACGTGGGCGTGCGCCTGGTCGGGGCGCTGTACCTGGTGGCCTCGGCCAGCTTCCTGGGCGTCGGCCTCGCACCGGACGCCAGCGACTGGGCCGTCATGGTGGATCGCAACCGGACCGGGATGTTCCTGCAGCCGTGGGCGGTGGTGGTGCCGGCGCTGCTGATCGTGTCCCTGTCGGTGGGGCTGAACCTGACCTTCGACCGGGCGGCGGTGCGCAGGTGATTCTCGAGGTGTCCGGGCTGCGGGCCGAGGCCGGCGGGCGGACGCTGGTGTCCGGGGTGTCGCTGGAGCTGGCGGCGGGCGAGGTGCTCGCGCTGGTGGGGGCCTCGGGCAGCGGCAAGACGACCACGGGGCTGGCGCTGCTCGGCGAGCACGCGCCCGGGGTGCGGGTGTCGGGTGAGGTGTGGCGGGCGCCGGGTGGGGTGGCGTACGTGCCGCAGCACCCGGCCGGCGTGCTGAACCCGGTGCGGCGGGTGGGCGGCGTCCTGCGGGAGGTCGCGCGTGCCCTGGACGCGGGCGGACCGCGGCGGGTCAGGGCTGACTCCAAGCAGGTCGACGAGCGGGTGCGGGAAGCCGCGCGGCGGGCGCGGTTGCCGCTGGAGCTGCTGCGCCGCTACCCGCACCAGCTCTCGGGCGGCCAGCAGCAGCGGGTCGTGCTGGCCCAGGCCCTGCTGCTGGACCCGGTCCTGATCGTCGCCGACGAGCCGACGACCGGCCAGGACGGGCTCATCCGCGCCGAGGTCATCGAGGAGTTCCGCGGGCTGCGCGCCCAGGACATCGCACTCGTGCTGCTCAGCCACGACCTGGCCATGGTGCGCGCGCTGGCCGACCGGGTGGCGGTGATGCACCGGGGCCGCGTCGTCGAGTCGGGCCCGGCCGCCGCCGTCCTCGACGCGCCCCGCCACGACTACACCCGCCGCCTCCTCGCCACCCGCCTCACCCCCCACACCCGCACTCACACCCCGTCGGACGCCGCGCCGCCGCTGCTCGACGTGCACCCTCGCACCCCGGCGGGCACCGCGCAGCCGCTGCTCGACGTGCGGGACCTGGTGGCCGGGCACCGTCGCACCCCGGTGCTCGACGGCGTGAGCCTGAGCGCCGCCGCCGGCGAGTGCGTGGCCGTGCTGGGCAGGTCGGGCAGCGGCAAGACCACGCTGGCCCGCTGCGTGGCCGGCCTGCACCGCCCCGCCTCGGGCACCATGACGCTGGACGGCCGCCCGCTCCCCCGCCAACTGCGCGCCAGGGCCCGCGACGTCCAGTACGTCTTCCAGGACGCCCGCGCCTCCTTCGACCCGTACCGGAGCGTGTCGGCCCAGCTCGCCCGCACCGCCGTACGGCTGCGCGGCGCCACCCCGGCGGAGGCGGCCACGAAGGCGCGCGCCATGCTGGAACGCGTCGGCCTGGACGAGCACACGGCGGCCCGCCGGCCGGACGCGCTGTCGGGCGGCGAGCTCCAGCGGGCCGCGCTCGCCCGCGCCCTGCTCGCCGAGCCGAAGCTGCTCATCTGCGACGAGATCACCTCCGGCCTGGACGCGCTCGTCCAGGCGGCCATCCTCGACCTGCTCGACGAGCTGCGCCGCGACCTCGGCCTCACCCTGCTGCTCATCAGCCACGACCCGGACGTGGTGGCCAGGCTCGCCGACCGGGTCCTCGAACTGGAGAAGGCATGAACCCCTACACCGTCAGGCCCGCCGAGCCCCGCCACGTGGAGGGCGCGCGCCGGGTCATGCTCGACACGTTCTACCGCGAGTTCGGCTACGGCTACCGCCCCGAGTGGCACTGGGACGTGATCGACCTGGAGGGCACGTACCTGCGGCCGGAGCGCCACACGCTCGTCGTGGCGCTGCACGGGGAGGAGGTGGTCGGCACCACCGCCGTACGCGCGGGCGGCCCGAAGAGCCCGCCGCATCCCGAGTGGCTGGCCAGGCTCTACCCGGACGCGAGCACGGCGCAGCTCTTCCGCGTGTACGTGGACCCGGCCCACCGCAGGCGCGGCCTGGCCCGCGAGCTGGTCGCCCAGGCCCGCCGGTTCGTGGCCGACGCCGGCTACCAGGCCCTCTACCTGCACACGGACACCCGGGTGGAGGGGGCGGAGAAGTTCTGGAGCTCGGTGGCGGAGCCGGTGTTCGACGCCCGCGACGGCGAGCCGGAGCACTTCCAGACCGTGCATTTCGAGATCGGCCTGTCGTGAGGGTCCGCTAGCCTCTCCCTTGATCATCCCCCGGTGAGATGTCGGCCATGCTCCGTCTCCTTGCCATCCTGGCGGCCACCGCGCCGAGCTTCTTATCCGCCTTCATGATCGTGGAGTGCGGCTATTTCGCCTACGAGGCGACGCAGCCGGCCCCGTCGGCGGCCGCGGTCTGGAGCACCGCCGGGTACACCTCGGAGCTGCTGCCGGGCGTGCTGGCGCTGCTCACCGCGACCCGCCTAGCCCGCCAGCCCCAGTAGGAACGCGACGGGCACGAACGCGACCGCCAGCCCCACCGCCCACCACCGGGGCGCGGGCCCTGCACGCAGCACCGTGACGCCGAGCGGCACCAGCGCGACGACCAGCCCGGCCAGCGCAACCAGCGAGACCGGGTCGGTGCTGCCCTTGAGCACGCCCAGCGGCAGCCCGGCCGCCAGCCCGAGCGCCATGCTCCTGACCAGCCCCAGCACCCTGGCCCGGTAGGCGGCGAACGCCAGCACGAGCCAGCCGCCCATGATGCAGACGTTGGTCGCCTTGAACACGTGGAAGGCGCCGTACGTGCCCTCGACCGCCCGCTGCGCGGCCTCCAGCCCGAGCACGTCCACGAGCTGGAACGCCAGATGGCTCACCCCGGCGTGGAACACCCGCCCGAACAGCCCGATCACGACCAGCGTCACGCCCCACCGCGCCCACGCGGACGGCCCGGTCCGCCGGCCCAGCGCGGTCACGGCGGGCCACAACAGCACGACCCCGGCCGCGTACAGGCCGTAGGACCAGGCCATCCGGCCCGGGTCGGCGGCGAACGCGGCGAGCTGGCCGGGAAAGAAGTCGTCCTCGCCCACTCGGGTGAGCACCCCGGCGGCGAGCAGCAGCGGCCCGAGCACCAGCCCGGCACCCTCGACCCAGCGGCCCGGCATCTCCTGATTCATACCGGCCATCCAAGCCGCGGCCGGGCATCCGCACACGGGCGCTACGGCGAGACCCTCAGGTAGTGCCCGCACTACCCCCGGGCAGCGGAAGGTGCGCGACGGCGTGGGCGGCGAGTCGCCGACGTGCGCTCGGGAGGTTACGGCGGGCGCGTCAGCGTGGGCCGGGACCTGATGACGGTCACCGCGGGGTGACCTCGCCGGACGTGCTCTCCCGGACGATGAGCCGGTGGGGCACCACGATCTCGGGGGGCGTGCCGATCTCCCCCCGGATCGACTCCAGCAGCGTGTCCACCGCCCGCCGCGCGATCTCCCCCTTGTCGGGAGCGATCGTGGTGAGGCTGGGCGTGCTGTACTGGCCTTCCTCGATGTCGTCCACCCCGACCACCGCCACGTCCTCGGGGACGCGGCGGCCCGCCCTGGTCAGCGCCCTGATCGCGCCCAGGGCCAGCAGGTCGTTGTAGCAGAACACCGCGTCGGGCGGCTCGGGCAGGGCCAGCAGCCGTTCCATGGCCTCGGCGCCCAGCCGCCGGTGGAAGTGCGCGGTGGGCACGATCAGCTCGTCGTCCACGTCCAGCCCGGCGCGGGCGTGCGCCTGACGGTAGCCGGCGGTGCGGAGCTGGGCCGTCTCCCCCGTCGCGTACGGCTGGTCGCCGATGGCGGCCACCCGGCGGCGGCCCAGGTCCAGCAGGTGGGCGGTGGCGTCGCGGGCGGCGGCCACGTTGTCGATGGCCACGTGGGGGAAGCTGCCGTTGAAGATGTGCTCGCCGAGCAGCACGATCGGCACGCGGTTGCCCCGGGCACGCAGCTCTTCGGCGGAGACCGACAGGGGGCTGAGCAGCAGGCCGTCGAACATCGTGGCCCGCGAGTCGCGCCCGAGCAGCTCGCGCTCCCTGTCGCCGTCGCCGTCGGTCTGGTCGATCATCACCACGTAGCCGTGGGCGCGGGCGGCCTTGATCACCTCGCGGGCCAGTTCGGCGAAGTACGGCACGTCCAGCTCGGGCACCACGAAGGCGATCATCCCCGTGCGTCCCTGTTTGAGGTTGCGGGCGATGAGGTTGGGGCGGTAGTCGAGCTCGTCGAGCGCCACCTGCACCCGGGCCCGCAGCTCGTCGGAGACCGGCGCGTAACCGTTGACGACGTTGGACACCGTACGGATGGACACGTTCGCCAGTTTCGCGACGTCGCGCAGGGTTGTACCGGCCATGCGTCTCCTATACCTCCGGGTGCCGTTCTTGGGAAGATCCTAAACCTGCTCTTGCATCGTTGCAGACGAGTATGCATTATGTCTGCATCGTTGCAGAGCAATCACAACGCCTTTTTCCGTCCGGCGAGGAGTCGAAAGATGACCACATCCCCCATCGGCCGCCGCGGCTTCCTCAAGGGAGCCCTCGGCGTCGGCGCGCTCGCCGCCACCGGCTCTCTCGCCGCCGCGTGCGCGGCCCCTGGCGGCGGCACCGGCGCGCAGCCGAGCAGGCTGGCCGCGCCGTCCGCGTCCGGCTCCGCCGCCAAGGGCGAGATCACGATCTGGAACCGGTCGGGGGACCTGTTCAAGGTGTTCGACGCCGCGATCGCCAA
The DNA here is from genome assembly GCF_014207985.1 of Nonomuraea rubra. Taxonomy (NCBI): domain Bacteria; kingdom Bacillati; phylum Actinomycetota; class Actinomycetes; order Streptosporangiales; family Streptosporangiaceae; genus Nonomuraea; species Nonomuraea rubra. Next base: position 147,038 of record NZ_JACHMI010000001.1, on the reverse strand, counting down.
GTTCCGCGAGGCGTACCCGAACGTCAAGGTCAATCACCAGGCCGTGGACATCGACGCCAAGCTGGCCAACACGCTGATCAGCGGCACCGACGTGCCCGACGGCAGCTTCTGGGACGACGCCAAGATCGGCGGGCAGGCCGAGCACCTGTTCGACCTGACGGACCTGATCGCGCCGTACAAGGAGCAGACCTCGGCGTACAAGCTGTCGGTGAACACCGTGGACGGCAAGATCTACGGCGTCCCGTGGGACCTGGACCCCGGCCTGCTCTGGTACCGCGAGGACGTCCTGGAGAGCGCCGGCGTGGACCCGGCGAGCCTGGCCACGTACGACGACCTGCTCGCCGCCTCCAGGACGATCAAGGAGAAGGACCCCAAGACCAGGCCCATCCACCTGGAGAAGACCCCGTTCCTCAGCCAGCTCTGGCTGGAGATGCTGGCCAACCAGCAGGGCACGAGCCTCACCGACGCCCAGGGCAAGCTGCGGCTCGACTCCGAGGAGTACCGGCGGATCTTCACCTGGATCCAGACCGCGGTCAAGGACGGCCTCGTCACCCACGCCCCCTACCTGGAGCAGGCCGACGTCAACACGCTCGACAACGGCCAGCAGGTGTTCGTGCCGTGGGCGATCTGGTGGTCGTTCGCGCCGCAGCAGCTGCTCAAGAACACCAAGGGCAAGTGGCGGGCCGCGCCGCTGCCCGCCTGGACGCCGGGCGGCGCGCGCAGCGGCGCGATGGGCGGCAGCAGCTTCATCATCCCCGCCAAGGCCAAGAACCCGGAGCTGGCCTGGCTGCTGTACGAGTTCCTGTGCTTCAAGGAGCCCGGCTACACCGCCGTGTACGGCCCCAACGACGTCTACCCCGGCGGCCTGTCCACCTCGATCCCCAGCTACACGCCCGCCGCCGATCCGGCCAAGCCGCTGTTCAAGCCGATCGAGGCGCTCGGCGGCCAGGACCTGTGGAAGGTGGCCGTCGAGGCCGGCGCGAGCATCCCGGCCGCCGCGCCGATCCCGTGGTGGTGGGCGCAGTCGGTGGACTACCTGGGCAACAACATGCAACGCCTGATGGAAGGCAAGATGTCCCCTGACCAGGTGATCAGCGAGTCGGCGGAGAAGATCCAGAAGAACCTGATCGACCGCTCATGAGGCTGCGCTCCATACGGCTGACGCCGTACGTGTTCATCGCGCCGTTCTTCGTGGTCTTCGGCGCGTTCGGGCTCTACCCGCTGATCTACGCGCTGCAGCTCAGCTTCATGCGCTGGCGGGGCGGCAGCGAGGCCCGCTGGGTCGGCCTCGACAACTACCTGTACCTGCTGACCAGCCCGGAGTTCTGGTCCTCGCTCGGCAACAGCGCCGTCATGTGGCTGCTCATCGTGCCGATCCAGATCGTGGCCGGGCTGGGCGGCGCGGTGCTGCTGGCCAACGCCAAGCTGCGGCTGCGGGGGTTCTTCCGGGTGGCGTTCATCGCGCCGTTCGTGACCCCGCTGGTGGCCATGGCGCAGGTGTGGATCGTGGTGTTCGACCAGGACTACGGCCTGATCAACTACCTGCTCAACATGGTGGGCCTGCCCGACGTGGGCTGGCTGACCTCCACGGCCTGGTCCAAGCCCACGCTGGCGCTGCTGTTCCTGTGGAAGACCACCGGGTTCGCGATCATCATCCTGCTCGCGGGCCTGCAGGCGGTACCCGGCGGCGTGTACGAGGCCGCCTCGCTCGACGGCGCCTCCCGCTGGCGGCAGTTCTGGTCGATCACCGTGCCGCTGGTACGCCGGAGCATGGCGTTCCTCGTGGTCATCCAGACGCTGGCCGTCTTCCAGATGTTCGCCGAGCCGTTCGTGGTCACCGAGGGCGGCCCGTACGGCTCCACCACCACCGCGGGGCTCTACCTGTACGACCACATCACCGCCTCCGACCTGGGCACCGGCGCCGCGAACTCGTTCCTGCTGGTCCTGCTGGTCTTCGGCCTGTCGCTGGTCTCGGTCAGGATGCTGCGCCCGAAGGACGAGGTGTCATGAGCCAGAACAGACCGGGGATCGGGCAGTACGTCCTGCTGACGCTGCTCGCGATCGTGTTCCTCTACCCGATCTGGTGGGCGGTCAGCTCCTCGCTCAAGCCGGCGGCCGAGATCATCGCCAGCCCGCTGTCGATCGGCGAGCTGACGCTCGACAACTACCGGGCGATGTTCGCCGACGTGCCGATCGGCACCGGGTTCCTGAACACGGCGATCGTGCTGCTGGTCAAGGGCGGGATGACGATGGTCTTCTGCCCGCTGGCCGGTTACGCCTTCGCCAAGTACGACTTCCCGTTCAAGAACCTGCTCTTCGGCGTCGTGCTGCTGACTCTGATGTTGCCGACCCTGGTGCTGATCATCCCGCTGCTGCTGGAGATGAGCGCGCTGGGCTGGGTGAACACGTACCAGGCGCTGATCCTGCCGGGCAGCGTGGACGCGTTCAGCATCTTCTGGATGCGGCAGACGATCGCCGCCATCCCGAACGAGCTGATCGACGCCGGGCGGGTGGACGGGGCCGGCGAGTTCGGCATCTTCTACAAGGTCGTGCTGCCGGTCATCCGGCCGGGGCTGGCCGCGCTGGCCGTGCTGACCACCATGAACATCTACAACGACTTCGTCTGGCCGGTCGTCGCCGTCAACGACACCGCGCACCAGACCCTCCAGGTGGTGCTGTCCACGCTGGCCCAGAACGTCACCGGCAACCGCATCGGCGCCGACTTCGCCACCGTGTGGGGCGAGCTGCTGGCCGCCGGGAGCATCGCCATGCTGCCACTGCTGGTGATCTTCGTACTGCTGCAGCGCCACTTCATCAACGGCATCCTCGCGGGCAGCGTCAAGGGCTGACCCGGATCATGAAAGAGAGCATCATGGAGTACCCCCGCCCCCACTTCGACCGGTCACACTCCTGGTCGAGCCTGAACGGCGACTGGGACTTCCGGGCCGGCACCGATCAGGACTACGGCCGGACCATCACCGTGCCCTTCGCCTGGGAGACCCCCGCGTCGGGCATCGAGGCCCACTGGCTGCCCGAGGCCTGGTACCGCCGCACGTTCACCGTTCCCGCCGGATGGGCGGGGCAGCGGGTGGTGATCCAGTTCGGCGCCGTGCACCACGAGGCCACCGTGTGGGTCAACGACGTCGAGGTAGCCGGTCACCGGGGCGGTTACACGCCGTTCGAGGCCGACATCACCGACGCGCTCCGCGCCCAAGGTGATCAGGAGGTCGTGGTACGGGTCTCGGCGCCGCTGGACAAGCGCGAGCTCGCGCACGGCAAGCAGCGCAGCATCCCGCGCGACGACTTCGACGGCGTCTGCTTCACGCCCTCCTCGGGCATCTGGCAGAGCGTGTGGCTGGAGGCCAGGCCGGCGACGTACCTGGCCGGGCTGAAGCTGCGCCCGTCGGACGGGCTGGACGCCATCGAGGTCGAGGCCCGCGTCTCCGGTACCGCCGAGGCCACGCTGGTGCTGAGCCTGCGCGGCACCGACCTGAGCGTCGAGGTCCCGGTCGTGAACGGCCTGGCCGAGACCGTGATCCCGGTGGCCGAGCCGCGCCTGTGGTCGCCAGGCGACCCGCACCTCTACCACGTGGACGCCACGCTGACCTCGGCCGACGGCACCGACACCGTCGCCGCCTACACCGGGCTGCGCCGCATCGAGGTGATCGGCGAGGACCTGTACCTCAACGGCAGCCGCCTGTTCGTGCGCGGCGTGCTCGACCAGGGGTACTGGCCGCTGACCGGCATCACCCCGCCCGACGACGCCGCGCTGCGCCGCGACATCGAGCTGGCCGCCAAGGCCGGCTACAACCTGGTGCGCAAGCACCTCAAGCTGGAGGACCCGCGCTTCGTCCACCACGCCGACGTGCTCGGCATGCTGGTGTGGGCCGAGCCGGCCGCGACCGGCCGCTTCTCCGCCGACTCGGTGGCGGCGTTCGAGGAGCAGATCGCGCCCATGGTCGAGCGTGACGGCAACTCCCCCGCGATCATCATCTGGGGCCTCTACAACGAGGAGTGGGGCCTCGACTGGGACATCCCCGGCGACCCGGCCAAGCAGGCGGCGGCGGCGCGGGCGTACGACCTGCTCAAGGCGCTCGACCCGAGCAGGCCCGCTGTGGACAACTCCGGCTGGACGCACGTCAAGACGGACCTACTCGACTGGCACTACTACGACGAGTCCGCCGCCTCCTGGGGGCGGACGGTCGCCGCCCTGCTGAACGGCGAGCAGGACGACTTCCCCGTCAAGCTCGGCCCCGACTTCGTGGTGCGCAAGAAGCTCGCCGGCGCCCCCGGCCAGCCGCTGCGCGGCCTGCCCAACCTCAACAGCGAGTACGGCACCGGCTTCACCTCCGTCGAGCGCGGCTGGCAGCTCCGCTGGCAGACCCAGGAGCTGCGCCGCCACGACCGCGTGGCCGGCTACGTCTACACCGAGCTGTACGACATCGAGCACGAGTCGGCCGGCCTGCTCGACTTCGAGCGCCGCGCCAAGGACCTGGCCGGCGTGGACCCGGCCGACGTGAACGCCACCACCACGCTCGTGCTCGACGTCGTGCCCGTCGCGCCCGGCCGCGACCTGCTCAGCGAGTCGCGCGAGGTGAGCGTGCCCGTACGCGTCTCGCACCACGGCGGCGAGCCGGTCAACGGGCACCTGCACACCGCCTGGACCCCGGTCTTCGGCCCCGCGCCCGCGTCCCCCGGGGTGGAGGGCCCGTGGATCGAGGCCAAGCCGTTCCTGCTCAGCGCCGCGACCGAGGTGCGCGCCGAGCTGCCGGACGGCTGGACCAGCGGGCGCCTGCACCTCGCCCTGGTCAGCGACGGCGCAGTCGTGGCCCGCTCCGCCGTGGACGTCGACACCTTCACCGGCTTCGTCATCGGAGACAACCGATAGGAGAGATCAGCACGTGCGACTCACATCCCCCGCGCGGCTTCTGACCGCGTTAGCCCTGATCGCCACCTGCTTGGCAGCACTGGCCGGCCCCGCTTCCGCGGCCCCCGCCGGCCAGGTGCTCTACTCCCCCAACCTGACCACGTTCCCCCAGGGTGACGCCAGCTACCCGAGGGCGGTCAGGCTCGACCACGACGGCTCGGCGAACGAGACGATGCTGGCCACGTTCGCCAGGCGCGGCCACAACGCGCCCGCCTCGTTCCCCGTCTACCGCAGCACCGACGGCGGCCGCACCTGGTCGGCGAACCCGATCTCCACCATCACGTCCCATACGCCTGGCTGGGGGATCGGGGCGCCGGTCCTGTACGAGGTGCCGCGCACGGCCAACGGCCTCAACCAGGGCGACATCCTGGCCGCCGGGACCGCCTGGGTGGACGGCGACTACACGGCGCAGAAGGTCGAGGTGTTCAAGAGCACCGACCACGGCGTGACGTGGACGTACCTGTCGAACTGCACGCAGACCAGCGGCCTGCCCGACACGATCGGGCACGGCATCTGGGAGCCGTGGTTCCTGCTCGCCCCGAACAACACCCTGGCCTGCTTCATCTCCGACGAGCGGCCCGCGAACAGCGCCACGAACAACCAGGTCATCGGCCACTACACCTCCACCAACGGCGGCCAGACCTGGAGCGCCACGATGACCCTGGACGTGGCCTTCCCCGCCGACAACCTGGCCAGGCCCGGCATGTCGATCGTCACGGGGCTGCCGAACGGCACGTTCCTGATGGCGTACGAGCTGTGCAGGGACGCCACGGACGCCGACCACGCGTGCGAGGTGTACGTCAAGACCAGCTCCGACGGCCTCAACTGGGGCTCGGGCGCGGGAACCCTGGTGCGCACGGCGGACCAGCGGGAGCTGCTGCACACCCCGTACGTCGCCTGGCTGCCCGGCGGCGGCGCGAACGGCACGCTGCTGCTGTCGGGCCAGCGCGTCGTGGCGGGGCCGACCGGCAACAAGACCGTGCTGGGCGAGTCCGGCCAGGTGCTGTTCGCCAACACCAACCTGGGCGCCGGCGCGTGGACCGAGATCGAGGCCCCGGCGCTCACCTCGCCCACCGGCGGCTACAACCCGGGCGAGCCGTCCTGCCCCGGCTACAGCTCCCCCATCGTGCCGTCCGCCAACGGCACCGGCTTCCTCTACCTGACCGCCACCCACCTGACAGGCAACCAGTGCCAGGTCAGGTACGGCCTCGGCACGCTGCCCGGCAAGGCCGTCCAGGTCACCGGCCCCGGCGGCAAGTGCCTGGACGTCGACACCAACACCAACGCCAACGGCAACGCCGCCCAGCTCTGGGACTGCGGCGTGGCCACCGGCCAGCGCTGGTCCAAGCACCCGGAGGGCAGCCTGCGCGCCTTCGGCAAGTGCCTGGACGTGGACGCGCAGGGCACCGCCAACCACACCAAGGTGCAACTGTGGGAGTGCAACGGCAGCGGCGCCCAGAAGTGGGTGCACCGCTCTGACGGCTCCCTGTTCAACCCGCAGTCGGGCCGCTGCCTGGACGCCCCGCAGGGCGCCACCGCCAACGGCACGAAGCTGCAGATCTACGACTGCAACGGCCTGTTCCCGCAGCAGTGGAGCATCCCCGCCTAGCAGCGGGAGTCTCCGGGGGGCGTGGCGACCGAGTCGCCGCGTCCCCTCTCAGGCGAACGGCTGGGCGAGCTGGTCGAGCGTCTCGCTCATGACCTCGCGCAGCGTGCGCTCCTCCCGCTCCTCAGACCACAGGTGCGTGGCCACCCGCAGCCCCACCAGGAAGGCCGCGGCCAGCACCCTGGGCGGCACCGTGGTGGGCCGGTCGGCGACGGCGTCGGCGAGGTCGCGTTCCAGGCCCGCGTGGTTGGCGAGCTGGCGGGCCAGCAGGGAGGGGTGGCGCTTGGCCAGGCGGGCCCGCAGGGACCACTCGCGCTGCGGCTCCCCCAGCTCCTGGTGCAGATCCTCGATGGAGGCCCGCAGCGCCTGCCAGGCCGTGAACCCGGCGGGCTGGGCGCGTACCTGCTCCACCAGGGCGAGGATGCGCTGCTCCTCCCCGTAGAGGAGCGCGTCCTCCTTGCCGGAGAAGTAGTTGGAGAACGTGCGCCGCGAGATGTTGGCGGCGTCGGCGATCGCCTCGACGGTGACGGCGTCGAGGCCGTGCTCGACCACGAGCCGCAGGGCCGCCTCGTGCACGGCCTGGCGGGTCTCGGCCTTCTTGCGTTCCCGCAGCCCCACGGTGGTCTCCATGATGGACGCCAGCCTACCTGTGGAAGGCGTGCGAGCCCCGGCTGCGGTCAGGGCTCGCACAAGATCATTATCGCGCATCAAGATCACTTGTGGGACCCGGACGTCCGTAAGACCCGGGTCTGACGGCTGCATCCGACAGGCGATGGACGAAACAGTGCGGAGCCAGCACACTCGCGAGGTGTATGGAGAGAACCTGCCACTGTTACGGAGACCCCGATGGCAAGCCTGGCTTCTCCTGCGCTGGTCGGGCGGGACACCCCGCTGCGATTACTCATCGGCGCCCTCACCTGCCCGCCCGCCGTCATCCAGGTGCAGGGCGAGGCGGGGATCGGCAAGACCAGCCTCGTCCGAGCCGCGATCGAGCCGCTCACCTCGCCTGACAGGACCGTGCTGATCGGCCACTGTCACCAGATCCGCGAGCCGTTCCCGTACGGGCCGGTGTTCGACGCGCTGCGCCACGTGGCAGCGGCCCTGCCCGAGCGCGACCTGCTCAACCCGGTCACCGGAGCGCTCCGCGGCTACCTGCCCGAGCTGGCGGGACACCTGCCGCCCGCGCCGTCCCCGCCGCCCATGGGCGACCCGCGCGCCGAGCGGCACCACCTCTTCCGCGCCGTGCACGCGCTGCTGGGCGCGGCCGGGATGGTGGTGCTGGTGGTCGAGGACCTGCACTGGGCCGACGACGGCACCCGCGACCTGCTGCGCTTCCTCACCGACCAGCCGCCCGAGGGGCTGGCGCTGGTGGTGACGTTCCGGCGGGAGGAGCTGCCGGTGCCGGGGCTGCCGTTCGGGCACGCGTACCGGCGCTCGCCCGGGGTGCGCAGCGAGGTGATCTCGCTGACGCCGCTCGACGTCGAGGGCGTGCGCAGGCTCGCCGGGGCGCTGCTCGCGTCGCCCCCCGGTCTGGCGTTCGCCGCCAAGCTGCACGAGCGTACGGCGGGGGTGCCGTTCGTGATCGAGGAGGTGGTGCGGTCGCTGCTGGACGGCGAGGGCCGGCTGCCCGAGCCCGAGGCGCTCGACCGGATGGGCGTGCCGGTGCTGCTGCGCGAGGCCATGGCCGAACGCCTCACCGGGCTGTCACCCGCCGCGCTCAGCGCCGTCCGCGCCGCCGCCGTCCTGCGCCTGCCCGCGGAGGAACCGCTGATCAACGCCGTCTCCGGCGCCCCGGGCCCGCCCCTGCCCGGCCCCGTGGAGCCGGGCCGGGAGTCGCACGGCGGGGCGGGGTTGAGCGAGGCGTTGCGGGCCGGGGTGTTGCGCGAGCAGCCCGACGGCCTGTACGGGTTCCGCCACGCGCTCGCCCAGCAGGCCGTCTACGACGCCGTCCCCGGCCCCGACCGCAGGCTCACGCACCGCCGCGCCATGGCCGCGCTGGCCGCGCTCGACCCGCCGCCCCTGGTCCAGCTCGCCCACCACGCCCGCCACGCCGGCGACTTCGCCGCGTGGCAGCGGCACGGCAGCGCCGCCGCCGACCACGCCGCCGCGATCGGTGACATCCCGCTGGCCGTGGAGCTGCTCGAAGGGCTGCTCGCCGACCCGAAGCTGCCCAGGCAGGCGCGCGGGCCGCTGGCGCTCAGGCTCAGCCGCGTCGCCGCGATCGGCCTGTCGCACCGCCGCGCCGTCCGCCTCCTGCGCCACCTCCTGTCCGACGACTTCCTGTCCCCCCAGGTACGCGGCGAGGCCCGGCTCAACCTCGGCGTGCTGCTGTCCAACCAGGCCGGCGCGATCACCGCGGGCCGGCAGGAGATCCTCGCCGCGCTCCCCGACCTGGCCGGCAGCCCCTCCCTGGCCGCCCGCGGCCTGGCGCTGCTGGCGATGCCCGTGTGGGGCGGCGAGCCGCTGGCCATGCACGAGGAGTGGATGGGCCAGGCGGAGAAGCTGCTGGTGGAGGGCCAGGATCCCGAGCTGTCGGCCGCCGTCCTGGCCAACAAGGTGAGCCTGGCCATGCTCGTCGGCTCGCCCGAGGCGTTCGAGCTGGCCGGCACGCTGCCGGTCAACGACCCGTCCATCGCCGTACGCAGGCAGGTGGCGCGCGGCTACTCCAACCTGTACGACGCCGCGCTCGCACTCGGGCACTACGCCGCCGCCGGGCGGTTCGCCGAGCGGAGCAGGCGCGTCGCCGACGAGACCGGCGCGCTGTACCCGGCGTTCCTGGTGGAGATGTCGTCGATCCGGCTCGACCTGCTGACCGGCCGCTGGGACGGCCTGCGCGAGCGGGCGCTGGCCGCCGTCGAGATGACGTACGAGGCGCCGCTGCTCGCGGTGGAGGCCCGGCTCGCGCTCGGCGTGCTCGCCCTGGCCAGAGGGGAGTGGGACGAGGCCGGCGAGCACCTGGAAGCGGCCGGCGTGCGGGACCTGGACTCGGGTTTCCTGCCGGTCGCCCTGGCCGGGTCGAGCGGGCTGGTCGAGCTCCACCTGACCAGGGGCGCGCTGGAGCCGGCGCTGGCGGCGGCCGACCTGGCGGTAACCCGGCTGCGGCGCAAGGGCGTGTGGGTGTGGGGCGACCAGCTCGTCCCCGCCGCCGTCGCCGCCCTGCTCAAGGCCGGCCGGCCGGAGGCGGCGGCCGGGCTGGTCGGGGAGTTCGCGGCGGGCATCGACGGCAGGGACGCGCCGTCCGCGCACGCCGGGCACGACCTGGCCAGAGGCGCGCTGGCCGGCCACGCGGGCCGGCCCGAGGAGGCGGCGCGAAGCTACGCGCGGGCGCGGGCCGCGTACCTGGCGATGCCGCGCCCGTACGCGGCGGCCCGCGCGGCCGAACTGGAGGCGAGCGCCTGGCTCGCCGCGGCGAACCGCACCGGCACGCCCGCCTCGGACGCCGCCGCCCGCAGCACACCCGCGTCAACCGCCGCCGCGCGCCCCGCGCCCGCGGGCCGGGAGCCGGCAGACGGCTCGGAGCGGGGCTCGGGTCGGGAGCGGGCCGCTGGGCTGGTCGCCGAGGCCGCCGAGCGGTACGCGGCGCTCGGCGCGACGCACGATGCCGCGCGCTGCCGGCGGCTGCTGCGCGAGCTGGGCCCCGACCGGCCGCCGGCGCGCCGGAGCAGGAAGGCCGGCGACGGGGTGCTGTCGCCGCGCGAGAGCGAGGTGGCCAGGCTGGTGGCGCTGGGCCGGACGAACAGGGAGATCGCCGAGGTGCTGTTCCTGTCCCAGCGTACGGTGGACACGCACGTCGCCCGCGTGCTGCAGAAGCTCGGCGTGCGCACCAGGGCGGACGTGCGAGAGCCCCGGCCGGAGGACCGGCCGGGGCCCGTCACCCCCGAGTCGTGAGGGAGGCGCTAGACCGTGATGCTCCACGAGTCGAGGTACCCGGTGTCACCCGAGTAGACGTCCTCGATGTCGAGCACCCACGTGCCGGCCGCCTGCTGGCTCACCGGTACGGAGAACGTCCTGGTCCCGTACGGGGTGCAGGTCGTGCCGCCGTAACGGTCGACCGCGTACCAGGTGCCGCTGGGCCCGCGCAGCCAGATGTCGAGGTCCTCCGCGCACGTGTGGCTGATCGTGATGGACACCCGGACCGGCGAGGTCGCGGTGCCCGTCGCGGTGGAGGAGACCGAGCTCTGGGTGTTGCTGTAGTCGGCGATCGGATAGTCGGTGCCGTTGGTGAACGTCCTGCCGCCCGACGTGCCCTGAACGGTCAGCGCGTACGTCGCCGTCCGCGTGGCCGTCTCGCCCGTGCCGGTCACCGTGACGGTGTAGCTGCCTGCCGGCGTGGTGGGCGCGGTCGAGATCGTCAGCGTGGCCGACCCGCCGGAGGTGACCGAGGCCGGGTTGAACGTGGCCGTGGCGCCGGTCGGCAGGCCGGAGGCCGCGAGGTTCACGGTCTGGGCGGTGCCGGCCGTGGTGCTGGTGCCGATGGTGGACGTGGCCGCCGAGCCCGCCTGGACGGTGCCGCTCGCCGGGTTCGCCGAGATCGAGAAGTCACGGGTGGGCGGGGTGCCGCCGACCGCCTGCTTCCAGACCGCGTACATGGCCGCGTCCGCCGCCCGGTCGAGCACGGTGTCGTTGATGTTGGAGGTGGTGTCGCAGGAGGCGTGGTAGCACGGGTCGTACGCGCGCCCGGCCGTGCCGCCCCACTTGGCGGCCTGCGCCGAGGTCTTGGTGGCGCTGGCGCCGGCCGCGACGCCCGAGCTGGCGATGCCCGCGTTGCGGAAGGAGGCGTCGTCGGAGCGGTTGGCGCCCTCGACGTTCTCCTCGGGCTGCAGGTTCAGCCGGTCGTAGAACTCCTTGAGGTACGCGGCCCCGGCGGTGTTGATGTTGTTGATGAAGTAGCCGCCGTTGGTGGAGCCCGTCATGTCGTAGTTGTAGTAGACCTGGATCCGCTGCCGCTCGGCGGCGCTGAGCGAGGCCACGTAGTACTCCGACCCGTTGAGCCCCTGCTCCTCATCGGTCCACCAGCCGAACCTGACGTGCTTGGCCAGCGTCGGGTTGCGCTGCGCGAGGGTCAGCGCGACTTCGAGGAGGTTCGCCGAGCCTGAGGCGTTGTCGTTGATGCCGGGCCCCGCCGCGACGCTGTCGAGGTGCGCGCCGGACATGACGACCTGGTTCGCGTCGCCGCCCGGCCAGTCGGCGATCAGGTTCGGGCCCGCGCCGCTGCTGCAGTAGGTGGTGGTGCAGTTCTGCCTGACCACGGTGTAGCCGGCCGCGCGCAGCCTCTCCTCGATGTACGACACCGACTGCAGGTAACCGCCTCCCGTGGACCTGCGGTTCCCGCCGTTGCCCGTCGCGATCGACTGGAACTGCGTCAGGTGGGCCTTGACGTTGGCCAGGCTGATGTCCGGCGGATCACCGGGGTTCGGCCCCTGGCCGACCGTCAGCGTGTACGTGGCGGTGTGCGAGGTCGAGCCGGCACCCGTCACCGTGATCGGGTACGTGCCCTGCGGCGTGGCCGAGCCCACCCGCACCGTCAGCGTCGAGGAGTTGCCCGAGGTCACCGACGCCGGGCTGAAGCTCGCCGTGGTGCCGGACGGCAGCCCGGACGCCGACAGGTTCACCGTCTGCGCGCTGCCCGAGGTGGTCTGCGTGCCGACCGTGGCCGTGAGCTGCTGGCCCGGCGCCGCGCTGCCCGACGACGGGTTGAGCGACAGCGAGAAGTCGCTGCCCGGCGTGCCGCACGCGGGCTCGCCCGATGCCGCCGCCACGCTGACCGCGCTCCAGGCGGCCTTGGTGGTGTTGCACTCCACGCTGCTCGCGCCGTACAGCTCGATGACGGCCGCGACGGAGGCGGCGCGCACGTTCGTGTAACGCCAGGTCGAGGTCTTGCGCGAGAGCGCACCCATGAAGATCTTGCCGGCCTTCTGGATGCCGATGCCGGTGACCGACGAGGGGCCGCCCGAGCAGATCGGGCTGGACGGCTTGCCGCCGCCCGGGTTGTTGCCCTCGGCCAGCAGGTAGAACCAGTGGTTCAGCGGGCCGGCCGCCGCGTGCACCTCGGTGTTCGGGATCTGGGTCGACCAGCAGTTCGGGTCGCCGAGCGCGCCCGGGTTGTACATGTTCCTGATCGGCCCCTGCCCGACCAGGTTGACCTCCTCGCCGACCAGGTAGTCCGGCGGGTCGTTGGGGTTGTTCGCGTAGTGCTCGGTGAGCGCGCCGAAGATGTCGCCGGTGCCCTCGTTGATGCCGCCGTTCTCGTTGCCGGAGCCGGCTCCGCCAGGGGTGGTCTGGAAGATGGCGTGACCGTACTCGTGGGCCACGACGTCGATGGAGGTGGCCTGGGCGGTGTTGGCCTGGTTGTGGCCGAAGTTGGTGTAGCTGCCGTTCCAGTACGCGTTGACCTGGTTCAGCCCGACCCGTGCGGGGAAGCCGCGGCCGCTGCCGTTGATGCCGTTGCGGCCCAGCCAGTCGCGCAGCATCTCCCACTCGCGCTGCACGCCGTAGAGGGCGTCCACGCAGGCGGTCTCCAGGTTGGTGCCCGAGCCGTTGCCCCACGCGTCGTCCGTGCCGGTGTAGGCGGTGCCGTTCTGGCCGCCGCACTGGATGCCGGGCCGGGTGGTGTCGGTCATCGAGTACGAGCTGCCCGAGCCGCTCGTGTTGATCGTCACCTGGCCGTTGTAGTAGCCGTTGCCGGTGCCGGCGCGGACGAGGTCGAAGGAGTCGGCGACCTTCCCGGTACGCGCGTCCACGAACACGTGCTGGATGCTCGGCTGCCCACCGGCGATGCCGCTGACCACGGCCTCCCAGGCCAGCCGGGGCCGCTCGCCCCAGGCCAGCACGACCAGGCGCGGCTCGGCCGTGTCGTCCACCCGCTCCAGCCTGGTCCTCGCGACCTCCGTGGCCCGCCCGGCGCTGATCGTGGCCCTGGTCGGCACGCCCCGCGGGCTCGGCCCCGAGGCCGCCACCGTGTCCCTGACGTGCCCCGCCGCGTCGGTGACCACGACGGCGTCGCCGCCCACCATGGGCAGGCCCTTGTACGTGCGCTCGTACGCGACGTAGAACATGTCACTCGCGCCCGGCGTCACCGAGACCCTGCTGTACGCCTCGTCCGGACCCCTGGTCAGCTCGTCGAGCTGGCTGGAGACGGCCTGGTCCGCGACCGCCGCCGCGAGCGAGGCGGGATCGGCCGCCGACGTGCTCGCGTGCCTGGCGGCCCCGGGAGGCGCGGCGTTCGCGGGTGACACCACGGTCGCGGCCGTGGCGAGGCCTGCGACCGCGGCGAGTAAGGCTCTGCGTTTCACGGCTGTCTTGCTCCTTTCGGCGGTTTCCCTGGGCCGCCGGGCGCTGGATGGGCGCGCGGCGGCCCGCGCGTAACCCGGGATCGCCTGGGTTCGCGGTGGTGTCAGGGAAATGGGGGGTGATGGAGGGTGACGGGAAAGCGAGCGGACCGTTTCGCCTTGTTGCCGCCCGACGCTAAGCCCTCCGTGACGGCGGGAAAATACGTATGTGCATCGGTAGGCATACCGATAATTCCGTTTCGCCAGGTGAGGTGGGGGACAATCGGGGGCGTGCAGTTCGGCGTCCTGGGTCCGCTCGCGGTGTGGCGCGCCGGCGGCGACCCCGTCACCGTCGGCGGCCCGCGGCCGCGCGCGCTCCTGGCGATGCTGCTGCTCGACGCGGGGCGGCTGGTCAGCGTCGAGCGGCTGATCGACGGCCAGTACGGCGACCGGCCCCCGTCCGGCGCCGCCAACGCCGTGCAGGCGCAGGTCTCCCGGCTCAGGCGGCAACTGCCCGCCGAGCTGATCGAGTTCCACGGGACGGGCTACCGGCTGGCGGTCGACCGCGACCACGTGGACGCGCACCGCTTCGAACGGCTGGCCCGCGAGGGGCGCGGCCTGCTCGCGGCGGGCGCGCACGCGCGGGCCGCCGCACTGCTGCGGGAGGCGCTGGGGCTGTGGCGCGGCCCGGCGTTCGCGGACGTGGCCGACGCGCCGTTCGCCGGGCCGCAGGTGGTGCGGCTGGAAGAGCTGCAGCTGGCCGCCACCGAGGACCTGTACGAGGCCGAGCTGTCGCTGCCCGACGCCGGCCCCGCCGCCGGGCTGCGCGAGCTGGTGGCCGCCCATCCGCTGCGCGAACGGGCACGCGGGCTGCTCATGCGGGCCCTGCACGCGGCGGGGCGGCAGGCCGAGGCGCTGGCCGCGTACGAGGAAGGGCGGCGGCTGCTCGCCGACACGCTCGGCGCGGACCCGTCACCCGAGCTGGCGGCCCTGCACCTGGAGATCCTGCGCGGGTCGCGGACGCGTTCGGCGCGGGCGGGGCTGCCCGCGCAGCTCACCAGCTTCGTGGGGCGCGAGGAGGAGCTCGCCCGGCTGGCCGCCCTGGGACCGGCCCGGCTGGTCACGATCGTGGGGCCGGGCGGCACGGGCAAGACCCGCCTGGTCATCGAGGCCGCCACCCGCCGCCCACCGGCCGCCGACACGGTCGCCTTCGCAGACCTGTCACTCGTGGACGCCCCGACGAGCGGAAACCCGGGCGGCGCGGCTGGGGGGCCGGCCGCGGGGACTGTCGGGCGCGCGGCGGGCGCACCGGCCGCCGGGGCGGTGGGCGGCGTGAGAGACGCGCTGACCTCCGGGGCTGGGCCGGTGGCTGGGGGGCAGGTGGCGGAGGTTGTGCTCGGGGCGCTCGGGTTGCGGGAGCCCGCGCTCAGGCCGGCCGCCGCGGGCGGGCCCGATCCCGTCGAGCGGCTCGTGGCCGCGCTGGCCGGGCAGGCGTCGCTGCTCGTCCTGGACAACTGCGAGCACGTCGTCGCCGAGGCCGCCACGCTCGCCCGCCGCCTGCTCGCCGCGTGCCCCGGCCTGACGATCTGGGCCACCAGCAGGGAACCCCTGGGCATCACCGGCGAGCATCTCGTCCCGCTCGCCCCCTTGCCCACCCCGCCCCCGGGTGCGCAGGACCCGCTCGGCTACCCGGCGGTCCGGCTGTTCGCCGACCGGGCCGCGGCCGTACGGCAGGGGTTCTCGCTCGGGCACCGCAACCTGGACGCGGTGCTGCGGATCTGCGCCGCGCTCGACGGGCTGCCACTGGCCATCGAGCTGGCGGCGGCGCGGGTGCGCACGTTCGGGGTGGCGGAGATCGCCGACCGGCTGGCCGAGCACGGCCGCTTCCGGCTGCTCTCGCGCGGCGACCGTACGGCCGCCGCCCGCCACCAGACCCTGCACGCGGTGGTGGAGTGGAGCTGGAGCCTGCTCGGGCCGGAGGAGCAGGCGCTGGCCAGACGCCTGTCGGTGTTCACCGGCGGCGCGACCCTGGAGGCGGTCGAACGCGTCTGCGGCGCCGCGGACGCGGTGGCGGACCGAATGGCGGACACGGTGGCGGGCGCGGTGGAGGACGTGCTGGTCGATCTGGTGGACAAGTCGCTGGTCGAGACCGACGGTGAGCGTTACCAGATGCTCGACACCATCCGGCTGTTCTGCCTGGAGCGGCTGGCGGAGGCGGGTGAGGAGGAGCGCCTGCGGCGGCGGCATGCCGCCTGGTTCCTAAAGTTCGCGGGGCGCGCGCACGAGCACCTCTACCGGGCAGAGCAGCTCGAATGGCTGGCCGCGTTGTCGGCCGACAACGCCAACCTGCAGTCGGCCCTGCGCTGGAGCGTGGAGCACGACAGGCCGACGGCGTGGCGGCTGGTGGGCACGCTCGGCATGTACTGGTGGCTGACCGGGCGGCGCGGCCAGGGCATCCGGCACGCCGAACGCCTCCTCGACACCACACCACCCGCCGGGCCGGCGGGCAGGTCCGAACTGGCGGAGGAGTACGTGCTGGCCGTGCTGCATGCCGTGCCCGACGTCGGCTCGCCGCACTGGGTGCGGGCGAAGGAGATCGTCGGAACGCTCGACCGGCCGATGCGCTACCGGTTCGGCGTGGCGCTGTGGGGCATGATCGCGGGACCGCCCGAAGGCGGGATGATGACGGCGGAACGGCAGCGGTCGGTGCTCGGCACCGACGCGTGGAGCAGCGCGCTCAACCAGCTCGGCGCAACGCTGCTGACGCTGCACAACGGGCAGCTCCAGGAGGCCGAGGCCGGGATGGAGCGGGTGCTGGCGGCCTTCGAGGCGTTGGGCGAGCGGTGGGGCACGGGGCAGGCGCTCGACTGGCTGGCCCTCCTCGCGAGCTGGCGCGGCGACTGGCAGCGGGCGATGGGGCTGTGGGAACGGGCGCTCGCCGTGTTCTCGGAGCTCGGCGCGCTCGACGAGCTGGCGGACGTCCTGAGCAGGCGGGCCAACGCGCACTGGCGGGCCGGCGACGCCGAGGCCGCGTGCGCCGACAACGAGCGGGCGGGCGAGCTGGAGCGGCGGCTGGGGCGGCCGGAGCTGATGGCCTGGGTGCAGCTCCAGCTCGGGGACATCTCCCGGCTTCAGGGTGATCTTCCCGAGGCTGCCAGGCGGCTCGACGCCGCGCTGTCCGGCTCGGAGACCGCCGCGTTCACGGCCGGGGGGACGAGGTCGCGCGTTTACACGGCACTCGGCCGGCTGGCGGCCGCCCACGGTGACGGGGAACGGGCCGCCCGCATGCACGCCGAAGCCCTGGCCTCCGCCCTGGGCTCGCCCCTGCCCAACGACGTGGCGGAGGTCGCGGAAGGCCTGGCGGACCAGGCCCTCTTCGAGGCGACCCATGGATGTGCGCCCGGACCGGAGAACGAGGACGAGACCGGGCAGGCGGCGGGTGTGCCGGTGGCTGCCCAGCGGGCGGCCCGGCGGGCGGCGTTGTTGCTCGGGATCGGGGCGGCGGTACGGGGCATGGCCGTGGCCGGGGATCGGGACGTGGCCGCGACCGCCGCCGGTGCCGGCCGCGTGCTCGGGCCCGAGGAGTTCGCGGCCGCGTACGCGAAGGGCGCGGCGATGAGCCGCGAGGAGGCCCTGGCGGCCCTGCGCGAGGCCGCCAGCGGGTAGCGAGGTCACCCTGCAGCCAACCGCCACCGAGCAGCACCACCACCGGGAGTGGCCGCCTCGCTGACAGTCGCGCCCCGCACTGTCAGCGGACAGTCGCCCGGCTGTCAGCCAAGCTCGCGAAGCTGCCGGGCATGCGAAACGTTCTCATCTCCGGTGCCGGCATCGGCGGCCCCGCCCTCGCCTACTGGCTCACCCGCTACGGCTGCAAGGTCACGGTCGTCGAGAGGGCTCCGGCCATCCGCCCGGGCGGCCAGGCGGTCGACTTCAAGGGCCCGACCCACCTCACCGTGCTCAGCCGC
The DNA here is from genome assembly GCF_014207985.1 of Nonomuraea rubra. Taxonomy (NCBI): domain Bacteria; kingdom Bacillati; phylum Actinomycetota; class Actinomycetes; order Streptosporangiales; family Streptosporangiaceae; genus Nonomuraea; species Nonomuraea rubra. The sequence continues at coordinate 129,272 of NZ_JACHMI010000001.1, read as the reverse complement.
ATGGGCATCCTGGACGACGTGCGCCGCCTGCAGACCGGCGGCACCGACCAGGAGATCGTGGACGCGACCGGCCGCAGGCTGGCGGTCCTGCCCGGCGAGTTCACCGGCGGCGCCCTGGAGATCAAGCGCGGCGACCTGGCCGGGATCCTGTACGACCGCACGGCCGCCGACTGCGAGTACGTCTTCGGCGACTCGATCACCTCCCTCACCGAGACCCCCGGCGGCGTCCAGGTCACTTTCGAGCGCACCGCGCCGCGCACGTTCGACCTGGTCGTCGGCGCGGACGGCATCCACTCGAACGTGCGCCGCCTCGCCTTCGGCCCCGAGTCCGACTATGTCCGGCATCTCGGCTACTACTACGCCCTGGTGGACGTCGAGGGGGACTTCGGGACGGTGCCGCAGATGTACAACGAGCCGGGCAGGCTGGTGGCGACGGGCGGGCCGAAGGCGCCGGCGTTCTTCGTCTTCGCCTCCGGCGAGCTGACCTACGACCGTTACGACAGCGGGCAGCAGAAGGAGATCCTGGCGCGGGCGTACCAGGGCATGGGCTGGCAGACCCCGCGGATCATCGAGGCGGTGCGCCGGGCGGGGAACGTCTATCTCGACTCGATCAGCCAGGTCAGGATCGACCGCTACGCCCAGGGCCGGGTGGCGCTGCTGGGCGACGCGGGGTACGGCAACACGCTGGGCGGGTTCGGCTCGGGCCTGGCCATGGTGGGCGCGTACGTGCTGGCCGGCGAGCTGGCGGCGGCGGGCGGCGATCACCGTGCGGCCTTCGCCGAGTACGAGCGGCAGTTAAGGCAGTACGCCAAGATCGCCAAGAACGGCAACGCCGGCCCCATGCTCGCGCCCCCCACCCCGGCGCGCATCCGCATGCGCAACCGGATGCTCAGGTCGAGATTCGTGATGGGCCTGATGACCAAGCTGGGCGACAGGTACGCCACGGACATCGCGCTCAAGGCGTACTGAACTTTTGCCGCACCGCCGGCATCCAACCCCGGCATGAGAACAATCATCGCGCTCGCGGCCCTCACCGCGGCCCTGGTCCCCGTCCCCGCCCAGGCCGCCACCGCCTGCCCGGCGCCGACCAGGGCCGAGCTGAAGGGGACGGACACCGACGAGCCGGCCAAGGGCGCGAAGGCGCTCAGGGGCGTGCGGGTCCGCCATCTCCCCAAGGGGTTCAGTCACGGCACGCTGACGGCGGCGAAGCGCGGCGGCGTCACCGAGTACGGCTACCTCTGGTCCGACGACCGCGACACCGTCGACCCCGCGCACAGGTCGTTGTGGGTGCGGGTGGTGTGCTGGCCGGAGGCGAGCAGCCTGGCGCAGCTCGGGAAGCTGCCCGTGGACGTGGGCGCGTTCACGGGCGGCCCGAAGGCCGTGCGGCTGGGCGGCCGTCAGGTGCTCAGGCAGGAGGGTGACGGCGCGCTGGGCCACGGCCGTTACGTGGGCTGGGTGGAGCGGAAGGGGGTCGTCGTCACCGTGATGGCCAGCCGGCCCCTGGTGCCCGAGCTCGCCGACCTCGTCCGGGGAATCAGGCTGTGAGCCTGCCGGCCCCGCCGTCCACGCGCAGGCGCGGCGGGCCGTCCAGCAGGGGGATGTGAGCCTCCTCCGGGCCGAGGCTCCAGTCCTGGACGGGTACGAGGCCGGGCCCGATCAGCTCGAACCCGTCGAACAGCCGCAGCACCTGCTCCCGCGTACGGAACGTGGACTGCGCGGGCGAGCCGGCCGTCGCCATCCGGAGCTGGGCGAGAGCCGCGGGGTCGCTCTCGGCCATGGCGTGCGAGATGACCAGATGGCTGCCGGCCGTCATGCGCTTCCTGAAGGCGGCCACGATGCCCGCGGGGTCCTCCTCGTCCATCACGAAGTGCAGGACGCCGACCATCAGCACGCACACCGGCTGGTCGAAGTCGATCAGCCCGGTGATGTGCGGGTCGGCCAGGATGCCGGCGGGGTGGCGCAGGTCGGCCTGGATGCCGGCGACGCCGGGGGCGTCGGCCAGCAGCACCTGGGCGTGCATCCGCACCACGGGGTCGTTGTCCACGTAGACCACCCGGCAGGCGGGGTTCACCTGGCGGGCCGTCTCGTGGATGCTGGGTGTGGTCGGGATGCCGGTGCCCAGGTCGATGAACTGCCTGACCCCCTGCCCGGCCAGGTGGCGGACCACCTCGACCTGGAAGTGGCGGTTGGCCCGCGCCACCAGGCGGGTGTCGGGGGCGACGGCGAGCAGCTTTTCGGCCACCGCCCGGTCCACGGCCAGGTTGTCCTTGCCGCCGAGCAGGTAGTCGTACACCCGGGCCGAGCTCGGGACCGTCGGGTCCACGCCGGGCGGAACACGCTCTAGCTCGGTCACGAGGCCGTCTCCTTCGCCTGCCGCGGGGGCGATCGTGCTACTGATGCGTCATATTACTCATCGGTCACGACGGCGCACGTGAGCCCTGCACCGGCCGTCAGGCCGGTGGCTCATCCCGATGGCGTACGGAAATACCGCCGCATGACCGATGCGATCGAGGGGATGGCGTGTGCATCCTGGTGGGGACGGGTCCGGCGCGGGGCTCGTCGCGGACCTTGAGAGGAGTCACGAGGGCATGGACAACGCGGCAGGCCGCCCTACCGTGATCTTGGATAACGGCGTCGTCGGCCGGGTCATGCTGGCCCATCCGTACCGGCGCGACCTGGTGCTCGTGCTCGGCATGGACGGCACCCTGCTGAGCTGTGAGCTCGACGACATCGCGTGCGTGGTCGGAGGCGCGCCGCTCTGCCGCGACGGCTGACCCTCTGGCCCGGCTCAGCGGGAGGTGACGATCCCGCTGATCAGCTCGGCCGCCGCGAAGTCGTTGGTGAGCCGGTTCTTGGTCAGCGCGAACGTGGTGCCCGTCGCCGTGTCGGCCCAGGCGGTGCTGCCGCCCGCACCCCCCACGCCGAACACGGTCGGGGTCTGCTCCGGCGTCGAGCCGGGCCGCCCGATGTTGAAGCCGAGCCCCCACGCCGACGGCATGCCGAAGACCTCGTCGGCGCCGCTCGCCGCCACGGCCGTCACCTCGCGCAGCCGTTCCGGCGTGATCAGCCGCACGCCGTCCACCTCGCCGAGCAGCGCCGCGTACATCCGCGCGATGGCCCTGGCCGAGGTCTTGCCGCCGGCGGGGATGTCGGCCGACAGGTAGTCGGGCCGGTTGCCCAGCGCGGCGTTCGGCATCAGCGTCATCGGCCCGGCCTTGAGCATCGGCAGGTCCTCCGGCATCTCGCCCCATGCGGACATGTCCATGGGCGCGTCCTCCAGCCGGGCCAGCCGCGCGTGCTCCTGCTCCGGCATCCCGAAGTACAGCTCGTCGGCCACCCCCAGCGGCCCCGCCACGTCCTCCCGCAGCACCTGCGAGATGGGCTTGCCGGTCACCCGCCGGACGATCTCGCCGACGAGGTATCCGAACGTGTAGGCGTGGTAGCCCATCTTGGTGCCCGGCTCCCACCACAGCTCCGCGTCCTCCAGCGCGGCGACCATCTTGCCCCAGTCGCAGGCGTCCTCGGGCGTGGTGTCGAGCGGGACGCCGGGCACGCCCGCCGTGTGCGAGAGCACGTGCCGTACGGTGACGCGTTCCTTGCCGTGCCGGGCGAACTCCGGCCACAGCTCGGCGACCGGCGTGTCGTAGCCGAACAGCCCGCGCTCGGCGAGCACGTGGGCCACGGCCGAGGTGGCGCCCTTGCCGATGGAGAAGTTGTAGAAGGGCGTACCGGCCGTGACGGGGCGGCCGGTCTCCGGGTCGGCGACGCCCGCCACCACGTCCACGATCTGGACGCCGTCCTGGTAGACGGCGACCTGGAGCCCGCGTTCCGCGCCCGACTCGACGAGCCTGTCGGCGGCTTCCTGCACCTGCTTCTGAAGATCACTCATGGCGTGTCCGTCCTTGTCCGTCTCTGGAACTAGACGGTACAGTACTCACATCAGTACGGAACTGTCTAGTACTGTTCTGAGGCAAGCGAACGAGAGGGCGGTCATGGCAGCGGAAGAGGACGGCCGGACGGCACGCAAGCGCAGGCAGATCATGGAGGCGGCGCTCCCGGTGTTCCTGCGCAACGGCTACGTGGGCACCAGCATGGACGAGGTCGCCTCACTGGCCTCCGTGTCGAAGCAGACCGTCTACAAGCACTTCACCGACAAGGAACAGCTCTTCACCAGCATCATCATGGACACCACCGGCCAGGTGGAGGGGCTGGCCAAGATGATCATCTCGGCGCTGGAGGACAGCGACGACCTGGAGAAGGACCTCGGCGAGCTGGCCCGCCAGTTCCTCGCCCGCATCATGCGCCCCGACATCCTGCGGCTGCGCCGGCTGGTGATCGCCGAGGCCGACCGCTTCCCCGACCTCGGCCGCACCTGGTACGCCCAGGGCTTCGAGCGCTCGCTCAAGACCATGTCCACGGCGTTCGAGCGGCTCACCGAGCGCGGCCTGCTGCGTACGGACGACCCGGCCCTGGCCGCCGAGCACTTCGTCGGCCTGCTGCTGTGGATCCCGGTGAACAAGGTGATGTTCGAGGGCGCCGGCGACCACTACACGGACGCCGAGCTCGAACGCCTGGCGGAGGCGGGGGTGGCCGCGTTCCTGCGGGCCTACGCTAGCTCAGGAACCGCCTGATCCCGTCGGCGAGCGCGGCGGCCATGCGCTTGCGGAAGGCGGCGTCGGACATCTTGGCGGCGTCGCGCTCGTTGCGCATGTTGCCGCACTCGATGAACACCGCCGGCCGCTTCGACAGGTTGAGCCCGCCCAGGTCGGTGCGGGTCTGCAGGCCGTTCTTCGCGGTGTAGTTCGCGTACGGCATGCCGGTGCCCTCGCGGTAGGCGTCGCGGACGGCCCTGCCGAGCCTGGCCGACGGCTTCACCACGTCGTCGTTGTGCCCGCGCAGCAGCCCCGGCATGATCACGTGGAACCCGTGCCCGTCCGGCGCGGCCCCGTCGCCGTGGATGGACAGCACCGCGTCCGCCCTGGCCTCGTTGCCGATCGCGGCCCGCTCGGTGACGCACGGGCCCACGCCCCTGTCGTTGGGCCGGGTGAGCACCACCTTGGCGCCCATGCGTTCCAGGATCGGCTTCATCTGGCCGGCGACGTCCCAGGTGAAGGCGTGCTCGGGGAAGCCGTCGTTGGTCTCGGTGCCGGTGGTGTTGCACGCCTTGCGGCCGGTGATGATGTCGACCTGGCGGTTGATCTCCTCGGGGTGCGAGGCGTTGCCGCCGTTGTGCCCGGGGTCGAGCACGACGGTCTTGCCCGCGAGCGGGCGCGCGGTCCCGGCCGGGCTCGCCGTCGGGGCGGGGGAGGCGGGCAGCGCCGCCTCCTGGGCTGCGGGCACGGTGCCGCCGCCGCAGCCGGCGGACAGCGCGGCGAGCATGGCCAGTGCCACGGGTCCGGCTCGGTAGGCACGCATGTCACCGACCGTACCGGGCACCGGCCTGGAAACCCAAGACCCGCACTGACCTGCGACTTCGTGTCGTAGCAAGGGGTTAGGCGAGCTCTCCCGGCAGGGGCGGCTCCACCCGCTTGCGGATCAGGTACGGCGGCATCGCCAGCGCGTGCAGGCCGGTCCCGAGCAGCGTGTCGACGGCGTGCTCCGGCGTCTCCGCCGGCGGCTCGCCGGGCCCGCTCAGCGAGGCGTTGACCAGGACGGGCGTGCCCGTCCGCTCGTGCCACCTGGTGAGCAGGGCGTGCAGGAACGGGGCGCTCTCCCGGGTGACCGTCTGCGGCGTGGCCGTGCCGTCCACGTGCGTGATCGCGGGCAGCCCGTCGCGGTGCTCGGGGCGGACCGCGACGGCGTAGTGCCCGAACGGGGCCGGCCGGTCCAGCTCGAAGATCTGCGCGGCGTGCTCGGCCAGGACCACCGGTGCCGTCGGGTGGAACCACTCGCGGCCCTTCACCTCGAAGTTGAGGTAATCCTGCATGTCGGGGCCTCGCGGGTCGCCGAGGATGCTGCGGTTGCCCAGCGCGCGCGGGCCTGACTCGCTGCGGCCCTGGTGCAGCCCGACCACGCGGCCGCTCTCCAGCAGCGTGACGAGCGTGCCCGCCAGGTCCGGCGGCTGCTCGGCGTACAGGCCGGCGGGCAGGGCGCGCACGGCCGCCTCGATCTCGCTCTCGTCGGGGTCGGGGCCGAGGAAGTCGTCCGTCCAGCGGAAGCGGCTGTCCACGCCGAGGCAGGCGATGAGCCCGTACAGGGCGCAGCCCACGGCTGTGCCGGCCGCGTGCGGGGCGGGCGGGATGAACACCTCGCGGAACGGCGACTCGCGGATGAGCCGGCCGTTGGCCGAGCTGTTGAGCGCGGCGCCGCCGGCGAAGGCCAGCGCGTCCAGGCCCGTCTCGGCGTGCAGCCAGGCGGCCACCCGGTCCAGCGCCCGCTCGAAGGCGCGCTGGCCGGCGGCGGCCAGGTTCGCGGCGCGGCGGAACTCCTCGCCGCCCGGCTCGTAGCGGAAGGCGTCGCGGCGGCCGAACACCTCCAGCCAGGCGGGCGGGAGGTGCACCTCGTGGCCGCGCACGTCGAGATCGGGCAGGCCGAGCGCGTCCGGGTCGCCGAACGGGGCCAGCGCCGTCACCTTGCCCTCATCGCCCTCGCCTTCCGGCCACAGCGCCCTGGCCAGCAGCGCGTTGAAGCAGCCGAGCCCGGCGGGCCTGGCCCAGTCGCCGTCCCAGAGCTGCTTGGCCAGGCACTCCACGCGCCCGCGCGCGCACCGGTAGAACGAGGCCACCTCCACCAGGTCGCCACCGGTGCCCGGCGGCAGCGGGACCTCCTCGGTGAAGTCCCTGACGTGGCTGCCCCGCGTGTCGATCACCAGCCCCGCCGCCTCCTCGAACGGCGAGGGGTAGAAGGCGCCGTAGAGGTGGGAGAGGTGGTGCGAGACCAGCACGATCTCGGCCCCGTCCCTGAGGCCGAGCGTCTCGCGCACCTCCTGCTGGTACGCGGGCGCGTGCTCGATCTCGGTGTCCGACGAGTAGCCCTCCACGACCAGGTCCACCGGCTCCTTCAGCAGCGGCATGGCGGGCAGGTAGCGGTCGGGCAGGTCGCCGAGGCGCCCCCAGTGGTGCTCGCGCCGGCTGACGCGCTCCTTCTGCAGGCTGTACATGCCCGACTCGCCCACCGCGACGGCAAGAGAGCCATCCTGGGTGCGATTTATACCGACAACGATGGGAAAGTCCGCCATCTGCAGTGCCTCCTGATCGAAATCACGGGCACCGATACCCCAGCGAGGAACAAGTGGATCTCCCAACCGCGTAAGGGACACGTCAGCAGAGCCTTGTCCTCGACCGGAGATCGGCACACCATACGGACGTGCGTTCGTCCTCCTCCGCACCCCCTGGGAAGGCAGCATGACGCGTACCACCTCCCCCGCCCCCGACGCGCTGGCCGCCGACCGGCTCGGCGCGCCCACGGTCGTCTACTTCGTCCTGTCGGCCGCCGCGCCGCTCACCGTGGTCGCCGGGGTGATCACCACCGGCTACGCCGTCACCGGGATCACCGGGCTGCCGATCGCCTTCCTGGTCGTGGGGGCCGTGCTCGCGGTCTTCGCGGTCGGGTACGTGGCGATGGCCCGGCACCTGGCCAACGCCGGCGCGTTCTACACCTACGTCACCCGGGGCCTCGGCCGTCCCGCGGGCATCGCGGCGGCCTGGGTGGCGCTCATCGCGTACAACACGCTGCAGGTGGCGCTCTACGGCGCGTTCGGCGTGGCGAGCGCGCCGCTGCTCGAAGCGTGGCTGGGCGTCACGCCCGCCTGGTGGGTCGTCTCGCTGGTCGCCTGGGCGCTGGTCGCGGCGCTCGGCGTGCTGCGCGTGGACGTCAACGGCCGCCTGCTGGCCGTGCTGCTGACCGCGGAGGTGGCGGTCATCCTGCTGTTCGACCTGGCCGACCTGGTCAACCCGGCGGTCACCGGCTACTCGGTGGAGACGCTGTCACCGGCCGCGCTGTTCGTGCCCGGCGTGGGGGCCCTGCTGGTGCTGGCGACGCTCGGGTTCGTCGGGTTCGAGTCGTCCGTGGTGTTCTCGGAGGAGAGCCGGGAGCCGCGGCGTACGGTGCCGATCGCCACGTACGCGTCCGTGGCGATCATCGCCCTGGTGTACGCGCTGTCGTCGTGGGCCATGACGGTCGCCGTCGGGCCCGGCGAGATCGTGGCCACCGCGCGGCGGGACCAGGCGGACACCATCTTCGTGCTGGCCGAGGCCCACCTGGGCCCGGTCGTGGTGGCCATCGCCAGGGTGCTCTTCGCCACCAGCGTGCTCGCCGCGATGATCTCCTTCCACAACACCACCTCCCGCTACTTCTTCGCGCTCGGCCGCGAGCGGGTGCTGCCCGCCGTCTTCGGCCGGACGCGGGCCCGCACCGGGGCGCCCCAGGCGGGCTCGATCGCGCAGAGCGTGCTCGGCCTGGCCACGATCCTGCTGTACGCGCTCCTCGGCCTCGACCCGCTCGTGCAGCTCTTCTTCTACGGCGGCGCGTTCGGCGGGCTCGGCGTGCTGCTGCTGATCTTCGTGACGTCCATCGCGGTCATCGCCTTCTTCGCCAGGCAGCCGAGCGGCGAGACGCTCGGCCGTCGGGTGATCGCGCCCGTGCCCGCCGCGATCGCGCTGGCCGTGATGGTGTGGCTCGCGCTGGACAACTTCTGGGCGCTGCTGGGCGTGCCGGAGGGCGACGCCCTGGCCTGGGTGCTGCCGGCCGTCTACGGGGTCGCCGCGGTGCTCGGGGTGGTGTGGGCCTTCGTGCTGCGTGCCGGGCGACCCGCCGTTTACGCTGCGGTGGGGACGGGCGCCGGAGCGGCCGCCGTCCCCGACGGCGCATGATCGACGAGAGGAGACCTGGGCCGATGGCAGAGACGTTCCGAACAGGGCAGGCAGAGGCGTTCGGGCCCTGGCCGGTGATCCACCGCGAGAGCGGGTCGGCGTTCGCGTTACGGCCCGCCGTCCGGCTGGCCACGGCCGAGGACGCGCAGCGGGTCGCCGAATTGATCGCGACCGCGTTCTCCGGGCTGCGGCCCATGGCGTACCTGGTGCCCGATCGCAGGGAGCGGCACCGGATCATCGCCGCCAACTTCCGGATCTTCGTCGAGCACGCCGTCGAGCACGGCGAGATCCACCTCATCGACGACGGCCCCGCGGTGGCGGTGTGGTTCCCGTACACCTCGCCGCTGCCCGCACCGCACGACTACGACCGCAGGCTGGCCGAGGCCACGGGCGCGTGGGTGGAGCGGTTCCGCACCCTGGACGAACTCTTCGAGCGGAACCATCCGGCGGCGCCGCACCACCACCTGGCGTTCCTGGCGGTGCACCCCGACCGGCAGAACGAGGGGCTCGGCACGGCCCTGCTGCGTTACCAGCACGACCGGCTGGGCGGGCTGCCCGCGTACCTGGAGGCCAGCGACCCGCGCAACCGCGACCTCTACGCGCGGCACGGCTACCAGGCGCGGCAGCCGTTCGCGCTGCCGGACGGCGCGCTGTTCTGGCCCATGTGGCGGCCGGGCGGCGATTTGTGAGGCGTCACAGATTTGACCGCTGACATTTACTGTCCTGTCCAGTTCACAGAATGACGAGCATGGCTCATCGTGTGTCTGCGAATCCAACCGCGACCACGGGAGAGCCCTCATGCGCCGCCGTACCTTCCTGACAGCCGTGCCCGTGTCGGTGGCGTTCTCGGGGGCGGTGTGGCACGAGGCCGTGGCGTCGGTGTCCGCCGGGGAGAGCCCGTACGGGCCGCTCGGCGCGCCCGACGCCAACGGCATGGCGTTACCCGCCGGCTTCACCGGCCGCATCGTGGCCAGGTCCGGCCGGAGCGTCGGCGGCACGCTCTGGCACCCCGCGCCCGACGGCGGCGCCTGCTTCGCCGACGGCACCGGCTGGATCTACGTGTCCAACTCCGAGGTGCCGCTGATCGGCGGCGCCTCGGCGATCAGGTTCAGGGCGGACGGGTCGATCGAGCGCGCGTACCGCATCCTCAGCGGCACGAACCTCAACTGCGCGGGCGGCGCCACCCCCTGGAACACCTGGCTGTCGTGCGAGGAGATCTTCCGCGGCCGGGTCTACGAGACCGACCCGTACGGCACCCGCTCCGCCCAGCCCCGCCCCGCCATGGGCCGCTTCAAGCACGAGGCCGCCGCCTGCGACCCCGACCGCCGGGTCGTCTACCTGACCGAGGACGAGAGCGACGGCTGCTTCTACCGGTTCACCCCCACGACCTGGGGTGATCTGTCCAGCGGGCGGCTGGAGGTGCTGTGCGGCGACGGCACGGTGTGGCGCGAGGTCCCCGACCCCTCGCCCGCCGTGCTGGAGCGCCAGACCAGGCACCAGGTGCCAGAGGCCAGGCACTTCAACGGCGGCGAGGGCTGCCACTACTCCGCCGGCGTCTGCTACTTCACCGCCAAGGGCGACCGCAAGGTGTGGGCGTACGACACCGCCCGCCAGACCGTCACCGCCATCTACGACGGCACCGGCACGCTCGACGGCGTGGACAACGTGACCGGGCTGAAAGGCGATCTCTACGTGGCCGAGGACGGCGGCAACATGGAGATCAACATCATCACGCCCGACGGCGTGGTGGCCCCGATCATGCGCCTCGACGGCCAGGCGCGGTCGGAGATCACCGGGCCCGCGTTCTCGCCCGACGGGACCCGGCTCTACTTCTCCTCGCAGCGCGGCACCAGCGGCGAGTCCGCGGGCACCGGAGGCATCACCTACGAGGTGACCGGCCCCTTCCGCCGCTGACCGGCCACCGGATTCCCCACCCCCCACCCCTGCCGGAAGGAGTCCACCATGGTCCGACGCACGCTCCTCCTCCTCACCGCCGTCTGGCTCGCCCTCACCCTCGCCCCGCCCGCGCACGCCGCGCAGGCCGAGGTGTACGTGGCCCTGGGCGACTCGGCCGCCGCGGGACCGCTGGTGCCCAACCAGATCCACCTCGGCTGCCTGCGCTCCGACCGCAACTACCCGCGCCTGACGGCCCAGGCGATCGGCGCGGCCAGGTTCCGCGACGTGACCTGCTCGGGCGCCCAGACAGAGGACCTGTACCAGCCGCAGAACACCGAGCTCGGCGACGTGCCGCCCCAGCTCGACGCGCTCAGCCAGGACACCACGCTGGTCACGGTGCAGATCGGCGCCAACGACGTCGGCCTGACCGACTTCATCGAGGACTGCCTGAACCTGCTGCCCCCGCCGATCGGCGACGCCTGCAACGACGACTACAACGTGGGCGGCCAGGACAAGTGGCGGGTCGACACCGACGCGCTGCGCCCCCGCCTGACCACCATGGTCTCCGACATCCGCGCCCGCGCCCCGCAGGCCAGGATCTTCGTGGTGGGCTACGGCACGTACGCGCGGCCCGACGGCTGCTACCCGCGCGTCCCGATCATCAGGTCGGACGCGAACTACATCAGGGCCACGCTGCTGTACTTCAACCAGATGCTGGCCGAGCAGGCCGCCGCGGCCGGGGTGGGCTTCATCGACCTGCAGACGCCGAGCGTCGGCCACGACCCGTGCGCCTCGGCCGGCACGCGGTGGATCGAGCCGTACGTGCCCGCCTCGCCGGCCGCGCCGTTCCACCCGAACGCTGCGGGCATGCGCGGCTTCGCGACCGCGGTGACGGCCGCCGTCACTGGCGTGGTGTGAGGCGGCGGGCCGCCAGCGCGGCCCCGATCCGCTGGAGGTGGGCAGGGTCCATCGGGTCCAGCCCGGTCAGGACGACGACCCTGCGCAGGCGGTAGTCGACGGTGTTCGGGTGCACGTGCAGCAGCTCGGCGGTGCGCCGCCGGTCCAGGCCGGTGTCCAGGTACGCCGTCAGCGTCCTGAGCAGGTCGGGGTTGTCGAGCAGCGGGTCGAGCAGGCCCGCCAGCAGCGCCGTGGCCTGGCTCGACCGGGTGAGCTGGTATTCGAGCAGCACGTCGGCCAGGCGGTAGCCGCCCGGCGGCTGCTCGAAGACCCGCACCACCTCCAGCACCTCCTCCACCAGCCGCGCCGCCGCGGGCACGTCCTGCGGCGGCGCGCACTCGGCGGCCAGCCACACGGGCACGCCCGCCGACCTGGCCGCCGCCTCCGCCAGCTCGGCGAGCCCGGGTTCCTCCCCCTGGAGCGGCACCAGCACCAGCCCGCCGGCCGTGTCGAGCGCGGGCAGCACCGGCTCGGCCGCGAACCGCTGGAGCGCCGTCCTGAGCCGGTGCAGCTTGCGCCGCCCGGCCACGGGCGCGCCCGGCCCGTCCTCGTCGGGATGCCGCCCCGCCGCGACGGCCAGCACCAGGTAGCGCGGCGGCAGCCGCACCCCCGCCAGGGCCGCGCGGTCGCCGCCGAGCAGCGCGGCGACGGTGGCGTGCATGGCGTGCTGCTCCTGGCTGAGCAGGCTCTCGCGCTCCTCCAGGTACGCCGAGCAGACGGCCAGCGTGGCGGCCTCCATGTAGAGCAGCACGATCCGGCCGGCCTCCAGCACGTCGGCCAGGTCGTCCGGCCCGGCCCGCGCGAACAGCCGCTCGCACACCAGCCGCGCCCCCAGGTGGTAGGCCGCGAGCAGCGCTTCGAGCGGCACGCCCTCCTGGGCGCGGCGGGCCGCCGACTCCCGCAACGGCAGCAGGTCCGCCCTGGTGGGCGGGCGGCCCTCGCGGAAGGCGCGGGAGATCAGGCGCAGGTTGTGCTCGGTGATGGCCGTGATGTCGCCGTCGAGCTCCTCCTTCGGCAGCCGCCGGTAGACGGGGAGCTGCTCGGCGAAGCACCGTACGAGCCGCCTGGCCAGCTTGGCGGTCTGGCGGTCGAGCAGCTCGTGCATCGGGCACCCGGCCAGCGTGAGAACCACGCTCGAACCCTGTCAGATCCCCGCGAATCGGTGAAGGCCCCGCCGGGGGGTGGCGGGGCCTCCGGCTCTACTGGCCGGTCAGCCTGAGCCAGACCGTGTAGTCGTGCTTGTCGGACGACAGGGTGCTCCTCTCCTCGATGGTCTCGCCCGCGCTGAGGTCGTCGCACACGTGGCCGTGCGCCCACGCGTTCCCGAGGCTCTGCCCCCCGGTCTCGATCGGCGGGTCCATCTCACGCAGCTCGAAGGACTTGTTCTCGGTGTTCCGGATGATCATTGACGGGTCGTCGAAGTGCTCCGGGTTGCGGTCCCAGTTCGTGCCGCTCATCGTGACGTGGCCGTTGTGGGGATACCAGTTCCCGTCGACCTTGAAGCGGAGCTCGTCGGTGCCGTCCTTCTCCCGGGGGTTGCTCAGCTCGATGTCGTACAGCGTCACGACGCACGAGGACGCCATGGCGTACGCCGGGGCGGCGGCCACCGCCGGCGCGACCGCGCCCGCCGCGAGGGCGAGAGCGGCGATCAGTTGAGGGATGCGCATGCTCGTTCTCCTTGATGTCCGAACGCTCCGCGACTGTCGCGGAACGCGGCATCAATGTGCGGGCGGCACCGTGAGCGCATCGTTAACGCCCTGGTGAAGTCATGGAGAGCACAGGCCGAATGTAACTTTTCGCACAGTCGGCTCCCCGGGTCCGCGCTTACCCTCTCGCGCTATGAGGGAGTCGCTGACCGTGCTCCTGCTCGGCTCGCCGGAGCTGTCCGTCGGGGGTGCGCCCGTGGGCGTGCGCTCGGCCAAGGCGCGCGCCCTGCTCTGCTACCTCGCCACCACGGCCGTGCCCCGGCCGCGCGCCGAGCTGGCCACGCTGCTGTGGGGCGAGCGTCCGGACGCCAACGCCAGGGGCAGCCTGCGCCTGGCGCTGTCCGAGCTGCGCAAGGAGGTCGGCGGCTGGCTGGACGTCACCCGGGAGCACGTACGCCTGCGCGCGGCCGACGGCTGCTTCGTGGACCGCCGCCACCTGGCCCAGGCGCCGACCGTGGCCGAGGCGCTGCGGCTGTGGCGCGGGGACTTCATGGCCGGGATCTCCTTCTGCGACGCTCCCGCGTTCGCCGAGTGGCTGGAGTGCGAGCGCAGGGGCGTGCGGCTGCTGCTGCGCGAGGTGCTGCTGGCGGCCGGAAAGGACGAGCCGGCCGAGCAGGTCGTACGGCTGGCGCACCTCGTGGCGGGGCTCGACCCGTACGACGAGGAGGCGCACCGGCTGCTCATGACGGCGCTCGCCCGGGCGGGCAACCGGGCCGGGGCGCTGGCCTGCTACGACGAGCTGCGGCGGCGGCTGACCGCCGAGCTGGGCGTCGAGCCCGCGCCCGAGACCCGCGCGGTCAGGCAGCGGCTCGCCCCCTGCGCCGCCCCCGCCCGCCGCGCTCCCGTGCCCGTCCCCGCCACGCACCTGATCGGCAGGGACGCCGACGTCGGGCGCCTGCGTGCCCTGCTGGCCCGCGAACGCCTGGTCACCCTGGTGGGGCCGGGCGGCATCGGCAAGACCCGCCTGGCCATGGCCGCCGCCGTGACCTCGGCCCCCGCCGAGACGGCGTTCGTGTCGTTCGCCGGGGTGCGGCCCGAGGCGGCCGTCACCACGCTGGCCCGCCGCCTGGACGTGGACCTCTCACCACCGCGCCCCGCCCTCGACCTCCTCCTGTCGGCCCTGTCCGCGCGCCGGCGCCCGCTCCTCCTCGTCCTGGACAACCTCGAACACCTCCCCGCCCTCGACCAGGTCATCGGCGAGCTGCTCCGCGCCGCGCCGGCACTGCGCGTCCTGGCGACGAGCAGGCGGCGCCCCGACCTGCCCGGCCAGGTGACGATCAACGTCGAAGGGCTGAGCGCACCGGCCGCCGAAGCGCTGTTCGCGGCCAGGGCGGCCGTGGCGTGCCCAGGATTCGACCCCGACCGCGAGGCCTCCCTGGTCGCCGCCATCTGCGCGGCCACCGGCGGCCTCCCGCTGGCCATCGAGCTGGCGGCCGGCCTGCTGCGCGCCGTCCCCTGCGCCGACCTGGCCAGGCACCTGGACGCGGACCTCGGCCTGCTGGCGGTGCCCGGCCCCGCCGCCCGCTCGCGGCACGCCTGCATGCGCACCGTCTTCGAGACCTCCTGGCGCCTGCTGGACGAGGCGGGCCGGCGGGCGCTGGCGGCGCTGTCGGTGTTCGGCGGCGGCTGCACGCTGGACGCCGCCCTGGAGGTCGCCCGCACCAGCCCCGACGTCCTCGTCCGCCTGGTCGACCACAGCATGATCCAGCTCACCCCCTCCGGCCGGTACGCCGTCCACCCCCTCATCCAGCAGTACGCCGCCGCCCACCTGACCCCCGGCGAACGCCGCGCCGCCCGCAGGCGGCACGCCGATCACTTCGGCCGCCTGCTCGAACAGCACGCCGCCGCCCTCCAGGACGCCTCGGACGCCGAGGTCACCCGCGTGCTCGGCGCCGAGCTGGACAACCTCAGACCCGCCTGGGCGGCGTCGGGACGGCCCCGCTTCCTGGAGCTCTACTGGACGTTGTGCCTGCGGCTGCGCCTGTACGAGGAGTCGGCGGCCGTCATGCGCCGCCACCTCGCCCGTACGGCGGAGGAACCCCGGCTCCGGGCCCGCCACCTGTGGATGGCCGGAACCAGCGAGCACCAGCTCGCCAGGGAACACGAGGCCACCCGCCTGGCCAGGGCCGCACTGGAGACCCTGGGCGAGCCGCTCCCCGAGTCACGCCCCGGCCTCGCCGCCGCGACGCTGGCCGCCGCTGCCCGCCAGCTCGTCCACCGGCTGCTCCCGCCCCGCCCCACCCCCGAGGGACGCGAGGCCGCACAGGCGCTGACCATGCTGGCCCGCCTCGCCTACCACCAGCAGGACCTGCCGACGATGCTCGCCGCCTCCCTCCGCCAGCTCAACGCCGCCGAGCGCGCCGGCGACACCCCGCGGCTGGATCCCGACAAGCCGGGCAACGCCGCACAAGCGACCCACCCCGACGCGTCGGGTGACGCGGCGTTGCGGGCGGAGGCGTATGCGAACGCCGCCACGATCGCCCGCGTCGCCGGCCGCCACCGCCTGGCCAACCGCTACGGCACGCTCGCCGACCGCGCCCTCGCGAACGTCGAGCACGCCGCGGAGGCCGCGCACCGCACCCATCTGGCCCGCGGCCTGGACCACCTCTACACGGGCGCGTTCGAAGCGGCCCGCCACGCGTTCGCCGAGTGCCGCGCCAGGACGCTCGCCCCGCGCGTGGCCGAGAACTGCTCGGGCCTGCTCGCCGAGACGGCACTCTGGCAGGGCCGGTTCGAAACGGCGGCGGAGCTGTTCGCCGCCACGGCGGAGCAGGCCGCCGGCCGCCTGGGCGGCAACGACATCGCCCGCCACTGGTGCCTGCTCGGCCAGGCCGAAGCCATGCTCCGCCTGGACCCGGCACCCCCGCAACACCTCCAGCAGGTCCTGGCGGCGGCCCGCACCTCGATCGAACGCCGCCGCTCCCAGGAGAAGCAGCTCGGCCTCAGGGACGGCCCCGCCATGCGCACCATCCAGGACATGCGCCTGCTCACCGCCACCGCCCGCCTCCACACCCTGGAACGCGGCACGGCGGACGGCACCGCACGGCAGGCGCTCACCGACGTGCTCGCCCTGGCCGGACGCCTGCCATCCGCCCACCGCGGCATGCTGGAGTGCTGGTCCGGCCTCGCCGGCCTCCTCTGGTCCCTCGCCCCCCGGCCGGACCTCGTCCCGGCCGCCCGCCTCCTCCACACCCACCTGACGCGGTACGTCACCAGGAACCCGGGCGCCGCGGCCAGGATCGGCTGGTCCCGCGCCCTCGTCCTGACCGCGGCCGGCAGGCACAACCCGGCGCGCAAGGCGGCGGAGCAGGCCCTGGCCGCCGCGAACCGCCTGTCCGCACCGTACGACCAGCACAGGGCCGAGGCGATCATCCGGCACTTGGTGCGCTGACAGCCATGAAAGTTTCACGATTCTCGGGACCGCCCTGTGCGCAGCCGTTGACGGGGCGGCGGCGGGAAAGGAGGATCGGATTCCGCGCTGTTTTGGGAGCGCTCCCAACCCCCCGTCCCAAGGACCTCCATGACCCGATTGCGGGCCGCCTTACTGGCCCTTTCCACCATGGTCGCCCTGTTCCCCGCCACGGCCGCGCAGGCCGAGGACGAGGGACCCGAGCAGATCGTGAACGGTTCCTTCGACGCCGGCACCGCCCCCTGGTGGAGCACCGGCAACACCACCCTCACCGTGCAGGACGGCCGGGCCTGCGCCGACATCCCCGGCGGCACCGCCAACCCGTGGGACGTCATCATCGGCCAGAACGACCTCCCCCTGGTGGAGGGCGAGACGTACGCCTACCGGTTCTTCGCCTCCGCGACCCCGGCCAAGGTCGGCAGGGCGCTGATCCAGCTCCCCGTGGACCCCTGGACGCAGTACCTGTCGGCCGCGCCGGAGATGAGCGTCTCGGGCAACAGCTACTCCTACACGTTCACCGCTCCCGTGTCGCTGCCGAACGCGCAGGTGGTCTTCCAGTTGGGCGGCAGCGCCGAGCCTTGGAGGTTCTGCATGGACGACGTGTCGCTCAAGGGCGGCGCCGAACCAGAGGAGTACGAGCCGGACACCGGCCCGCGCGTCCGCGTGAACATGGTGGGTTACCTGCCCGCGGGCCCCAAGAAGGCCACGCTGGTCACCGAGGCGACCGAGCCGCTGGAGTGGGAGCTGAAGAACGCCGACAAGGAGACGGTCGCCAGCGGCGAGACCGTCCCCAGGGGTGTGGACGCCAGCTCCGGCCAGAACGTGCACACGCTCGACTTCGGCTCCTATCGCAAGGCGGGCGAGGGCTACACGCTGACGGCCGACGGTGAGACGAGCAGGCCGTTCGACCTCGCGGCCGACCTCTACGACCGGCTCCCGGTGGACGCGCTGAAGTTCTACTACACCCAGCGCAGCGGCATCGAGATCCGCGACGACCTCAGGCCGGGTTACGGCAGGCCCGCGGGCCACGTCGGCGTCGCGCCGAACCAGGGCGACGTGGAGGTGCCCTGCCAGCCGGGCGTCTGCGACTACAGCCTGAACGTCAAGGGCGGCTGGTACGACGCCGGCGACCACGGCAAGTACGTCGTCAACGGCGGCATCTCCGTGCACCAGCTCATGGCCACCTACGAGCGCGACAAGGCCGCGTTCGGAGACGGCCAGCTCGACATCCCGGAGAGCGGCAACGGCCGGCCGGACATCCTGGACGAGGCCCGCTGGGAGCAGGAGTTCCTGCTGAGCATGCAGGTGCCGGACGGCAAGCCGTTCGCGGGCATGGCGCACCACAAGATCCACGACCAGAACTGGACCGGCCTGCCCCTGCTGCCGCACCTGGACCCGCAGCTCCGCGAGCTGCACCCGCCGTCCACGGCGGCCACGCTGAACCTGGCGGCGACGGCCGCGCAGGCCGCCCGCCTGTACGCCCCGTACGACGCCGCGTTCGCCGCCAGGAACCTCGCGGCGGCCCGCAAGGCGTGGGCGGCGGCCAGGGCGAACCCCGAGAAGTACGCCGACCCGAACGACGGCGTCGGCGGCGGCGCGTACAGCGACGGCGACGTGAGCGACGAGTTCTACTGGGCGGCGGCGGAGCTGTTCATCACGACAGGCGAGAAGGAGTTCAGGGACTTCGTGCTGGCCTCGCCGCACCACACCGGCGACGTCTGGCGCGAGCGCGGCTTCGACTGGGGCAACACCGCCCAGCTCGGCCGCCTGGAGCTGGCGACCGTGCCGAACGCGCTGCCGGACCGGGCCCGGGTGCGGGAGTCGGTGGTCGAGGGGGCCGAGAAGTACCTGGCGATCCAGACGGCGCACCCGTACGGCCTGCCGTACAACCCGCCGGACTTCGACTGGGGCTCCAACAACCTGGTGCTGAACAACATGGTCGTCATGGCCACCGCCTACGACCTGACCGGCCGGGAGAAGTACCGCGCGGCCGTGCGTGAGGGCATGGACTACATCCTCGGCCGCAACGCGCTCAACCAGTCGTACGTCACCGGTTACGGCGAGGTGGCCTCGAAGAACCAGCACAGCCGCTGGTACGCCCGCCAGCTCGACCCCGCCCTGCCGAACCCGCCGGTCGGCACGCTGTCCGGCGGCCCGAACTCCGCCATCCAGGACCCGCTCGCGCAACGGCTGCTCACGGGCTGCAAGCCGCAGTTCTGCTACATCGACCACATCGAGTCGTGGGCCACGAACGAGCTGACCATCAACTGGAACTCCCCGCTGGCCTGGGTCTCGGCGTTCCTGTCCGACAGGGGCGGGCGCGCGGACTGCCGGGTCCGCTACACCGCGCACGGCGCGTGGCCCGGCGGGTTCACCGCGCAGGTCGTGATCGAGAACACCGGCAAGGAGCCGGTGGACGGCTGGAGCCTGCGCTGGTCGTTCCTGAGCGGTCAGCGCGCCGGGCACGCCTGGGGCGCGGCGCTGTCGCAGTCCGGCTCGGTGGTTACGGCGAAGGACCTGCGCTGGAACGGAAAGATCAAGCCGGGGCAGAAGGTGACGTTCGGGTTCAACGGCACGAACGCCTCCGGCCCCAACCCGGCGCCCGAGGTGTTCCACCTCAACGGCGTGCGCTGCAAGTAACGGAGAGAGTCCCCTGGGCGTCGCGGATGCCCAGGGGATTTCCGAATGAGCCGATCGGGGTCCTGATACGTCCTAGGGACATGAGGATCTGGCGAATCGTGCTCCTGCCCGTGCTCGTGCCGGTGCTGAGCACGTCCATGGCTCCGGCGCAGGCGGAGGTCGCCCCGAAGCGGGTGCTCGTGGAGCTGCGCAAGCAGGGCGGCTTCGCGGGGCTGAACGACCGCGTGATCGTCTTCGGCAACGGGTGCGCGCGGCTCAGCCGCCGTACGGGGCCGACCATCGACAAGTGCCTGACCGCCAAGGAGGAGCGCAGGCTGCGCGGCCAGCTCAGGCACCTGAAGATCGGCCGGTCGCAGCGGGCGCCGCAGGGGGCGGACTTCATCACGTTCACGCTGGCCTACGACAGGCGCCGGGCCAGTGTTTACGACCTGCCCGCGACCTGGCAGCCTGTGGTCAGGCACCTGGACCAGATCATGGAGAAGTACTGGGCGCCCGACTGAGTCAGTCTTCGTCCTCCAGCAGGCCTTGGGCGAACGAGCGGATCTCCTCGTCCTCCGCGGCTGCGGCGTGCATGAGCAGGTTCGGATCCTCCTCGGACCAGCGTGCGGCGACCGCGGCGGCGAACAGCCTGGCCACGAGGTCCGGCCCTTCGAGCCGGGCCACGACGTCACGCGGATCGGGCTGCTCGTCGTCGTGCCGGACCAGCCACTCGGCCGACTCCTTGACGCGGCCCGGTTCCAGGCTCATCGCCCCTGCTCTGAGCTGCTCGGTCGAGGCCTCGAACAGGAACCCGAGCACCTTCCAGCGAACGGCGCTCTCGGGATCCAGGCTCAGGTTCATGGTCTGGGCGATAAGCGGGCCGTTCCAGGTCCGGCCGTTGACGAGCACGACGTCGATCGCGAAGAAGCGCACCTGACGCAGCGGATGGGACAGCAGAGCGGGGACCTCGCCGATCAGCGCGCCGCCGAGCTCCCCCAGCTCGGACAGCAGCCAGGCGCCGGTCCGGATGAGCTTGTCGTCACCGCTGTGCAGCAGCCTGACGAGGTTGGTGACGGGGTAGCCGGCCCAGAACTCGTCGAGCAGGTCGTTGGAGGCCGGGCCTACGACGGCGTCGTCGGCCGCATGCGTCAGGAGACGCTGGATTAGGTCGTCACCGGTTTGTGTCTGCATCGGCCATCACCACCATCTCTTCCGCTTGCCTTCCTCTTCGATCTTGCGAAGAGCCTCCTGCTCTCTGCGAATTCTCTCCTCGTGCCCGACCTCCTGGCCGAGCCGGTCCTGCTCCTGCCGTCTCTTCCTGATGCTTCCCCGTAGCGCGTCCCTGGCCGCCTTGCCCTGCTCCTCCGACATGCCCCTCGTTCCGTTGGGCAGTTCGCCGTGCACCTTTCCTGTCGAGTCTCTCCTGAACCAGCCTCCGCCACCGCCGCTGCTGCCGCCGCTGCTGCCTCCACCCCGTCCGCGGCCCCTGCCACGGCCTCCGGAGTTGTCCCTGTTGTTGCGGCGGCCCATCTGGGCCATGCCGTCCCGGACGGAGCGCGGGCCGTTCGGGTTCCTGAGCCCGGAGGGCCGGACAGGCACCCGGCCACCGGCTCCGGCCAGCGCCGGAGTTCCTCCGGGGCCTCCCGGGCGGCGCAGGTTGTCCAGGATGCGGCGCATCGGATCGGTCACCCGGCGGGCCATCGCAGGAGCCAGCACCCTCCCGGTGCCCTCGGCGCCCTCGCGCATCACCTTGGCCATGGCCTGCCGCGTCAGGTACATCCGTGCGGTGGCCGCCGTGACACCCACCGCGCCGCCGAAGGCCACCGCCTGGACGACCGAGGCCAGCCCGGCCGCCGCTTGCATGCCCACGGCCACCTTCACCGCGCTCACCACGGCGGCGGTGCCGTCGAGCGCCACCGGCGCCACCCGGGCGGCGGCCGCGGCCTGGGAGACGTGGCCGCTGTCGCCGCCGACCCGGTTCCAGTGCTGCGCCGCCGCCATGGCGGACTCACCGCGGTGGAACTGCTGCGTCCTGCGGACCGACGCGTCGGCGGCCTCGCCCACCGGCTGCGATCCGGCCTGTACGGTACGCCAGGCGCCGGCGTCCTTCTTGATCTCGTCCTCGTCGATGTTCGGCCACGGCACGCCGAGCATCCCGAGGAACCCGTTCAGTTCGGGCGGGAGTGTCAGGCCCATGAGATGCGTCCCACGTCCTCGGCGATGACCGCCTCGGCCGCGCTCGTGGTTCTGGCCGTGGCGGCGAGCCCTTCTCCGGTGCCGGTGATCTCTCCAGAAACCCCCAGGAGAGCCATCAGCGAGACCTGGGTGCACTCGGCGTAGGCGGCGGCGAAGCCGCCGAACAGCCCGTCGTCACCCCAGGAGGAGACTCCGTTGCCCCGTTCCCACAGCCGCTGCAGCGCGGCCTGGTAATCCGCCCCGTGGGTGCCGACGTGCTCGGCTTCGCGCCCCATCGCACCCGACGCGATCTCGAATCCCGTCATGGCCGGTCACCATAGCGACATATGTCGGTGATCGCGTAACTATCACCGTTCATGAGATACACATCTCACTGTCAAGATCGAGGTGGGTGTGTGCCACACTGAGCCATCGATCTGTTCTGCAACGTTCACGGAGGTCGACATGCGGTCACCTGCGCCCGAGGACGACGCCGAGTACCTGGCCCAGTACCTCGCTCAGAGCCGCCAGATCATGCGTGACCTGCAGGCGGCACGGGCGGCCATCCTGCAGGTGGAGGGCCGAGCCCGCAGCGACGACGGCCTGGTCGAGGCGAGCGCCGACGGGCACGGCGGGCTGACCGGGCTGCGCATCGACCCGCGGGCGCTGCGTTCCGGCGAGGTGGAGCTCGGCCGGAAGGTGACGGAGGTCCTGCGCTCGGCCCAGGAGGACGCCGCCCGCCACGCGCAGGAGATCGCCGACAAGGTCGCGGGCAGCAGCGCGGCCCTGCCCGAGCCGCTCGACGAGACGTTCGTGCGAGCGAGGGTCGAGCAGGCGGCCCAGGATCTGCTCTAGCAAGCGACCTTCTACAGGAGGCAACACGTGTTCGGCCCGCAACTCGACCCCGCCCACATCAGAGACGAGGATCTCGATGAGGCGGCCCAGCAGGGTGAGCGGATGCTGGCCTGGCTGGAGACGGCACGGGAGGAGCTCGAGCAGGTCACCGGCGCAGGCGAGAGCCCGTCGGGCCAGGTCAGGGCGCGCGTGGACGCGAACGGCAGGGTCCTCGACGTCGCGTACGGCACCCGTGCCCTGCGGATGGGCAGCCAGGAGCTGGCGGACGAGACGCTCGCGGCGGTGCGCGTGGCAGGCGCGGACGCCGAGCGGCAGATTCACGACCTCATGCGGGAGGCGATGCCCGGCTACGACCCGGTTGCGGCCCGCGCGGAGCTGGAGGGGCTGCTGGACGGCGAGCCGCACTAGCTCTCGCTCTCCATCAAGTGATTGACCGGGAGGATGCGACCGAACTACCTTCGGTCGCATGACCTCAGGCCAGGCCGACGCGATACTCAAGGTCGCTACGCAGCTCTTCGCGGCGCTCGGCTACGACGGCACCTCCACCCGCCAGATCGCCGACGCGGCCGGGCTGAACATCGCGACCGTCAACTATCACGTGGGCGGCAAGCGGGAGCTCTACCTCGCCGTCATGGAGGCCGCGCACCGTGCGGAGAAGTCGGCGCTGGACCAGGCGCTGGCCAGGCTGGAGGACGGCGACGACCCCGTGGCCGCCATGCACCGGCTGGCCGACGACTACCTCGACTTCTGCGTGACCCACCCCGAGGTGCCCGCCCTGTGGATGCACCGCTGGCTCTCCGACGCCAGTGACGTCGCGGAGCTGGAGCGCCAGTACGTGCAGCCGCTGCTCGACGCGGTCTCCGCCGCGCTGCGTCCCGCGGTCGAGGCCGGGCTGATCGCCGCCGAGACGGATCTCGACTACACCGTGTGGAGCGTCATCTGGACCGTGCACGGTTTCGCCAAGGGCGGCGTGCTCGACGCGGAGGGCCGCCGCAGGGCGGCCGGCGACCGGGCCGCGCTGCGCCGCTTCCGCGCCCACCTGCACCAGTGCCTGCACCGCATGCTCGGCCTGCCCGGCAACCCCCGGTGAACCGGCTGCGGGCCATGTGCCCGGCTCACGACGGAGAAGGAGCTCGTGTGAACCTGCCGCCGATGGGGAGGCCCGTCGCAGACCTGCTGGCCGAGGTGGCCCGGCTCAAGCAGCACGACCTGCCGGTACGCGGCGGCCAGGTGACCGCCTACGTCTACGACACCGGCCGGGCCGAGGTGAACGACGCCGCGACCCGCGCGTACCTGGAGATGCTGGAGGTCAACTGCCTCGACCCGACCGCGTTCCCCAGCGTGGTGGAGATGGAGAAGCAGGTCGTCGGCGCGGTCGCGGACCTGCTCGGTGGTGGGCAGGGCGGCGGCCACGGCATCTTCACCAGCGGCGGCACCGAGTCGATCATGCTGGCCGTCAAGGCCGCCCGCGACCTGGCCGCCCGCCCCCGGCCGAACCTGGTGCTGCCGGTCACCGCGCACCCCGCCTTCCACAAGGCGGCCCACTACCTGGGCGTCGAGGTCAGGGCCGTGCCGGTGGACCTGGAGACGTACAAGGTGCGGGCCGGCGACATGCAGGAGGCGATCGACGGGAACACGATCCTGGTCGTGGTCTCCGCGCCGTCCTACCCGCAGGGCGTGATCGACCCGGTCGGGGAGGTGGCGGCCGTGGCCGCGGCGGCGGGCGTGCCGTGCCACGTGGACGCGTGCGTGGGCGGCTGGCTGCTGCCCTGGCTGCGGGAGGCCGGCGCGGCGGTACCGCCGTTCGACCTGTCGGTGCCGGGGGTGACGTCGATCTCCTGCGACCTGCACAAGTTCGGCTACGCGCCCAAGGGCGCCTCGGTGCTGCTGTTCGCCGACCCGGCGGCGCGGCGCAGGGCGTACTTCGCGTCGGCGGCCTGGCCCGGGTACACGATCATCAACGCGACCGTGCAGAGCTCCAGGTCGGCGGGCCCGCTCGGCGGCGCCTGGGCCACCCTGCAGGCGCTGGGCCGCGCCGGCTACGCCGAGCTGGGCCGGGCCACGCTGGAGGCGACGCGCAGGCTGCGCGCCGGCCTGGCCGCGATCCCGGGGTTACGGGTGCTCGGCGAGCCCGAGTCGTCGCTGGTGGCCTTCGCCGGCGACGGCGTGGACGTGTTCGTGCTGGCCGACGAGGCGCGGGCGCGGGGCTGGTTCCTGCAGCCGCAGCTCTCCTACGCGGGCATCCCGGCCAACCTGCACATCACGGTCACCGGGGTCACGCTGGCCGGGGTCGAGGCCATGCTGAAGGTGATCGCGGAGTCGGCGCAGGCGGCACGCGAGCGCGGGCCCGTGGTGCTGCCGGAGGGGCTGGTCGAGCTGGTGGCCGGGCTGGACCTGGAGGCGATCGACGACGCGGCGTTCGCGGGGCTGAGCTCGTCGGTCGGGGTGGACCTGCGCCCGGGGGCGGGGCAGCCGGAGATGGCGACGGTCAACACCGTCCTCGACTCGCTGCCCGCCCCCGCGAGGGAGGCGGTGCTGGTGCGCTTCCTGTCGGTCATCTACGGCCGCTGATCCACCTCAGGCGGCCGACGTGATGGCGATGCCCAGGCACATCTCGTCGCTGGTGCCGTCGCCCCAGACGACGTACCGGGGTGGGGTGTCGCGCAGCTGCGGCAGCAGGGCGCGCAGGCCGGCGTCGTGCGTGCAGGTGACCCGTACGACGTCGCCCTTCCGGACCTCCACCGGGGCGGGCAGCAGCCGCAGCGACTGGTCGTCGAAGTTGTACTGGGGCACGTCGAGCAGCGTGCGCGCCTTGGCGGTGCCCGGGTTGAGCTCCACCTTGATGGCGCGGCCGAGCAGGTGCATGTGCCCGGCCAGCGCGTGCACCGTGAACGGGGCCTCGACGGGCACGTCGCAGTGCTGGGTCGGCCCCGGCTCGGCCGGGCCGCAGTACCGCTCCAGCAGGCGCACCTGCGTCAGGCTGTCGCGTCCGAACCGCTTGCCGACGTCCCGCACGGCGGCGTCCCTGTCGCACAGCGGCCCCGACTCGCTCGGCGTGCAGGGCAGCTCGACGGGGGCGAAGAACAGCCCGGTCTCCAGCGGCTCCAGCCGCCGGTCCGTGACGCGCAGGCGGATGCCGGAGCGGTCGGTGCCGGGCTCGCCCTTCACGCCCAGCAGGTTGTAGTGCACCTGCATGATCAGGCGGCTGCCCGGCGGCAGGTCGTAGCCGTACTTCGGGTCGAGGAGCGCCTCCTTGGTGCCGGGCGCCCAGTGCGCCACCCAGCCCGCGTCGCCGATGCCGGCGTCGCCGAAGCAGGACCAGCCCTGGCCTGGGGTGCTCTCGTCCAGCTCGCGCGCCCGCTCGACCTGCTCGGGCGCGAGCCTGAAGAAGATCGCGTGGTGCACGATGGCGGTGTTCTGGGGCTCGAACCGGGCGCCGGTCAGCGACACCCGGCCGGTCAGGCCCGGGTCGATGAGGAAGCAGCGGTAGTCGTCCGTGCCGCCGTTGGG
This sequence comes from Nonomuraea rubra, assembly GCF_014207985.1. NCBI lineage: Bacteria > Bacillati > Actinomycetota > Actinomycetes > Streptosporangiales > Streptosporangiaceae > Nonomuraea > Nonomuraea rubra. The sequence goes on along the minus strand of NZ_JACHMI010000001.1, from coordinate 103,335 downwards.
CGGCCCCGGCGTGTACGGCTCCGCCATGGAGAGGTCGAGGAACCGCTCACCCTGCCGCAGCGGGGACGCCACGGGTGCGGGCTCGGAGGCGTGCCCGGAATGCCCCGGTGAAGCCGGAGCCGCCGGAACGCCGCAGGAAGCGAGCAGGACGGCCGCGGCGAGCGCGGCGGCCGTCCGGGCGAATCGCGTCATGACGTCAACCCTCGCCCGCGGAGGGCCGCCGGGCATCCTTCCCCGGGATGCTTTCGCTACTTCCCTGGGATGACCCGCCCGTCACACCACGGTCGCGCTCTCAGGAGGTGGGGAAGGTGGCCTCGACGCGGAAGCCGCCGTCGTCCAGCGTGCGGCACACGAGCGTGCCGCCGGCCAGCTCCACGCGCGTCCGCAGGTCGGGCAGGCTCATCCCGGGGCCGGCGGCGGCCACCCAGGCGTCCGGCAGGCCGCCGGTGTTGCGGACCACGATCCGCACGTTGCCCGGCGCGTACCGCACCTGGACCCGTACCTCCGCACCGGGCGCGTGCTTGCGCACGTCGGCCAGGGCCGCCTCGGCCACCAGGTACGCCGTCCGCCCCACCAGGCCGGAGACGGGCACCGGGGTGCCGTCCACCGTCAGCTCGACCGGCACGCCGTCGCGGGCCGAGTCGATCACCAGCGGCCGCAGGTCGGGCAGCGGCAGCCCCAGGTCGAAGCCCTCGCCGGTGCCGCGCCGCAGCAGCGCCACCATGTGCCGCAGCTCGTCGAGCGCGTCGCAGCCCGTCGCGCGGATGTCCTCGGCCGCCGCCCTGGCGCGGTCGTCGCCGGCGGCCAGGGCCAGCACGCCGGCCTGCAGCACGATCCGGCTGACGCGGTGGGTGACGACGTCGTGCATCTCTCCGGCCAGCCGTTCGCGCTCGATCCGCTCGGAGCGCTCCGCCAGCTCGGCGCGGAGCCGGTCCCTGGCGGAGACGTACAGGCCGTACGTGACGGCGAGCGCGATCACCGCCTCGCTCCTGGTGATCAGTTCGAGCCGGTCGGGCAGGGTCAGCACGGCGAAGGCGATCACCAGCACCGGCGTCCAGCGGCACAGCGGGCGCCGGTCGGCCGCGAACACCACCGCGCCGTACGCGGCGAACGGCGCCGCCGGCGGCCACAGCGGCGCCCCTTCCGCGGGCAGCGGGACGGCGAACGGCACGACCAGGGCCAGCACCGGCACGGCGAGCGCGGTGCCCGCGCAGATCCACGCGACGGCGAGGGGCGCCCGGCGCATCCACAGCAGCGGCAGCGCCCCCGCCAGCACGATCACCAGCCCCGGGCCCGCATAGCCTGTCGCGGGCGTCAAGCCTGCCGCGACCAGGACCGCGGCAGCGTCGATCGGTCGCGCGCGGGCACCGTCCACCGCCTCATCGTACGATCACCCGGCGTGTCTGCCCATCCCCGGACGCGTAGCGGATCAGAGCCTGGTGATGCGGACCGCGTCGGCGATGACGTACCCCGTCGTGGAGGTCCAGCGGCTCACGCCGACCACGTTGTAGGTGCCGGCGTTCAGCGTGAAGGTGCCGAGGTCACGCCAGGCGCCGCCGCCCGTGCGCTGGTCGACGGTGACCGTCCGGTTGCCGCCGGAGGCCGCCACGACGTACGGCGTCGCGCTGTTGTAGCCGGCGTCGGCCGGGTACCACACCTCCACCCGGTAGCTCCCCGCGCTGGGCACCGCCGCGCGGAACCAGGCCGGGTCGCTGGCCGCGACCGGCTCGGCGAAGCGGTAGTCGGTGCCGTGGAGCTGCCCGGAGTACGTCGAGGTGCCCCAGGCCGAGCCGGCGGCGAACCCGGCGTCCGCGTTGTCGATCACCACGCTGAACCCGCCGGGCGACGTCGAGGTGACGGCCCGGCCGGCGCTGGGCGCGCTCTCCTGGTGGGTGCGGTTGAGCGCGGTCACGTAGTACGTGTACGCGGGTCCGGTGGCCGTGGTGTCGGTGAACGTGGTCTGCCTGGTCGTCCTGACGAGGTTGCGGGCGTCGGCGAAGAAGCACGGGTCGGCCGCCGGCGGGGTGCCGTCCACCCGGTAGACGGCGTACGACGTGCCGGAGCCCGTCCAGGAGAGCTGCACGCCGTTCGACCCCCGGGTGGCCGAGGTGATCGCGGGCGCGGCGGGCGCCGCCGCGGAGCCGCGCGCGGGCAGCAGCGCGGGCTTGCTGTAGTGCGCGTTGACGACCCTGGTGAACGCGCCGATCCGGTCGGCCTTGACGTCCTTGGCGCTGAAGTAGATGTCGCCGGCCACCTCGGGATGTTGCCGGTTGTCGTGCAGGTGGTCGCTCAGCTCGGCCGGGTCCTGCCACGCGGCGTCCTGCCCTGACGCGCCGGCCCGGTAGGCCGCCTGGCCGATCACGAGCTGCACCCCGGTGCCCCTGACCTGCTCGGACCACCAGGCGGTGAGCACCTCGTAGGCGGCCGTGGAGAAGCCCAGGTGCCAGTAGATCTGCGGCGCCAGGTAGTCCACCCAGCCCTGCTTGACCCACTGCCGGCTGTCGGCGTAGATCGCGTCGTACGACTGCAGCCCCGAGGTGCGCGAGCCCAGCGGGTCGGTGCCCGCGTTGCGCCAGATCCCGAACGGGCTGATGCCGAAGGAGACGTGCGGCTTGGCGGCGTGGATGCGCTGGTCGAGCTCGCGTACGAGCAGGTTGACGTTGTTCCGCCGCCAGTCGGCGACGTTGCCGAACGAGCCGCCGTACCTGTCGAACGTGGCCGCGTCCGGGATGCTCTGGCCGCTCACCGGATACGGGTAGAAGTAGTCGTCGAGGTGCACGCCGTCCACGTCGTAGCGGGAGACGGCGTCCATGATCGCGTCCTCGATGAAGTCGCGTACCTCCGGGATGCCCGGGTTGTAGTAGAGCTTGCCGCCGTAGGCGAAGCGCCAGCCGGGGTTCCGCCGTGCGGGGTGCGTGGCGACCAGCCTGGACGGGTCGTCGTGGTTGGCGATCCGGTACGGGTTGAACCAGGCGTGGAACTCCAGGTTGCGGGCGTGGGCCTCGTTGACCATGAAGGCGAGGGGGTCGTAGCCCGGGTTGCCGCCCTGGGTGCCGGTCAGCCACTGCGACCACGGCTCGTACGGCGAGGGCCAGAACGCGTCGGCCGTCGGCCTGACCTGCACGACCACGGCGTTCATGCGTTTGGACACGGCCAGGTCGAGCCAGGCCCGGAACTCCGCCTGCTGCGCCGACACGCTCAGCCCGGTGCGGCTGGGCCAGTCGATGTTGGCGACCGAGGACACCCACATGGCTCTGAGCTGCCGCTTCGGGGTGGCCGGATCGACGGTGCAGGCGGCTGCGACTGCGACTGGGGGGTGGAGTGGACTGACGAACGCGGCGATGAGCACCGCGAGGACGACGGTACGCAGGAGCGCGGTCACGAAGGGAAGTTTCAGCGCATTCGACAGAAAGCGCAATAGTCTTCACAAACATCGGAGGTCACTCAACCTCCGAACAAAGGCGATAAGTTTCACTTAACTCAGATGTAATGTCAATTATCGACATCAGTCAGAGGATTGTCGTAGCGTGCACCCGTCACCTGTGAACGAGGAGCACCCCATGACTCTCGCCCGCACGCGATTAGTAGCAGCCCTCGCCACCTCGATCCTCGCCCTCGCCCCCCTCACCGCCGCCCAGCCCGCCTGGTCGCAGACCCAGGCGGCAGCGGTCAAGGAGACCCCGCTGGCCGCGGCCTTCGCCAAGGCGGCCGCCGCCCACGACGTGCCCCGCGACCTGCTCGTCGCCCTCGCCTACGCCGAGACCCACCTCGACGGCCACAACGGCGAGCCCAGCGCCAGCAACGGCTACGGCGTGATGCACCTGGTCAGCAACCCCACCAACCACTCGCTGGAGAAGGCGGCCGAGCTCACCGGGCTCCCCGCCGACAAGCTCAAGGCCGACGACGAGGCCAACGTGCTCGGCGGCGCGGCCGTGCTCCGCTCCCTCGCCGACAAGCTCGGCCTCGACGCGACCGCCAGGAAGGACCCCGGCGACTGGTACCGCGCCGTCGCCCAGTACGGCAACGCCTCCTCCCCCGAGCTGGCCCGCCTGTACGCCGACGCCGTCTACGAGCAGCTCGGCCTCGGCATCGACCTGCGCGGCGTCCAGGTCAAGCCGCAGGAGATCACCGCCGACCGCGGCGAGTACGCCGGCGTCCGCGACCTGAACGCCCGGGCCGGCAAGCAGGCCGGCGAACCGGCCGAATCCCCGGTCGCCATCGCCAGCACCGACTACCCGCCGGCCGCGTGGGTCCCGGCCAGCTCCAGCAACTACCGCGTCTCCAGCCGCGAGACCAGCTACAACATCGACCGGGTGGTCATCCACGTCACCCAGGGCTCCTACGCCGGGACCATCTCCTGGTTCCAGAACCCCAGCGCGCAGGTCTCCGCCCACTACGTGGTCAAGTCCTCCAACGGCGCCATCACCCAGATGGTCCGCGACAAGGACGTCGCCTGGCACGCCGGCAACTCCACCTACAACAACCGCTCCATCGGCATCGAGCACGAAGGCTGGGTCAGCGACCCCTCCTGGTTCACCGACGCCATGTACCGGGCCTCGGCCGCGCTGACGCGCTACCTCTGCGACAAGTACGGCATCCCGAAGACCAGGACCGGCATCATCGGCCACAACGAGGTCCCCGGCGCCACCCACACCGACCCGGGCTCGCACTGGAACTGGACCACGTACATGAACTACGTGACCGGTGGCGGCGGCACCCCCTCGTGGACCACCACGGTCGACAACGCCACCTCCGGCCAGTTCACCGCCAGCGCCAACTGGGGCACCTCCACCTACTCCAGCCAGCGCCACGGCACCGACTACCGCTTCGCCGACCCGGTCGCCGCCAGCGACCCGGCGTGGTACTCGGCCACGATCCCGAGCGCCGGGACGTACCAGGTCGAGGTCTGGTATCCGGCCGATCCCGGGTACAACAGCTCGGCGCCGTACATCGTGGCGACGTCCGGCGGCAACCAGACGGTGTACGTCGACCAGCGCTCCGGCGGCGGGGCCTGGCGCAGCATCGGCTCGTTCTCGCTGAACGCCGGCACCTACAACGTGGTCGGGGTGAGCCGGTGGACCTCCGGCACCGGCTACGTGATCGCGGACGCGGTCCGCATCAGCAGGCAGTAGCCCCCTTCCGGGTGACGGCCCGCGCCCGCAACCCCTCCCGGGCGCGGGCCGTCACGCCACCGCCGGCTGGACGACCAGGGTTCCCGCGTACGTGTCGATCGTCGCCTCGCTGCCGAGCGGGATGGTCGGCGGGTCGTCAGCGTGCCCCGCGGGCAGCCCGCCGAGCACGGGGACGCCCAGCCCGCACAGCCGGTCGCGCAGCACGTCGGCGATCCCCCACCCGCCGAGCGCCGGATCGCCCAGATCGCGCTCGAACCCCAGGAACTGGCCCAGCGCGATGCCCCGCACCCCGTCGAGGGCTCCGGAGCGGATCAGCTGGGTCAGCGCCCGGTCGACCTCCCCCAGGCCGGTGCCGCGCTGGTGTTCCAGGAAGAGGATCGCTCCCCGGAGGCTCGGCAGCCCGGCTCCCGCCTCCGTACGGATCGCGTCCAGGTTGCCGCCGAGCAGGATGCCCGTGGCGGTGCCCTCGACGGTGACCGGGGCGGTGGTCTCCGACGGGTTCCGGCGGACGGTGACGGGCTCGGTGGTCATCAGGGCCCGGCGCAGCGCCCGCGCCGATTCGGGGCCGGTGGCCGGCTCGTACCAGTTGACGAAGGGCCCGTGGAGGACGGCCAGCCGGCAGCGGGCCCACGCGGCGAGCAGGAGGTGGGTGATGTCGCTGAAGCCGACCAGGGGTTTCGGGTCCCGCCGCAGCGCCGTGTAGTCGAGCTCGTCCACGATCCGGTAGGTGCCCTTGCCGCCCCTGGTCGCGAACACCGCCCGGACGCCGGGATCCCGGAACGCGGCGTCCAGATCGGCGACGCGGTCCTCGTCGCGGCCTGCCAGGTAGCCCCACTGATCGAAGACGTGCTCGCCCAGCTCGACCCGCAGGCCCCAGGAGGTCAGCAGCTCCACGCCACGGGCCACCAGGTCACGGTCGGGCGGGCAGGCGGGGGACACGAACCGGACTCGATCTCCGGCTCTCAGGCGCGGCGGCCGTAAGATCGGCAGGCTGTCGGCGCTCACGCCGTGGCCCCTCCGTCGATGACGTGGTCGGCTCCCACCACGAAGCTCGACTCCGATGACGACAACCACAGCGCCGCGGCCGCGATCTCCTCGGGGGTCGCCACGCGCCCGATGGGCAGCGCGGTCCGCATCCGCTCGTCCCGCTCCTCCCGCGTCTCCCCCGGGCGCGACGACATGGGCGTGTCGATCGGCCCCGGGCTGAGGGCGTTGATGCGGACGCCGTCGGCGATGTGGTCGCGGGCGGCAGCACGCGTCAGGTGGCTGACCGCGGCCTTCGAGGCGACGTACGCGCTCGCCCCCGCCAGCCGCCAGTGCGCCCCGAGGTTGGAGGAGATGTTGACGATGGCCCCTCCGCCGTGCGCGCGCATGTGGGCGATCTCGTGCTTCATCGACAGGTACACCCCCTTGAGGTTGACCGCCAGGACGTCGTCCCAGACATCCTCGTCGTAGTCGGCCAGCGGCGCCAGCGTGCCGAAGACTCCGGCCGCGTTGAGCGCGACGTGGAGACCGCCGAAGCGGGAGACGGCGGCCTCGACCATGGCGGCGGCCTCGGTGGAGCGGGTGAGGTCCGCGGTGAACGCGCCGGCCCGGCCGCCGCCCTCCTCGACGAGCTTCACGACCTCCGCCAGCCGGGCCGCGTCACGGCCGGCGACGAGGACCGCCGCGCCCTCCCGCGCGTACGCCAGCGCCGCCGCCCGCCCCACGACCCCGCTCGCGCCCGTGACGAGCGCGACCTTGCCCTCAAAACGTCCAGTCATTATTCAAGACCAATCATTCTCAAATTTGGACAGCCGTCATGGCCTGCTCGACCGCGTCCCGCAGCCTGCGCGGGTCCGGGTCGGCCCGGCCGAGCACCCTGAGCCCCTGCAGCAGCACGAGCAGGAACCTGGCCAGCGCGTACGGATCCTTGCCCGCCGGGATCTCCCCCTGGGCGCGCGCCCTGACGAGCGTGCCGGCCAGTGCGGTCTCCAGCCCCGCCCAGCTTGTCGCCACCTTGGCCAGCACGGTCGCGTCGCGCGAGGCGAACTCCACGGCCGTGTTGACCACCATGCAGCCCCGCCGCAGGTCATCGGCCAGGATCTCGGCGACGTACGAGTCGAGCAGGGCGCGGATGGCGGGCAGCGCGGGCCCCGGCTGGGACAGCGACCCGACCACGTTGCGCTGCTCCAGGTAGCGCTCCAGCGCCTTCAGGTACAGCTCGCGCTTGCCGCCGAACGTCGCGTAGATGCTCGCCCGCGCCACGCCCAGCCGCTCCACCAGGTCGGCCATCGAGGTCGCCTCGTAACCGCGCTCCCAGAACAGCTCCAGCGCCTGCTGCAGCGCGGCCTCCGGATCGAACTCCTTGCTCCTTGCCACGCGACGAACGCTAGCACTATTGAGAACGATCGGTCTAGTTAGGGATCGGCAGGCGGAGTGGTATCAGGGGCCGCGTCAGCACGGCGACAGGCCGGTGTCAGCGCGGTCCGCGATCGTCATCGACATGAACGGCGCGACACCCCGCCCGTTCCACCCGAACCTCACCCAAGGAGCGCACCCGCCATGTCGATCACCCTCTCCGACCAGGACCAGCTCACCCTCCGCACCGCCGCCTGGGGCGCCGTCTCCCTGATGTCGGCCGCCGGCGCCGCCGGCTCGGCCCACAAGGCCGCCACCAACGGCTCCATCGCCCTGACCTCCGCCACCGGCCTGACCGGCCACGTCCTGGCCAAGGCCCCCAAGGGCCTGTCCGGCAAGACCGTCGCCGCCCTCGCCGACCAGGTCCTGCCCGCCCTGACCGCCTCCACCGCCCTGCTCAAGCAGCACGCCCCCGACGAGGCCGGCAACTTCCGCCGCACCGTCACCGTCGCCATCGACGCCGCCCTCCAGTCCCAGACCGGCGACCCCAGCCCCACCATGACCGAGATGGCCCGCAAGATCACCGAAGCCCTCGACGCCGCCTGACCCCACGACCTTCAACAAAGACACCCAGCAAAGGAGCACCTCACATGTCCACCACCCACGACCGCCCCGAACTGCGGCGGATCCTCCAGGAGATGATCGACGCCGGGTTCGTCGGAGTGACGCTGCGCGTCAACGACGAGCAAGGCGAGTGGACCGGCAGCGCCGGAACGAGCGAGCTGGGCGGCACCGAGCCGGCGCCGATCGACGGTCACGTGCGGATCGGGAGCAACACCAAGACCTTCACCGCCGCCGCGGTGCTGCGCCTGGTCGCCGAGGGCCGGATCGACCTGGACACCCCCGTGCACGACTACCTGCCCGAGTTCGGCCTGGACCAGCGGATCACCGTCCGCATGCTGCTGCAGCACACCAGCGGCATCTTCAACTTCACCGGCGAGTACTACGAGGACGGCACCTTCGTGCCCGGCATCCCCGCCACCCAGGCGGGCAAGGACTGGGTGGACAACCGCTTCCACACCTACCAGCCCGAGGAACTGGTCCGCCTGGCCCTGTCCAAGCCCGCCCGGTTCGAGCCCGGCACCGACTGGAGCTACGCCAACACCAACTACGTGCTGGCCCGCCTGCTGATCGAGCGCGTCACCGGCCGCCCGATCGCCGAGGAGATGCAACGGCTGATCATCGGCCCGCTCGGCCTGACCGGCACCCACCAGCCCACCACGGAAACCGACCTCCCGGCCCCGCACCCGCACGCGTACTACCGCGTCGAGGAGGAGACGGTCGATGTCACCCGGCTCAACCCGTCCTGGATCTCCAGCGGCGGCGACATGATCTCCACCACCCGCGACCTGCACACCTTCATCACCGCCCTGCTGACCGGCAAGCTACTGCCCGCCGGGCTGCTCGCCGAGATGTGCACCCCGGAAGCCAAGGCCAGTTACGGCCTGGGCCTGTTCATCCAGCCGGCGCCCGGCGGCGGCACCCTCATCACCCACAACGGCGGCGCCGCCGGCCACGCCGCACTCATGTACAGCACGCCCGACGGCGCCACCACCCTGACCGCCACGCTCAACTACGTCGACGACGCCACCATGTCCATGGCGGCCGCCTTCCAGGAGGCGAACCAGCGGCTCATCCAGGCGGTCTTCGGCACCGGCGTCACCTCGGAGTGAGCACCCAGCGCCAGGCGCCGTCACCGTTGCTGTCGCGGTTGGCGGCGAGCTGGGTCATCCTGGAGCCGTCCACGCTGACCAGCACCAGGCCGTTGTTGAACTCGTCCTCGCACTTCCCCGCACAGCCCAGGGCGATGACGTTCTCGTCATCCGCCCAGGCGTGCAGTTGCAGCACCCGTTGCCGCCCGGCGACCTGCCCCGTCCCCACCTCGGTGATCTTCGTGGGCAGGCCGTCGTCACCCAGCACGAGCCGGCCATTGGGGGAGATGGCGGAGATGCCCGTCATACGGCGGTACTGCTCCCCCTCGGGTGCGTCCGTGGGCTCGCCGTCCAGGGTGTAGAAGAGCCGGTCGGGCTCGGTGACCGTGGGCGCCCAGATCAGCGTGCCGTCCAGGCTCCAGCCGAGGTCCTGGCGGTTGTTCATGTTGAACGGCTTGCCTGGCTCGTCGCCGGGGAGACTGTCGCCCAGCGGAGGCAGCTCGTGGTAGGCCGTCTCGCCCGTCCGGGTGTCGATGACGTAGTAGCCGGTACGCGGGCTGCCGGTCCTCACCGGGTGCATCTGGTCGCCCTCGCCCTCCATGAGGTCGGGGTAGCTGGAGTAGGCGGTGGCCAGGATCCTGGTGCCGTCCGGGGACCAGGCCACGGATCCCACGGAGTGCTCCAGCTCGAACCAGCCCAGCATCTGCCGGGTGTTCAGGTCCATCACCCCGACCCGCCTGCCGAGCAGGTCCCCCTCGATCACCGCCGCGACCTGCATCCCGGGGGCGACGTCCACCCACGCGTACGGCGTCTGCTCGTAGCCGTCGGTGCGCGGGTCGTACAGGGACCAGGTGTACCGCATCCGCTTCTGGTCGCCGGAGACCGGCTCCAGGCTGGTCCGGTAGTACGCCGACACGGCCATCCGGCCGGCCGCGATGAGCTTGGCGGGCGGGCTGTGCTCGACGTCCGTACGCACGTCCGTGGGCGCGGGCGACGGCCGGGGCGGCAGCGGGATGCCGGTGGCCGGCCGTACGACGGGCTCGGGCTCGCCCTGCCCGGTGACGAACACGGCGATGGCCGCGATCATGGCCGCGACCAGCACGGCGGCACCGTACGGCTTCCAGGCGCGCCTCCGTAGCGCCCGGTCGGCCAGGCCAGGCGGCACCCTGGCCTCGTCGGCCCAGTCCTCCAGCGTGTCGCGAAGCAGCCGGGTCACGTGGTCACCTCCAGGTCACGGGCCAGCTCGGGGGCGATCTCGCGCAGCCGCGCCAGCGATCGGTGCGCGGTGCTCCTGACCGTGCCGATGGAGCAGCCCAGGACCCGGGCCACGTCCTGCTCGGGCAGGTCCTCGTAGTACCGCAGCACCAGCACCGCGCGCTGGCGGGCGGTGAGCCTGGCCAGCGCGGAGCGCAGCACCAGGCGCAGCTCGCTCTGGTGGTGCGCGTCGCGCGCCTCCCGTTCTGGCGGGCCGGCCTGCAGCACCTCGCCGCGCCGCGTGCTCGCCCGCCACCAGCTGATCTGCTGCCGGTACATGATCTGCCTGGCGTACGCCTCCGGCGCGGCCACCCGCCGCCATCGGGCGGCCAGCTTCGTCAGCGCGGTCTGCACCAGGTCCTCGGCCGCGTGCTGGTCACCACCGGTGAGCAGGAACCCGAGCCGCATGAGGGCAGGAGAACGCGCGTCCACGAACTCGCGGAACCGTTGCTCGTCCGCGGCGTCCACGGTCACCTCCAGGGGATCGACATCACCCTCTCAGACGCCGCGCGGCACCTCCCGCTATGCCTACCGCATCAGATCGGGGCCCTCGTCCTCCTCCGGCCAGGCCGACCGGTGCTCCTCCGGCGGCCCGGCCTGCCTGGGCACCTCCAGCAGCCCCAGCGTGTCCTGCTCGCCCCTGCGGGCGATCACCTCGTTGATCGCCTCGGTCAGCTCCCGCTTGTCGTAGGGCCCCTCGGGCAGCTCGTTGAGGTGCGTCAGCAGGTCCGCGGACAAGTTCACGTGCCGGGAGGCCTGCGCGTACACCTCCCGCATCACCACCCGTTCGCGCCCCTGGAACGCCTCCTCAATGGCCTGTCGCAGCTCGTCGAGCACGGCGTGGTCGGTCATCGGTCCTCCTCAGGCAGGGTCGGCACCCGCTCGGTCATCGGTCCCCCTTGGCCAGCAGGTCCTCCACCTGCTCCGTCACCATGTCCACCGAGACGTCGCGCACCCAGGACTCGTCGTGCGGGCAACGTTCGGCGGCCGGGTCCACGCCGTCCGCGCCGCAGCTCGGGCAGGACGTGGTCCAGGAGATCAGCGGCCGGTGCGCGGTCCTGCTGAGCGGGCCGGCCTGGATCAGGTTGCCGCACCAGTAGACGGCGACCGTGGGGGTGCCGACGGCCGCGGCCAGGTGGCGGGGGCCGGTGTCGTTGGCGATCAGGAGGTCGCAGCGTTCGTACAGGGCGGCGAGCGCGCCGAGGCCGAGCGCGCCCACGACGGGGATGGCGGGCCGCCGCATCGCCTCGACCACGCCCATCACCAGCTCCCGCTCCGCCCGCGTGCCGGTCACGACCACGGGCCGGCCGGTCAGGTCGGCCACCTCGGCGAAGCGCTCCACCGGCCAGCGCCGCCGCGGGTCGGTCGCACCCGGATGCACGGCCACCAGGCCGGCCGGCGGCTGCCCGAGCGCGCGCGACAGCTCGGCGCGGTCGGCCCCGGTGACCGTCACCCGCGGCTCCAGCCCGCCGTCCACCGCGCCGACCAGCGCCGCGACTTGCAGGAACCGCAGGGTCTCGTGGTGGTAGTCGGTGTACGGCACCCAGCGGTCCAGCCGCTCGGCCCCCGGCGCGCGCAGCCCGGCGGTCACCCGGGCCCCGAGCCGGCGCACGAACGGGTTGGAGAACCGGCCGCCACCGTGGATCTGCACCGCCAGGTCGAACTCCCGCTGCCGCAGCCGCGCGCACAGCTCCTCGGGCGCCGGGTGGCCGGGCTCCCGGGTGGAGACGCCGGAGATCGGCGGCAGCGCCACCACGTCGTCCACGGGCCCCGGCCGCCCGGTGAGGAAGCCGGCGTGCCAGGCGGTGCCCAGCAGCGTCAGGCGCGCGCCGGGGTAGGCGCGCTTGAGCGCGTCCAGGGCGGGCACGGCCATGAGGTAGTCCCCGATGGCGTTGGCCCGCAGCACGGCGATCCGCCGGACGTCCCCGATCAGCGCTGTCATAGCGGCCTGGCTACCCGGGGCCTCGCGTGCGTAACTTCCGCTATATGGGGTTTGAGCTGGTCTTTTACTGGTACTCGCTCCTTTATGGGCACAGATGGGATCGTCAACGCCGTGGTCGTCGGCGACGTCATGCTCGACTCGTGGCTGCACGGCTCGGCCAAGCGCCTCGCGCAGGAGGCGCCGGTGCCCGTGATGAGCCTGGAGCTGACCGAGGACGCCCCCGGCGGCGCCGCCAACACCGCCGCCAACCTGGTGGCGCTCGGCGCCCGTGTCCGGCTCGTCGGCGTGATGGGCGACGACGCCTGCGGCGAGAAGCTGGAGCGCTCGCTGCGGATGCTCGGCGTCGGCGCCGACCTGGTGACCGTGCCGGGGCGGCGCACCGCGCACAAGCGGCGGCTGATCACCAGCGGGCAGCTCACCGCCCGCTACGACGAGGAGGATCTGTCCGTCATCCCGGAGGCGGCCGAGCGCGAGCTGCTCGGGCGGGTCGTCGAGGCCGTGGCGCAGGCCGACGTGGTGGTGGCGTGCGACTACGGCGGCGGGGTGTTCACCCCGGCCGTCCGGCAGGCGCTGGTGGGGCTGCCGCTGCTGGTGGTGGACGCGCACGGGGTGGCGCCGTGGCGGGAGTGCGCGCCGGCCGCGGTGCTGCCGAACTACGCCGAGGTCGTCCGCCTGCTCGGCGACGACGGCGGAGCGGTGGACCGGCCCGCGTACCTGATGGGCCGGTCCGAGCGGCTGCTGGAGCTGACCGGCGCCGGGATCGTGGTCACCACGCTGGACGGCGAGGGCACGCTGCTGCACAGGAAGGGCCATCCGCCGTACCGGACCTACGCCAGGCCCGCGCCGCAGCACATGGCCACGGGAGCCGGCGACACGTACACGGCCGCGTTCGCGCTCTGGCTGGCGACAGGGGCCTCGCCGGAGGAGGCGTCGGAGGCGGGGCAGGCGGCGGCCGGCGTGGTCGTACGCCGCCAGGGCACCGCCGTCTGCACCCGCTACGACCTGCTGCGCGCGCTGCGCCGCCAGGAGGGCACGGTGCAGACGGCCGAGCGGCTGGCCCAGCTCCTGGACGAGCACCGGCGCAGGGGCGAGCGGGTGGTGTTCACGAACGGCTGCTTCGACGTGCTGCACCGGGGCCACGTGACGTACCTGGAGCAGGCGGGGCAGCTCGGCGACGTGCTGGTGGTGGCGGTCAACAGCGACGCCAGCGTGGCCAGGCTGAAGGGCCCCGGCCGGCCGGTGAACCCGTGCGAGGACAGGATGTCCGTGCTGGCCGCGCTCAACGACGTGGACTACGTGACCGAGTTCGACGAGGACACGCCGGAGCGGCTGATCAGGATGATGCGGCCCGAGCTGTACGTGAAGGGCGGCGACTACACCGCGGAGATGTTGCCGGAGGCACCGCTGGTCCGCGCGCTCGGCGGGGAGGTGCGGGTGCTCGGCTACCTGCCCGACCGCTCCACGACCGCGATCATCGGCCGCATGCGCTCGCTGCCGTAGCGAGGTTTAGCCGCCGTGCCGTTCGGTAGTCGGGACTCCATGACACAGACCCTGCAGACCCCTTCCCACCTGCGCGGACACGTACAGCCCGAGCGGGAGCGCAAGCCGATCGCGCGGGCGGCCGCCAGGGGCGCGATCGCCTCCATGGCGATGTCGGGGCTGCGGCAGCTCACCACCGCGCTCGGCATGGTGCCGAGCACCCCGCCGGAGTCCGTGATCGAGCACACCGCGCCCAGGGCCTTCCACGACGTCCCCGCCGAGCGGCGGCCTGCCGTGGTGGAGATCGTGCACTGGGTGTACGGGGCGGCCGGCGGCGCGTTCTTCGGCTGCCTGCCACGGGCGGTACGCCGGCGGCGGTGGGCGGGGCCGGCCTACGGGCTGCTGGCCTGGGCCGCCTTCGAGGTGGCGATCGCGCCCTCGCTGGGCCTGCAGCGCCGGCACGGCACGGCCGAGCGGCTGGCGCTGCTGGCCGACCACGTGCTGTACGGCATGGTGGTGGCCGCTTCGCCGTGGCCGCACGAGGACCGTCCCGCGAAGGACCGCGAGCAGCCGCCCTGGCTCCAGGAGCGCCCCTAGGGGGTGAAGAGCCGCAGCGGGTTGGGGATCGGCACCCAGCGCATGGCCGCGCCATCGGCGTCCAGCCAGCGCAGCAGCAGGTTGGCCTTGGCGGGGATGTGCGCGGCGGCCAGCAGGTCGCGCAGCTCCGGCGGGTCGCCGTACTCCTTGGCCGCGGCGGCGAACGCGGCTCTGGCCCGCGCCCACAGCTCGTCCCGCAGCCGGGGGTGCCGGGCCGTCACCGCGCCGGCGATCTCGCACAGGTTGTTGGTGAGCAGGCAGTACACGAGCCGCTCCCAGGCCCGGACGCCGCCCAGCACGGGCGCGCCGAGACCCGGATGGCGCTCGGCGACGAGCTTGATCCCCTCGTGGTCGCGGAACAGCGCCTGCCCCGGCATGCCGTGCTCGTCCACCGCGATCAGCACGTTCTGCAGGTGACATTCGAGCACCACCCCGTGCCGCAGGTACGCGTGCAGGACCGGCGGCACGACGTGCTCCAGGTACCGCTCCCACCACACGAGCGCCCCGTCCTCGTCGAGGGCGTCGAGCGGGTTGCCGGGGAAGCCCTCGCTGATCCCGGCCGCCAGCAGCGCGGTCAGCCCGGGGAGCAGGTGCTCGCCCAGCCCGTCGCGGACGATCACGGCCAGCGCCTCGCCCCCGTCCCCGCCCAGCCGGGCGCTGCGCCAGCCGCGGTCGCGCAGCACGGCCGGGCGCGGCAGGTGGCGGGGCAGGTCGTCGAAGGCCACGTCCACCAGGGCCGCCACGAGCGAGAGGCGGCGCAGGTCGTGCAGCCACAGGCGGCGGACGTCGTTGGTGATCCGCACGTCCAGGCTGAACTTGCAGAACAGGTCGGCCTCCGGCAGGTACACCGTGCGGATGGACGCGGTGGCCACGGCGGCGGCCGTGACGCCCACGGGGCGCAGGCCGGTCCCGCCCAGCAGCTCCAGTTGCCAGGGATGGGCGGGCAGCAGGGTCAGGCCGTCGCCGGGGAGGCCGCCGAGCCGGTCCAGGGCGCTCGCGTCCCCGTCCTCCACGAGGTCGTCGGCGGGCACGCCGAGCAGCGGCAGGGGGAAGCTCGCCCGCACCTCGGGCGAGTAATGCAGCCAGGACTCCGGACGGCCGCCGCCGCGGGCCTTGGGCGCGGGGTGGTAGCGGTGCCCGGCGACGAGCGCCTGCTCGGAGCGCAGGTACGCGTCGGCGGGCGGCACGGTCGTGCGCCTGGCCGCCAGCAGGGTGGCCGTGACGTCCCGGCTGTCGAGGATCTCGGCGGGCAGCACGTCGTTGGCGACGCCGGTGGCCGCCCGCAGCTCGGCGGCCGTCAGCGCGACCAGCTCCGGCAGGGGCAGCGGGCACCAGCCGTCGGGGGTACGCAGGGCCGGGGCGGAAGGGAACCGGGTGCCGCCGACCCGCAGCAGGTGACCGCTCGCGGGCAGCAGGAAGGTGCCGGGCTCGGCGGGCCTGGCCACCTCGCGGATGAGGCAGTTCAGCAGCGCCGTCACGGCGAGGGACTCTGCTTCGAGCCCTGACCCTGCGGCGGGCAGGAGGCCGTCGGTGAAAGCCATGGCGACCCTACTCCTACCCTTTGTCCCCATTGGTGCCCTCAGCGTAGCTATCAGGCTTGTTTCTGGGGAAGATGGGGGTTATGAGGCGTTTAGAGGGTGAGTTCGCCGCCGAACTGGCCCTCGTCCGGCCCGACCTGTCCGACCGCTACGCCGCGGCACTCCCCGGCGCGCGGGCCGCCGTCATGGGCAGGTTGTGGCGGGGACTGCTCTACGAACCGCTCCCCGGCCTGACCGCCGCCGGGCACGCGCGGCTGCTGCTGGCCGACGGGCGCGAGCTGACGGGGCGGGAGCGGCGGCCGTACGACCTCGGGGAGGAGCCCGCGCTCTGGCTGGACGGGCGGCCCCACACCCACCCGGCCGAGCTGCTGGCCGCCCTCGGCCTGCCCTGCACGGACCGGCTGGTCGAGGACCTCGACCACAGCGTCGCCTCCATGGCCCTGTCCCGCGCCGGCGCCTCACCGCAGCCGGGCGACACCCCGGAGGATCACGAGCAGAGCGTGGTGGACGGCCACCCCTACCATCCGGGGTGCCGCAACCGGCCGGGCGTGTCCGTGGCCGAGCAGCTCGCGTACATGCCCGAGCACCGCCCCACCGTCGCCCTCGACCTGCTGGCCCTGCTCCTGCGCGACTGCCTCGTCTCCGGGCCGTGGCCCGCCTCGCTCGTGGACGGCGACCGGCTGCTGATGCCCGTGCACCCGTGGCAGAGCCGGCACGTCCTGCCCGCCCTGGGCCTGCGCCCGCACGCCACGGGCGCCATCAGGGCCCGCCCGCTCATGTCCGTACGCACCCTCGCCCCCCTCGACGGCGGCCCGCACCTGAAGACCGCGTTCACCACCCGGATGACCTCGGGCGTCAGGGACATCTCCCCCGGCTCGGTACGCGACTGCGTCCCCCTGTCGAGCCTGCTCACCACGCTGTCCGCCCGGTGCGGCGGCGGCCTGCGCATCGCCCGCTACCTGACCGGGGCCGCCGGCCTGGTGAACGGCGAGCACAGCGCCGACCTGTCCTGCATGCTCCGCGAGCCCACCCCCGAGAAGGGCCCCGTGCTGCCCGTCGCCGCCGTCACCCGGGCGATGGCGTACGACCCGGCCGCCTGGCTGGCCGCGTTCGCCCGGCTCGCCCTGGCGGACACGCTGGGGATGCTGGCACTCGGGGTGGCGCTGGAGGCGCACGGGCAGAACCTGCTGGTAGCGCTCGGCGGGGACGGACTGCCGTACCGGCTGATCTACCGCGACCTGGCCGACGTGCGGATCAGCCCCGCCAGGCTGGCGCGCAACGGGATCGAGCCGCCGCCGGTCAGCGCCAGGCTGCTCAGCGACGATCCGGCGGTCCTGCACGCCAAGCTCTTCGGCTCGCTGGTGGGCACCACGTTCGGCAGCCTGATCGCCCTTTTCGGCCGGCGCGACAGGGTGGTCGAGCGGCGGCTCTGGGCGATCGTGGCCGCCGCCGCCCGCGAGGCGTCCGGGGCGCTGCCGGACACGCGGGACGTACGCGCCGACCGGGAGGCCCTCTTCGCCGAGCGCATCCCGGTGAAGGCCCACCTGGTCGCGCGGCTGGACGGCGCCCCGCCGGGCGACAGCTGGACCGGTCTGCCCAACTTTCTCAGCGTCCGGCAGGGTAGTTGACGGGGAATCGCCTGGCCCTTTGGGCTGCCGGGCGAGAGGATGGAGGGCGAGCCGGAATCTGCCACGCGCGGCCGTCCCCAAGGCGCGCCGACACAGAGAGAGGGGGCTCGCCATGATGCAGCTGTCGGTGCGCCTCGTGCCCGTCGACGACGTCACCCTGGTGATCGCGCTGACCGGGGAGCTCGACTCGACGACGAAACCGGTCCTGGCGGCCTTCCTCGACCCGCTGCCGCAGACCCCGGTCAAGCAGGTGCTGGTGGCCGCGGGCGACCTGTGGTTCTGCGACCTGAACGGGCTCGAGCTGCTCGCCCGTACGCACCGCGCGTTGCAGGAGAAGGACGGTTACCTGGCCCTGGCCGAAGCGCAACCGTCGCTGCGCCGGCTCATCGCGCTGATGAGCGAGCGGTCCCCGGCGATCCCCATGTTCACCAGCATGCCGGAGGCCCTCGCGGCGGCCGGCGTCGAGGCGTACCGGACCCCGGAGCCGCCCGTGAAGCGCCGTCACCTGCCGCGCATGCGTCCCGTGCTCCGTACCCAGCCCTCCGCCCGGGAGCAGGCCCGGCCGCGACGCGAACCGGAACCCGCGCAGGCCCGCCCGGCCGACCCGCCCATCGAGCTCGACGCGAGCCGGCTACCGAAGATCATCTTTGAGTCGCGCTCGCTGCGCCACGAGATCCGCCATCAGCAGCAGGCACTGCAGGACCGGCTGCACATCGCGACCGAGGCCCGCACGCGGCTCCTCAGGAGCCGCCGCCGCTGCGACGACAGCCTGCTGGCCATGCGCAGCAGCCTCTCGGAAGCACGGTCGATCCTGACACTCGGCCAGACACGCCGGGTGACTCCGCACTTTTCCGATCGCGGGCCCTGACCGGGCACGCGCATGCATGAGGCCCGCCCCCGCGGATAGAGGGCAGGACATGGTGCCTGCAGGACGTGACGTGGTCGTGGTCGCCGCTTCGGCGGGCGGTGTCGAGCCGCTGCGGGTCCTGCTGAGCGAGCTGCCGTCGGACCTGCCGGCGGCGGTGCTGGTGGTGTTGCACGTGCCGCCGCAGGGCAGCAGCGTGCTGGCCAGCATCCTGGACCGGGCAGGGCCGCTCAAGGCGGCCCCCGCGGAGGACGGAGAGACCCTGCGCCCGGGCCGCGTGTACGTCGCCCGGCCCGATTTCCACCTGCTCCTGAACGAGGGTCAGGTCCGCCTGTCGCGGGGCCCGCGGCACAACGGGCACCGCCCGGCGGCCGATCCGCTGTTCATGAGCGCGGCCCTGGACGCGGGAGCACGCACGGCGGCCGTGGTGCTGAGCGGCACGCTCGACGACGGGGCGAAAGGATGCGAGGCGGTCGACAGGCGTGGGGGCGCGGTCGCCGTACAGGATCCGGAGGAGTGCGCCTTTCCCGGCATGCCGGCGGCCGCCATGAGGGCGGTGGCGGCAGCGCGGGCGCTCCCGGTACGCGAGATCGCCCGGTGGATCATGGAACAGAGCCGCATCCCTGTGAGTGCGGAGGACCAGGTGTGCGACAGCGAGATGGAGCGTGAGGTCGAGCAGTTCCTGCGGGAGGCTCCGTCGCTGGGGGAGCCCGAAGGAGAGCTGATCGCCTTCAGCTGCCCGGAATGCAACGGGCCCATCTACGAGCAGCGGAGCAGCACGACCCACCGGTACGTCTGCAGGGTGGGTCACGCGTGGTCCCGGGACAGCATGATGAACGCGCAGTCGGACGCTGTCGAACGGGCCCTGTGGGTCGCGATCCAGCGGCTGGAGGAGCGGCTGCGCGTGCTCGAACGCATGCGCCGCTCCGCCGAGGAGCGGGGCCAGCACGTGTCGCTGCGTTACTTCGACGAGGAGCTGGAGCGTACCAGCGAGGCGTTGAGCACCATTCGCATGCTGCAATCCAGCATCGGTCGCGATGGTGACACCCTGCTGACGGATTGAGCAGCCAGGATCGGCGTAGGCTTCGTTCGTGACCACAGAGGAAGAGCGTGAGTTCGACGACCTCCTCCTTCTCCTCAAGGAGACACGCGGTTTCGACTTCACGGGTTACAAGCGCAACACCTTGATCCGGCGGATCGCCCGCCGCCTCGAGGCGCTGAAGCTGCGCGACTACGGCGAGTACCGCGACCTCCTGGAGCTGGAGCCGGAGGAGTTCACGCGGCTCTTCGACAGCCTCCTGATCAACGTCACCAGCTTCTTCAGGGACGCCGCCGCGTGGCAGCGGATGCGCGAGCTCGTCATCCCCGCCCTGCTCGGCCAGAAGCCGGCGGGCCAGCCCATCAGGATCTGGAGCGCCGGCTGCGCCACCGGCGAGGAGGCCTACACCATCGCCATGGTGCTGGCCGAGGAGCTCGGCCTGGACGAGTTCCGCGACCGGGTCAAGATCTACGGCACCGACCTCGACGAGAAGGCGCTGCACGCCGCCAGGACGGGCGTCTACACCGACCGGTCGCTCGCCGACGTGCCGATCGATCTGCGCGAGACCTACTTCGAGCAGGTGGACAACGGCTTCACCTTCCGCCGCGACCTGCGCCGCCAGCTCATCTTCGGGCGCAACGACCTCACCCACGACGCGCCGATCTCCCGCGTCGACCTGCTGCTGGCCCGCAACACGCTGATGTACTTCAACACGGAGATGCAGCTCAACATCGTCCGGCGCTTCCACTTCGCGCTGTCCGACCCGGGGTTCCTGTTCCTGGGCAAGGCGGAGATGCTGCTCAACCACAGCGACAAGTTCGAGCCGGTCGACCTGCGGATGCGCCTGTTCAGGAAGATCAGGTCCGTCCACCACGGCAACCGCGCGCCGTGGTCGGTCGCCGGCGCCGCCGCGGACCTGGCCGCACGCCTGCCTACGCTGGCGTCCGTGGCGCTCAGCTCCGGTCCCGTGGCCCAGATCGTCGTGGACGTCTCGGGCAACCTGGCGCTGGCCAACTCCAGGGCCGAGGCCCTGTTCAACCTCAACCCGCGCGACATCGGCCGCCCCTTCCAGGACCTGGAGGTCTCCTACCGCCCGGTGGAGCTGCGCTCGGTCATCGAGCAGGCCCGCCACGACCTGCGCCCGGTGGAGCTGCAGGAGGTGGTCTGGCACCGCGTCGGATCACCGGAGGCCGGCGTCTTCGACGTCTCCGTCGTCCCCCTGCTGGGCTCGGGCAACCTGGTCGGGATGGGCATCCACTTCTACGACGTCACCCGCTACCGCAAGCTCAGGGACGAGCTGGAGCAGGCCAACAGGCAACTCGAACAGGCCTACGAGGAGCTGCAGTCGCTCAACGAGGAGCTGGAGACCACCAACGAGGAACTCCAGTCCACCAACGAGGAGCTGGAGACCACCAACGAAGAGCTCCAGTCCACCAACGAGGAGCTGGAGACGATGAACGAGGAGCTCCAGTCCACCAACGACGAGCTCCAGCACATCAACGACGCCCTGACGGCCCGCACGATCGAGCTCGACGACGTCAACAGCTTCGTCTCCTCGGTGGTGCGCAGCCTCGGCGACGCCGTGGTGGTGCTGGACGGCGACCTGCGGGTGGTGGTCTGGGGGCCGGGGGCCGAGGAGCTGTGGGGGGTGCGCTCCGACGAGGCCGTCGGCGAGCCGCTCTCCGGGCTCGACATCGGCCTGCCGCTGGAGCTGCTCCTGCCGCGCCTGCGCACCGCCCTCGCCGACGGTTCCAGCCCGCTCTCGACGGTGGACGGGCTGGTCCTCGACGCGGTCAACCGCCGCGGCCGGCCGGCGCCGCTGACCGTGCAGCTGTCACACCTGCGTACGGAGGACGACGCCGTACACGGGCTCATCATGGTGATGAACATCCTCAACGCCGACGGCCGGACTCCGGCCGGCCCCTAGGCAGGCGGCGCGGCCAGCTCCGAGACGGGGATGCGGCGGAAGGCGATGCTCTCGTACGGGCCGAAGTTCCCCGTCTCGAACAGCAGGCCCACCGTGTCGCCGTCCACCCGCACCAGGTCGGAGTAGGCGGCGGGCAGCCCGGACACCGTGTGCACGGCCCGCCAGGTCACGCCGTGGTCGTGGCTGGCGCGCACGGTCATCAGCGCCCGCGCGTCGGGCGCCGCCGGGCCCGAGAACAGCAGCACCTCCGGCGACTCGCACCACAACACGCTGCCCTCCACCACCGGCCCTGCCAGCCCCGCCTGCGGCCGGAACGGCAGCTCCAGCGTCTGCCCGCCATCGGCGGAGTAGGCGTCGGCCCTCGTGCCGGGGGCGGTGGAGTCGGTGCGGGTGTTGACGTAGATCCGGCCGCCGGGCAGCTCGGTGCCGGTGGTCTCGTTCACGTTGACGTACCCGTCGGGGTTGTCGTCCACGTACCCGATCCGCCAGGTCTGCCCGCTGTCGTCGCTCAGCAGCGAGTGGCCCCCGTTGTACTTGCCCTCGGTCCCGTTGTCCTGCCCGCTGGGCGGCAGCGAGTGGTTGGCGGGAACGACGACGCGGCCCGCGTGCTTGCCCTGGCGCAACACGAGCGCGTGGCCCGGCGTGGTCGCGTACCACCGCCACTCGGGCCGCTTCGTGCCCTGCGTGATCTCCCTGGCCTCCGACCAGGTGACCCCGTCGTCCTCGCTGACCTGGACGAACACCCGCCGCCCGTCGGCCGCCGAGACCTGGCCGCGCCTGATCTTCTCCTCGGTGGCCGAGGGGCCCTGCCGTACGAAGACCAGCAGGATCCGGCCGTCGTCCAGCACCACCGGCGCCGGGTTCCCGGCCGTACCCCGCCGCGGCTCCGTCGCCACCACCTGCAGCTCGCCCCACGTGCGGCCGCCGTCGGACGATCGTCTCAGCACCAGGTCGATGTGCCCGGAGTCGGACGCCGATCCCCGCCGCCCCTCCGCGAACGCCAGCACCGTCCCTGCCCGGGTCACCACCGCCGCGGGGATCCGGTAGGTGTGGTAGCCGTCGGTCGACTGCCGGTACGGGACCGAGGTGGGGTAGTCATCCGCCATGCGGGCACGCTACGGCGCGCGGGTTAACGGACTGCGACGCCGGCGGTACGTGACGGCGAATGCGACCTGCGACGGCCGTCGTACGTGACGGCGAACGCGGGCATGGCTGTGCCGCCGGGGAGGTGTCTCCTCGGCGGCACGGCCCCGCGATGTCACCTCAACGGGCGAACACGATGACGTTGTCGCGGTAGCTGCGGCGGGTGCGGTCGAACGTGCCGCCGCAGGTGATCAGCCGGAGCTGAGCCCCCGGAGCGGGACCGTAGACCTCCTTGTCCGGGATGCGGCTCTTGGGATAGCGGGCCAGGCGGCCGACCGTGAACGTGACCGTGCTGCCGTCGGCGCGGTCCACGTGGATGCGGTCACCCTTGCGTAGCTGGCGCAGGCGGTAGAAGACCGCCGGCCCGGTCGCGGAGTCGACGTGACCGGCGATCACGGCGACCCCCTTCTCGCCGGGCTCCGGGCCCGACCTGTTCCACCCCACCCGGTCGAACCTGGTGGGAGCGACCAGGTGGCCCTTGGCGTCGAGTCGCAGCGGGATCACGCGGGTGGACAGCCTGATCGCCGGGATCCGCAACCGCACAGGGTCCGCCACGTCCCCGGCACTGCCACCGGCCGACCACGCCCGGCTCGCGGCACCGGCACCCCCGTAACCTGCACCGCCCGCCGCCCCAACGCCCTCGAAACCTGCACGGCTCGCAACTCCCGCACCCACTTGATCTCGGCCACCCGGGACACCGGCACTCCCGTGGAAGGAGCCGCTCGGGGCGGACGCCGCCTCCGGCTGGGTGGCGGTGGTGGCGTTGCCGGTGGCGCAGGCGGTGGCCGTGACCATGAGGCACGACACGGCCGCCAGCTTGGTGCGCATGCTCAGCTGCTCGCGAAGAACGTGCGCCGCAACCAGTACGCGCCGACTCCCAGCAGGGCGGCGCCCGCCAGGCTCAGCGGCACCAGAGGCACCGACCCGCTGTCGCCGGCCTCACTGCCGGCGGATTCACCTGCCCGCGAGTTGCTGACGTTGACCGCGTCCAAGCCGGTCTGCGTGGACTCGGTCAGACTGGTGCTGTCTTCGACGGCTCCCTTGCCGGCAGTCCCGCCCATGCCGGTGTCGACGCCACCACGCGGCGCGCCGTCATCGTCGTCATCGTCGTCGTCTCGCGCGACCGAACCGCCGACGCCGGTGTCCACCCCGCCTCGGGGAGCACCGTCGTCGTCGTCATCATCGTCCCGCGCGGCCGACCCGCCCGCGCCCGTGTCCACCCCGCCCCGGGGTGCGTCGTCGTCATCGTCGTTGCCGCCACCGTCATCGTCGTCATCGTCGGCCGTCGTCTGGATGCTCGTCAGAGTGACCGCGTACGCCCCGGTCGTCGTGACGAGTGTGGCGGCGGCGCCCAGCCCGAGTGCGATCGCCAGGGCGAGCAGCGCTCGCCTTAATGCCTGAGCCATGTGCTCCTCCTAGAAGCCGGTCGCGGGATTTCCGCGGCTGGACTCAGGTTGTCGGGGGGCCGTTGGACCACGATGAGGTCGAGATGAAAGGACTCTCACGGCTCCCGGCCGGCTCGGGCCGACGCACCGGCCTGGGGGACGTTCGCAGACCGGCGACCGCGCGTGAAAGCATTTCCTCCATAACCGAACGAGTCTTGTGGAGGCAGGGGTGGCTGACGAGTTCGATGTCATCGTGATCGGGGCGGGGCCCGCCGGTGAGAACGTCGTGGACCGGGCCGTGCGGGGCGGCCTCACGGCGGCGATCGTCGAGGAGCGGCTGGCCGGTGGCGAGTGCTCCTACTGGGCGTGCGTGCCGAGCAAGGCGCTGCTGCGGCCGATCGACCTGGCGGCCGAGGTGTCGCGGGTGCCCGGCCTCTCGCTCGGGCCGATCGACGCGGCCAAGGTGCTGGCCAGACGCGACGAGGCCGTGTCCGGCTACGATGACGCAGGTCAGGTGCGCTGGGTCGAGAGCGTTCCCGCCGAGTTCGTACGCGGCCGCGGCCGGCTCGACGGCCCCAAGCGCGTACGCGTGACGACGGAGACCGGCGAGGAGCGCGTCCTGACGGCCCGCCAGGCCGTGGTGCTGGCCACGGGCAGCACCGCCGCCATCCCGCGCACGCCCGGCCTGGCCGAGGCGTCCCCCTGGACCAGCCACGAGGTGACGGCGGCGACCGCGATCCCCGAGCGGCTGGTCGTGATCGGGGGCGGCGTGGTCGCCTGTGAGATGGCGCAGGCCATGCACGGGCTGGGCGCGCGGCAGACCACGGTGCTGGTACGCGGCGGCCGGCTGCTCAACCGCATGGAGCCGTTCGCGGGGGAGCTGCTCGCCGAGTCGTTCGCCGAGGCGGGCATCGACGTTCGCACCAACACCGACGTCGCCAGGGTCGAGCGCCCCGAGCCCGGCGGGAAGGTCACCGTCCACCTGCCGGAGGGCCCGCCGCTGGAGGCCGACGAGCTGCTGGTGGCGACCGGCCGCCACCCCGCGACCCGCAACCTCGGGCTCGCCTCGGTGGGCCTGCCGGAGGACAAGCCGGTCGAGGTGGACGACAGCCTGCGGGCCACCGGGGTCGAGGGCGGCTGGCTGTACGCCGTGGGCGACGTCAACGGGCGGGCGCTGCTGACGCACATGGGCAAGTACCAGGCCAGGGTCTGCGGCGACGTGATCGCCGCGCGGGCGCGGGGCGACGAGCTGCCCGCGATGCGGGATCTCGCCGGCGGCTACGGCGCGCCCCAGGTCGTCTTCACCGACCCGCAGATCTGCGCGGTCGGCCGGACGGAGGAGGCGGCGCGCGCCGACGGCTTCCGGGTACGGGTCGTGGACTACGACATGGGGGCGGTCACCGGGGCGTACCTGCTGGGTGACGGCTACCGGGGCAAGGCCAGGGCCGTCGTGGACGAGGACAGGAAGGTGCTGCTCGGCGTCACGTTCGCGAGCCCTGGTGCGGCGGAGCTGCTGCACGCGGCCACGATCGCGGTGACCGCCGAGGTGCCGCTCGACCGGCTCTGGCACGCGGTGCCGTCGTTCCCGACGGTGAGCGAGATCTGGCTCCGCCTGCTGGAGGCCTACGGGCTGTAACGCACGACCGGACGTGGCCGGCCGCCCCGCGCACGAACGCGCGGCCGGCCACACCGGCGCAGCGGCCTCCCGTGCCGGGTCACGGCCTGTGCAGCGGCCTGATCGCTTGTGTGATGGGCACGGCCGTCGCGTACGGGTTCAGCCGTGATCGCGCCGTACGTTCAAGCGCGAGATGATCGGCGAGCGTGGGATCGTGGAGCGCTCGGCGATCCCGGGATCCCCCGACTGCAGCATCAGCTCCGCCACCGTCTGCTCGACGCTGTCCCGCAGCTCGACGTGCGGGAGCAGGTCCGTCAGCCTCAGCACCGACAGCAGGTGGTCGGAGGGGCGGACGACGAAGATCCGGCCGCTGCCCTCCTCGGCCATCCGCTGCATCGCCATCGCCAGCACCCCGATGACCGACGAGTCGTAGAAGTCGAGGTCGGCCAGGTCGAGCACGAGGGTGGGCCCGGGCGACCAGTCCCACACGGAGTTGATGCGGGCACTGAACCGGACGCGCCCCGCGTGGTCGAGCACGCCGCTGGCGCGCATGACCGTGCAGTGCAGATGCCGGGTCGTCTCGATTCGCAAATCGCTCGTGCCCACACGAATCAACTGCCCGGTGAGCGGCGTTATCACAGGTGATCGCCATTTTTCCGGGTCCATTGGGCACCGCCGTCCCCGCGATTACCAAGAGGACCGTTGACCAGCTTGCGCATGAGCTCGGAGAGCGTTTCGACGTCCTCGGGGGTGAGCGGGGAGGCCAGGCGGGCGAGGTTGGCGGCGTGCTCGGTGAGCGCGTCGTCGATGACCCGCAGGCCCTCCTCGGTCAGCTTGACCCGGAAGCTGCGCCGGTCGGCCGGGTCGAGGCTGCGCTCGACCAGGCCGGCGGCCTCCAGCCGGTCGAGCCGGTTGGTCATGCCCGCGCGCGACATCATCAGCACGTCCGACAGCTCGGACGGGATCAGCGTGTACGGCGCCCCCGCCCTGCGCAGCGCGGCCAGCACGTCGAACTCGCCCTGCCGCAGCCCGCGCTTGGTGAAGACCTGGTCCACCTGGGGCACCATCAACCGCGTGACCTGGGCGAGCCTGCCGAAGACCCCCATGGCCGACAGGTCGAGGTCGGGCCGCTCACGCCGCCACTGCTCGATGATCCTGTCGATGGCGTCGCCCATGACCTCGCATCTTAGCCGTCACTTCCGCCACCCCCCGGCCGCCGCCGGCGCCCGGGCATGCGAGGCCGGGATTCTAGTGGGCGGTGCCCGACTCCAGGGTGGGCACCGCGTCCGGGCACGGGCCGAGGATCACCAGCAGCGGCGAGCCGGCCGGGCTGGCCAGCTCCAGCTCGGTCACGTTCCCGCGCACCGTCTGCTCGGGCGCCCCCAGATCCCCGTCCCTGAAGCTGAGGATCCGCTCCACGGACGGCGCCGCCGAGTGCAGCAGCTTCCTGGTGGCGTGCCGGAGCCAGCGCAGCTCGCTGTTGACCCGCCGCCACGTCGCGGGGATCATGCTCACCGCCTCCGCCCTGGTGCCGAGCCGCAGCGTGATGCGCCCGCTCGACCCGAACCGGTCCTTCAGCACCGGGTTCACCACGAACATGCCGGACCGCAGCGCCCGTACGCCCTGCCGGTTGACGTTGGCCAGCCCGCCCGCGCTGATCAGCGAGTACAGCTCGCAGCGGAACCCGTCGAGCGTGTCCGGGTCGTAGTCCACCGGCGGCGGCTCCTCGAACACGACCTTGTCCAGCCGGATCCCGGCCACGCCGTCGGGTGCGACGCGCCCGGACACGGCCTGGCGCACCGCGTCGCAGACGCCGTCGCCCTCGGTGATGTCCAGCGCCTCGACGCAGATCAGGCCGTCGTCGGGGATCTCCTCCGGCGTCAGGTCGAAGGCCACCCTGGCGTGTGCCTTCCTGCCGCGCAGCAGCACGCACTGGCGCAGCCGGCCCTGGGACCGGATCTGTACGAGGCGCGGCTGCGTGGGGGTCTCGGCATGACCGTTCTGCCAGCCGCTCACCGACCGCTCGTCCGCCGACAGGGACACCTGTACCCGTAGCGGCCGTCCCTGCGCCGAGACCTTGAACCCGGCCAGCCCGGACGTCTCGAACCTGCCCACGATCTGGCTGCCTCGCTGCAACCGGTCGGTGACCTGCAAGGGGGCGACCTGGCCGCTGGTCAGGTGCACGGGCGGGATGGCGGGAAGGATCACCTGGTCCAGGTCGGTGGCGGATCCTGAGCTGCTCATGTGAGGCTCCTGGAGGGAATAGGTCCGGCCGTGTCGTGGCGGCCGCTCATCGGATGCTGCGGACGGGGATCGGCCCCGCCATTCGAACAAACCCGCCGGGATCGTTCCCGCCAGGTCGAACAGGACGGAGCTCGGCCCCGGTCATCGGGCGCTCCCCAGGGCGCCGAGCGCCGCAGGGTCGTGGAAGTCGAATCGGGTGAGCAGGGGCTCGCGCCGCTCCCACATCCGCGCGACGGCCCCGTACAGCGGATCACCGCCGGGCTCCACGTGCCGCAGGTTGACGGCGAGCGCCCGCGCGTAGTCGTCCCCCTGCTCCCAGTGCGGCAGGAGCTGGCTGGGCACGTCGGCCCCGCAACGGCGCAGCCACAACCACAGCCGGGCGCGTTCACGCTGCTCGGGCCCGAGGATGGACTCGCCCTTGGCATGCTTGGCGATGGCCTCCCCGAGCAGCCGCCGGTGCTCGTACGGCGAGCCGGCCACGTGCGCGCCCCCGCAGGCGCCGCCCTCCGACCAGCCGGCCTGGATGACGGGGATGCCGAAGGCGGGCAGGTCGCTGTCGCCGAACGCGACGCCCACGTCCGCCATGCTCCACAACATGGTGGTCGACAGGGCCCCGCCCACGCACCGGATGCGGGGATGGTCGGCGGCGGGCACGGGGTCGAGGAAGAGCCAGTTGGCGCTCTCGTCGGCGCCGGCGAACTCGGCCGTCGTCCCGAAGAGCTCCGCGTCCCGCGCCGGCGCGTGCCCGAGCACCGCGATCGTGGGCCGGTCGGCGTCGAAGCCGAGCCGGGCGCAGCCGTGGTGGCGGAGCTGGCGGCGTTCGGTGTCCGTACGGAGCTGGTAGCCGTTCCTGGCCCGCCAGGCGACCCGCTCGGCGCTGGGCCGGATGAGCTCCCTGTGCGGCCAGACGTGCCGCTCGAAGAAGGCGCCGACCCTGGCGGGCAGCTCGTCCTGGAGGGAGCACGGCCCCTGGTCGGGGAAGAGCGCGTACGCCTGCAGCGTCCCCGTCCCGTGCACGTGCACGACGGGGAGGTCGCGCGGCACGGCCCGCTCGGCCTTGCTGGTGACGAGCGCGGCGGGCGGCAGCTCGGGGCGCGGGTCCTGCGCGGCGCCGAACGCCCGGGCCAGCGGCATCCACTCGGGCCTGGTCAGGACGGCCAGCCGAGCGGAGAGCAGCCCGCAGACGGCCTTGGCGACGGTGAGCGTCCGCACCACGGTGCGCAGGTCCTCGTCGTACGCCTCCGCCACGACGCATCCGTCACCGGCGGGACTCTCTCCCCAGCAGGTCCTGGCGGCGGCGAGCAGCCGATCGGCGTGCCCGCCGTCGCCGCTGACGCGACGACGCATTAGCCCCTCCACCATGGCAGCAAGAAAATGCCCTGGTAGACGTTGCCAGACGGGCCCCGACCGGCCGCGCGGGCGACACGGTTCTTTGCCTCAGCGTGGCGGAATGCCGAAGAATCTCAGGGGTATCACCAGCCCCACGCTGCACGAACCAGCCGATGACCCCGATTTCGGCGAAAAACCCCGAACAATCCGGCCTTGCCAGACGTCCAACTTTTACCTGGAGCATGTCATGCCCGGGTTTAGGATGCACCGTATTGCCAGGATGGGGAGGTTTTACCAGCATGGGTTCCCGTTTGTCGAGTGTCGCACGCCTGACGGCGGCGGCCGCCGCGGCCGGCGTGGTCGCCGCGGCCATCGCGCTGCCCGCGGTCGGGGGGACAGGGGCGATGTTCGTCTCGGCATCGGAGGACCTCGGGATCAAACCCGAGGACCTCAAGGAGCCCCCTCTCGCGGAGAAGACCACGGTCCTGGACGCCAACGGCAACCAGATCGCGCAGTTCTACGAGGAGTACCGCGAGACGATCACCCTCGACCAGGTCGCCCCGATCATGAAGACGGCGATCATCTCCATCGAGGACTTCCGCTTCTACGAGCACGGCGCGATCGACATCGAGGGCACCATCCGCGCCCTGGCCAAGAACTTCACCTCCGGCGGCATCGCGCAGGGCGGCTCGTCCATCACCCAGCAGTACGTCAAGCAGGTGCTGCTCAACTCGGCGACCACCGACGAGGAGCGGAACGCGGCCCTGGAGGCCAGCTACGCGCGCAAGCTCAGGGAGCTGCGCTACGCGATGGCGGTCGAGGACAAGTACACCAAGGACGAGATCCTGGAGAAGTACCTCAACATCGCCTACTTCGGCGCCCACGCCAACGGCATCGAGGCGGCGGCCAAGCGCTTCTTCGGCGTGAAGGCCTCCGAGCTGAACCTCGTGCAGGCGGCGACCCTGGCCGGCGCCGTGCAGGACCCCAACGCCACGGACCCCAACCTGGGCAAGGCGCAGCGCAAGAAGCTGCTCAACCGGCGCAACGTGGTGCTGGACCGGATGGCCGAGCTGAAGAAGATCACGCCCGAGGAGGCGGCCGAGGCCAAGGAGAAGCCTCTCGGCTACAAGGGCACTCCCCTGCCCGGCGGCTGCGAGGCCAGCCCGTATCCGTACTTCTGCATGTACGTCCGCAACGAGGTGCTCAGCAACAAGGCGTTCGGCAAGTCGGCCAAGGCCAGGAGCCAGTTCCTCAACCGGGGCGGCCTGACGATCCAGACCACGCTGGACCCGAAGATGCAGAAGGCCGCCGAGAACGCGATCAAGAAGCACGTGTTCGCCTCCGACAACCCGGTGGCCTCCGAGGCGCTGGTGCAGCCGGGCACGGGGCAGATCAAGGCGATGGCCGCCAGCCGCAAGTACGGCCAGAACAAGCGCAAGAAGGAGATGTCGTACAACGTCGTGGCGGACGCCGTGCACGGCGGCGGCGTCGGCTTCCAGGCGGGCTCGACGTTCAAGACGTTCACCCTGCTCACCGCCCTCAAGGAGGGCATGAAGATCAACGATGGGTTCTCCGTCGGCAGCGGGTACCGCGCGCCGTACTACTCGACCTTCAAGAACTGCAAGGGCGAGAACATCGGCGACCCCACCCACACCGTCACCAACGACGAGGGTGGCGGCGGCTTCAAGTCGCTGCAGACCGGCACCTGGGGCTCGGTGAACACCTTCTTCATGAAGCTGGAGGAGCACGTCGGCCTCTGTGACACGATCAAGACGGCCAAGTCGCTGGGCATCAAGCGCTCCGACGGCCTGGCGCTGACCGAGTACGAGACGTTCACGCTGGGCACCAACGAGATGGACCCGGTGACCGTGGCCACCGCGTACGCGGCGATCGGCGCGCGCGGCAAGTACTGCAAGCCGATGGCCATCACGAAGATCACCGACCGCAACGGCAAGGTGACGAACTACAAGCCCGACTGCAAGCAGGCCCTGGACCCCGAGGTCGCCGACGCGGCCGCGCACATCCTGTCCGGGGTGTTCACCCAGGGCACGATGCGCAGCGTCGGAGGCATCGGCCGGCCCGCCGCGGGCAAGACCGGCACCACCGACGCGCAGGCCACGGCCTGGTTCGCCGGCTTCACCCCGGACCTGGCGGGCGCGGTCAGCATCGGCGACTCGCGCGGCGCGCAGAAGTACAAGCTGAACGGCGTCACCATCGGCGGCAAGTACTACGGCTCGGTGTTCGGCGCCTCGATCCCCGGGCCGATCTGGAAGGACACCATGCTGGCCGCGCTCAAGGGCACGCCGGCGACGGAGTTCACCCCGATCAACAGCAGCCGCTTCGGTGGCTGTGGCTCCGGCTGCCAGCCGGTGGACCGCTCGGACGAGCCGCGCGGCGACGACGACTCGGACGGCCAGCTGGAGGACGTGGACGTCGCCGATTTCGACTGATCTTGGGTAGGAGGGGTTTCCTGATCGCCGGATAAGACAAATCGGGCATGGATAATATGCCGTGATCCACATCCGGCACAGAAACCTCTACCGGTTACCAGTGCCCCTAGCTGAGCAAATTCGGAGTGCGTCCGTACTGCCGGACGCACTCCTTGCAAAGGCCCTATTAACAGCGGCGAAACATTGGTAACGTGGGAGCGCTCCCAGGATCTTTCCGCGAGGTGCTCCATGACCGAGCAGCCCACACTGGCACAGGTGGCGGCCGCTGCAGGGGTTTCCCCCGCGACCGCATCTCGAGTCCTCACAGGCTCGGTGCGGGTCAGTACCTCGACCCGCCGCCAAGTCTACGACGCCGTGTCCCGAATGGGATACGTCCGACAACGCGCACCCCGGGGAACGGCCGCCAAGACCATGGCCGACGGTGTCACAGCAGTGGTCTGTGACCATTTACCCCGGCTCTTCTCCGAGCCCTACTACGCCAGGCTCCTGTCCGCAGCGGGTGCCGTGATAGCCGAGCACGGCACCCACCTCATGGTGACCACCGTCACCCCCACCTCCTCCACGCTGCCCGCCTTATCAGGCGCGGTGCTGATCGTGGGGGCGCGAGAGCGTCACCCCCTGGCGATCAAGTTATCCACCTCGGGCGTCCCCGTCCGCAACATCGGACGCCCGCCCCACGACCTCAAGCTGCCGTTCGCCGACGTCGACAACCTCGACGGCGGCCGCCAGGC
This sequence comes from Nonomuraea rubra, assembly GCF_014207985.1. Lineage (NCBI taxonomy): Bacteria > Bacillati > Actinomycetota > Actinomycetes > Streptosporangiales > Streptosporangiaceae > Nonomuraea > Nonomuraea rubra. Next base: position 70,985 of record NZ_JACHMI010000001.1, on the reverse strand, counting down.
GGCCGAGCACTTCCTCCTCACGGGCCGCCGTAACGTGGCCGCCATCGGCGGCCCGCCGTCGTTACCCGGCGCCCGCGACCGGCTGGAGGGTCTGGTACGCACTCTGCAGGCGGCGGGAGCGCCCGACGTCCCCGTGGCCTACGGAGACTTCACCGCGGCGTCGGGCACCCATGCCATGCAGTGGCTGTTGCGCCATGCCCCGGGCCTGGACGCCGTGTTCGTCGCCTCCGACCTGATGGCGGCGGGCGCGATCCAGGCCCTGCGCAGGGCGGGACGCAAGGTGCCGGCGGACGTGGCGGTGATCGGGTTCGACGACGCCCCGGTCGCCAGGCACACCGTCCCGGCCCTGACCACCATCCGCCAGCCCGTCGAGGAGCTCGCCACGGTCGCCACCAGGCTGCTCCTGACGGGGGCCGCGGGGATCGACCCCGTGCTCCCAACGGAACTGGTCGTCCGTGAGTCGGCTTGAGCCTGGGGACGTCCTGGCCCGCAGGTATCTGTTGCTGGACCCGCTGGCCCGCGGCGGCATGTCGGTCATCTGGCGTGCCTTCGACCAGTCCCTGCACCGGATGATCGCGGTCAAGGTGCTCACGGCCTCGCTGCACACCGACCCCGGAGAACGGGTCAGCGTGCGCAGCGAGGCCCGGGCCGCGGCCAGGTTCATCCACCCCGACTCCATCGAGATCTACGACTACGGGGAGACCGTCACCACGAGCGGCGGCGTCGCGGCCTACGTCGTGATGCCGCTGCTCGACGGCACCCCGCTGGCCGAACGCATCGAGAAGGGGCCGCTGCCGTGGCCCGAGGCGGCGGCCATCGCGCTGCGGCTGGCCCGCGTGCTGATGGCCGGGCACGCCCGCGGCCTGGTGCACAGGGACGTCACGGCGGAGAACGTGCTGCTCACCGCCGGCGGCCCCAAGCTGCTCGACTTCGGCATCGCGGCGTGGGCGGGCGACCCCGACGACGACCGCGGCACCCCTCCCTACGTCGCCCCCGAGCGGCTGCTCGGCGCGCCGACCCACCCGGCCGTCGACGTGTACGCCCTCGGCGTGCTGCTGCACACCATGCTCACCGGGCGCACGCCGTACCCGGGGACGACGTGGGAGGAGATCGAGGCGGCACACAGGACCGAGCCGCCGCCCCGGGTGGCGGGGGTGCCGTACGCGCTGGCCTCGCTCTGCCAGCGATGCCTGGCGCACGAGCCGGAGGACCGCCCGACCGCGGCGCAGATCGTCTCGGGGCTGACCTCCACGCTCGGCACGGCGACGCTGGGCCGCCACGTGCGGCGCGGGCTCACGGTGACGGGCTCGGCGGCCCTGGCCCTGTCGGCGCTGCTGTGGTTCCAGCAGCCGCCGGCGCCCGAGCCGCCGCCGAAGCAGGCCCAGCCCGCGCCGTCACCCACGGCCAGGCTGATCGAGAGCACGCCGAGCGCGGTGATCACCGTCGAGCAGGCCGCGGCCGGCTTCACGACGGTGCTGCGGGCGCGCACCCCGTGCGGCGCGACGGATGACGACGTCGTGCTCGACCTCACGCAGGTCCTGCAGAACGCCCTGACGCCGCAGCACGGCCCGTCGGCGCGCGCCTCCGGCACCAGGAGCCTGCGCCAGAAGCTCTCCGACCGGCTCAGGGAGGGCAGGCTCACCCCCGCCTGCCTGAGCGAGCTGGAGGCGCGGCTGGACGATCTCGACACGGCGCTGCGCCACGACTGACCGATTTGATGAGGGGTACGGCAGCACCAGCCGTACCCCTCCGTCGCGCGGGCCGGGCCCCTCGCAAAGCGACGTGCCCGCGCGAGTCCTCATGCGCAGGTGTATCCGCTGGGCACCTGCGTGTTCCCGGCCGGCCGCGTGGCCTGGTAGCCGAACGAGGTGCTGGCTCCCGGCGCCAGGCTCCCGTTGTGGGCCAGGCTCCTGACCGTCACCGTGCCGCCGCTGACGGTGTGGCTCGCGTTCCAGATGCCGGTGATCGTGTGACCGGACGGCAGCGGGAACGTGACCGTCCAGCCGTTCAGCGCGGACGTGCCGCGGTTGGTGACCGTGACCGGCTGGATGACGTACCCGTTGTTCCAGGAGGTCTGGGTGGTGGGCGTGACGGCGCAGCCTCCGCCGCCGGTGCCCGGCTGGGTGGTCACCGTGACGGCCGCCGATTCGGGCGAGAGGTTGCCGGCGGCGTCCCTGGCCCTGATCCGGTAGCGGTAGGTGGTGGACGGGCTGAGGCCCGTGTCGGTGTAGGAGGTGGCGGTGCCGCCGCCGACCCGGGTGAAGCTGTCACCGGTGGCGCGCAGCACGTCGTACCCGGCCACGCCCACGTTGTCGGTGGAGGCCGCCCAGGTGAGGGTGGCGGAGGACGAGGTGACGTTCGAGGCCGCCGGCGTGCCGGGGGTGCTCGGCGGGGTCTGGTCACCGGTGCCGCCGCCCGTGCCGAACGAGAAGGAGTTGACCGCCAGGCCGGTGCCGCCGATCCAGGGCTCGAAGCCGGCCTGCACGCTGGTCAGGTACCACGACCGCTGGCCGTAGCCCCGGCTGACCACGTCGGAGTAGAAGGTGTCGATGGTGAAGTCGAGCGAGGTCGAGGGCGAGGAGCGCACGTACGAGATCACGTTCCAGCCGATGTTGCCGAACCAGACCTGCCACGTCGCGCCGGCCAGGTTGACGGTGCCGACCTGGGATCCGATCGGCTGGATGGAGCCCTGCCGGTTGAGCCAGATCATCAGCTCGGCGCCGGTGTTCTGGCCGTCGGTGCGGGGCGTGGGGTCGAACCACAGGTCGTAGGAGGCGTTGTAGGTGCCGGAGCCGGGATAGCTCATGGTGACGCTGCTGCGCAGCGCGGCGAAGCCCGGGGCGCTGGCCTGCATGGGCAGGTTGCTGCCCGTGGTGCAGTTGGCGTAGTGGCAGCCGGCGAAGATCGACGGGTATCCGGCGGGGGCGCCGCTGGTGGAGTTGTTGTGCGCGGACTGGGTGACGGTGAAGCCGCCGCTCTGGTTGACGTCGATGCACTGTGCGGTGTCGGCGCCCCAGACGTTGTTCTGCACGATGTAGCGGTTGCTCTGGATGCTGGTGGAGCCGTACTTCTCGCAGATCACCGGCGCGGCCTGGGCCGGCGTGGCGAACAGGCCCAGTCCGGCGAGCAGGGCGAGTAACGCCCCGATGGTCAGGTGGATGTGCGCATGCCTCATGGCGTGTTGCTCCCGCCTCTCTGACAGGGGAGTGTAGTGGGAGCGCTCCCAGCCTTCAGCCTCCTTTGGGGTAACGAACGCGGCAAGCACGTACGCATGCCACCGGGGCAGGGCGAGCCAGGCCACCAGCGGAAACCGTGACCAAGATCGGCTGAAAGTTTCACAGAACGTTGTCGGATCCGCGCCGCGCGTGATTCAATGCGCTCGCCGGGCGGGCAGGTCGTGGGCAGGTTTCCTCTGTCGTCAGCGCAAGGGAATCCCCATGAAGTTCTTCAAGTCGGCGGCGATCACCGCCGTCCTGGTCCTGATCACCTCTGTCTTGATGGCGCCCACGCAGGCGCAGGCCCACGGGGTGTCGATGTTCCCCGGCAGCCGTACGTTCCTGTGCTGGCAGGACGGCCTGCGAGACAACGGGCAGATCCTCCCCTACAACCCCGCATGCGCCGCAGCGGTCAACCAGAGCGGCGCGACCCCCCTGTACAACTGGTTCGCGGTGCTGCGCTCCGACGGCGCCGGCCGGACCACCGGATTCATCCCCGACGGGCAGATCTGCAGCGGCGGCACCGGCGGGCCCTACGACTTCTCGGCCTACAACGCGGTCCGGTCCGACTGGCCGCTGACCCACTTGACCTCCGGGGCGAACATCCAGATGCGGCACAGCAACTGGGCCGAGCACCCCGGCTCCTTCAACTACTACGTCACCAAGAACGGCTGGAACCCGAACGGGCCGCTGAAGTGGTCCGACCTGGAGCCGTTCGGCAGCGTCACGAACCCGCCCAAGTCCGGCGGCGCCGGCGGGCTCAACTACTACTACTGGAACGCCCAGCTCCCGTCCGGCAAGAGCGGCCGGCACATCATCTTCACCCACTGGATCCGCTCGGACAGCAACGAGAACTTCTACAGCTGCTCCGACGTCACCTTCGACGGCGGCAACGGCGAAGTGACCGGGGTCGGCCCCGGCGGCAGCACCCCCGGCCCGTCCCCGACCATCACGCCCACCGACCCGCCTCCCCCTGGTGGCTGCACGGCCACGTGGAAGGCCACCAACACCGGCTGGGCCGGCCACTTCCAGGGCGAGGTGACCGTGAAGAACACCAGCACCAGCTCGATCAACGGCTGGACGGTCAAGTGGACCTACAACAACGGTGAGGGCTTCGACGGCTCACCGTGGAACGGCGTGCTGACCACACAGGCGCCCAACGTGACGGTCAAGAACGCCAGCTACAACGGGCAGCTCGCGCCGAACGCGTCCACCGCGTTCGGGTTCAACGCGACAGGCTCGGTCCCGGCCACCGCCCCGACCCTGACCTGTACCAGCCCGTGATCAAAACCCGTCGCGGGCTCATCGCGGCGATCGTCACCCTGGCCGGCGTGGTGCTGGCCGGGGTGACGTTCTTCGTTGCCAGGCAGCCGTCATCGACGCTCAACGACGAGCTCGCCGCCCAGGTGACCCTGATACTCGAGCAGGCCTCGCCAGGCGAGCACCACGCCCACGGGCACAGCGGCTTCGAGTCCGGTGTCGTGTGCGCCGTGGAACCCTTCGGCACCGAGCCCCCGAACGCCACCTCGCTGGTCGAGGTGCGGTGGGTCTACGCCCGCCACATGTGCGCGATCACCGGGGAGAGCCCGGACTGGGCGGCCTCCGTACGGGCCTCCGGGCCCATCGCCGTGAAGATCGACATCCCGCCCGAGGTGCGGGTGCCCAAGGCCGGGGCCGGCTATCCGGACCGGGTCAGGCAGCTCATCCCCGAGCGCTACCACGCGCTGGCGTTCGAGGAGTTCTCGGACGACTCGGCGATCGAGGCCGCGCGCGAGCGGTTCGCGCTGGCCTCCTCGACAGCGAAGTAGGCGTGCAAACCTCTTCAACAGCGAAACAGGCGCAGAAAAACGGACGCGGCCGAAGTGGAGGTTTCGGCCGCGTCCGTCCCATCCGGGCGGGATGGTTTTCGGGCAGGGATTCGATGGGTTTAGTGCCTCACCTCCTCATACGCACCTACGGGTCTCGGAGTTCAGTTGGAGCCGCCCCCGCCGCTCCTGCGGCGGGGGCGGGATCGTGGGGTCAGGCCGGGGTGCAGGTGATCGGGTCCGGAGTGGCGGACGTGCCGCTGGCGATGAAGCCGAACGTGGTGGTCGCGTTCGGCGCGAGCGCGCCGTTCCACGCCTCGTTCCTCACCGTGACCGTGCCACCGGACGCGGTGTGCTTGCCGCCCCAGAGCTGCGTGATCGAGTTCGACGAGCTCCAGGTGACCGTCCACGCGCTGGTCGCGGACGTGCCGGCGTTCTTCACCGTCACCTCTGCCTGGTACGCGCCGCTCCACGAGTTGACCACCTTGTAGGTGGCCGTGCACCCGCCGTCCGGCGCGTCGGTCGTGGTGAACGCGGTGCCGTCGGAGGCGGTCGAGCTGTTGCCCGCCGCGTCCCTGGCCACCACGGTCACCGTGTACGCGGTGCCGGGCGTCAGCCCGCTCAGGTCGAACGACGTCGTCGTGGCCGTGCCTGCCCTGGTGGACCCCAGGTAGACGTCGTAACCGGTCACGCCGACGTTGTCCGTGGACGCCGCCCAGCTCACCCGTGCGCCCGTGGCGGTGATCCCGGACACCGAGGGCTTGCCGGGCTTGCTGGGCGGCGTCCCGTCCACCGTGTCCGAGGTGGTGAACGCCGTGCTGTCGGACTGCGCCGAGGTGTTGCCTGCCGCGTCCTTCGCCACCACGTGGGCGGTGTAGTCCGTGGCAGGGGTGAGCCCGCTCAGGTCGAACGACGCCGTGGTGGCCGTGCCTACCTTGGTGGACCCCAGGTAGACGTCATAGCCGGTCACGCCGACGTTGTCGGTGGAAGCGGTCCAGCTCAGCCTGGCCGAGGAGCCCGTGATCGCCGAGACGGCGGGCTTGCCCGGCTTGCCGGGCGCGGTCGTGTCCTCTTCCACCGGACCGGGGGGCTCACCCCAGATCTTGGTGGCGCCGCTGTGGAGGGTGATGCGGTCCGTACGCGCCGGCGTCGTGCCCGGCGTGGTCGGGATGCCCGCGTAGGACCAGTCGTTGGCCGGGTCCCAGGTCCCCGAGCTGCTGATCCTGAACTGCACCTCCCTGCGGTGCTGCGACTGCCCGGCGGGCGCGATGTCCTGGCCCGAGCAGTCGATCGACACGTAGTACGTGCTGCCGCTCGCCTGGTGCAGCGTCGGCGCCTTGCACTGCGTGTAGGCCGACGACACGCTGATCTGCGAGGCGGTCGTCGAGCCGTCGAGGGTGAAGTAGTAGCGGAACGAGCCGTCGGACAGGACCCTGGCGGGCCAGGCCGACTGGTTGCGGACGATCGCCTTGATCTCGGTGAAGTTGCTCCCCGAGGCGTTCACGCCCGCCTCGACGAAGATCTCGGGCCCGTCCGGGGTCTCCGCCACCGGGAAGTTCGCCGCCGGAGCGCCGCCGTACTCCTTGTAGAGGCGGGCCAGCGCGCTGGTGAAGCCGGCGTTGTAGTCGGTGGCGACCTCGTTCATGACGTAGTCGTCGCGCTTGTCGGTGTAGGCGTCGTCCGGGCTCGGCGGGCCGCCGACGAGCGCGCCGTACAGGGTGTGGCGGGTCTGCTCGGGGTTGGTGATCTGGTCGGTCCACGAGCCGTGCGCCGTGCGGTGGTGCGGGTTCTTCGGCGGGTTCGCGCCGAAGCCGACCACGTAGGAGGAGTTGCGCGGGTTGTCGCCGAGCGCGTAGTTGATCTGCCGTACCGCGAAGTCGTGGTAGCGGGCCTTGCGCGTGGCGTCGGTGATCGAGTCGCTGTGCACGAGCGCCGCGAACGAGGTGTTCGCCGCGTAGCGCAGCGAGCCCCACCGGTCCAGGACGGCCTGGCCGCCCGGCGAGTACGCCACCTTCTGGCCGTTCACGCCGACCGTCCAGAAGTCGAGCCAGCGGTTGGCGTCGTCCAGGTACTGCTGCTTGCCGGTCAGCTTGTGCAGCAGCACGTAGGCCCCGTACGACTTGTCGTCCCAGGCGATCGTCCACTTGTACGACTTGGTGGTGCTCTGCGGCTCGGTGCCCAGGTTGGCGTAGCCGCTCTCGGCCTTGGCCAGGTAGGAGGCGTCGTTCGTGGCCCGGTAGAGCCAGATCGCGCCCCACACCAGCTCGTCGTTGAAGCCGCTCCAGGAGTTGTAGAAGCTGGAGGCGTCGGTGATGCACTCGCTGTACTTCTTCCTGACGGTGTCGGCGAAGGAGTACAGCTGCTTGGCGTGCGTCACCAGCGTGTCGGCGTACGACGGGTTCGTCGGGCGGAAGACGATCGAGGAGGCCGCCATCGCCGCCGCCGTCTCGCCCGCCAGGTCCGACCCGCCGCACGAGGCGTCGATCTTGTACGCGGGCCGGTTCATCGCCATCGCCTCGGCCGGGCCCCACCAGGCGTGGTCCGTGCCGCCGTTGCCGACCTGCCCGTAGAGCACGTTCGGCGACGGGTGGGCCTTGATGAAGTAGTCGTTGACGAACTTGAGGTTGTTCAGCAGGTGGGTGAGCTGGCCGGAGCCCGCGTACGCGTCGCGGTACTCCACCGCGCCCCAGGCCAGCATGGTGGCCGAGAACGCCATCGGGAAGCCGAACTTGACGTGGTCGCCCGCGTCGTACCAGCCGCCCGTGAGGTCCACGCCCACGTCCTTGCCGTCGTTCAGGCCCGAGTCGCCGCGCCAGGAGACGCGGTTCCAGTCGGGCAGCGCGCCCGACTGCTGGGCCTCGTAGAACCACAGCGACTTCTGCAACGCCTCGCCGTAGGCGAAGGCGGGTGCGGCTGCGTTTGCGGCATGGGCCACCGGCCCTGCCCCTACGCAGAGGGGCAGGACCAGCGACGCCGCAGCGATCAGAGCTGCCTTTCGGATCACGGGAAGAGCCGTCCGTACTCGGCCAGGGCGACGGCGACGTCCACCTGCGCCCAGAACCGGTGGTAGTTGAAGACCGGCGCGGGGCCGGTGCCGTTCAGGAACGCCTGGACCTTCGGCCAGTCCGGGTCGTCCTCGTAGAACGACCTGATCGACAGGAACGTGGAGTTCGAGTTGATCGGGTCGCCGTTGGGCATCTCGCCGCTCCAGCCCGGCGGCACGTAGACGGGGTCGTCCACGCGCTGGTAGTCGGTCTTGGTCTCCGGCACCGAGACGCCCTCGGCGTCACGGTTGTCCCAGATGCCGTCGAGCAGCGCCTTGGCCGTGTCGCGCGCCTCGGCGTGGTTGGCCTTGGCCGCGTAGTACATCAGGACCTTGGCGTACGCGCCGGCGACGCCCACGTCCTGCGTGTGGTCCACGACGGTCACGTGCAGGCCGGGGTTGGCCGGCGGCATGCCGCTGGTGGCGTTGAAGTCACCCGCGGGCTGGCCGGTCCAGCGCAGCGTGGACGGGATCTGGTAGCTGCCGTCGGCGTTGATCGTGGTGTTGTCCAGCGCCCACGTCACCCACTTGTCGAGCAGCGCCTTGGCGTTGGCGTTGCCGGTGGCGTAGTAGAGCTGCGCCACCCGGTCCATGGTCCACGCCTGGAAGCCGAACCACTGGTTCGACGGCGGGTCGTGGTAGACCGGCTGCCAGTCGTAGGTCATGCCGTGGAACTTCGGCAGACCGGCGGGCGGCGTGCTGTAGCTGCCGTTCCAGCTGTTGGTGGCGCCACCGGCGATGGCGCCCTCGGCCGACTGCAGCCAGGTGTAGAACTGCAGCTGGCGGGTCAGGCTGGTGCTCCAGTCGGCCGCGCCGGTGGAGCTCTTGGGCCTGAGCTCGGTCACGTTGGACAGCGCCCAGGCGGCGAACGGGTTCTGGTAGCCGGAGTGGTTGTGGCTGGAGCCGATGCGCCAGGCCCAACCGGCGCTGGAGTCGGTCGCGCCGCCCCAGGCGTAGTACCAGCTCAGCAGGTAGTTGGAGGCGTTCTTGCCGGTGCCGGCCGGGCACGACGGGCTGGTGCACCCGGGCTGCTTGAAGTACTTGTCGTACATCGCGTAGCGCAGGTAATCGCCCATCTTGGCGGCCTTGGCCACGGTGGCGGAGATGTCCGCGGCCTTGTTCTGCTCCTTGGCCCAGGTCAGCGCCCAGTAGGCGGCCTGGACGGCGCGGGCGTCGGCGTCGGGGGCGTTGGTGTACTTCCACTGCTTGGCGTACGAGGCGTCCTTGGTGAACAGGTCCAGGTAGCCGTTCGGGCCGCCGTGGGCGAAGGTGTCGCAGGACGGCTGCGGGATCGTCTCGAAGACCGACTCCTCCGGGCCGCGCTGGTAGGTGTTGATGTAGGCGGGCCTGGTCGTGCCGTCGCCGCAGCGGCCGAAGCCGTAGGTGTTGTCGACGTCCAGCAGCCAGTGCATGCCGTAGATGTCGCGGGTGCCGTACGCGGTCTGCAGCTCGCTCGCGATCGGGTCGGTGCCGACCGAGACGCCGCTGTCGAGCTGCGACGGGTAGTTGCTGATCGTGTTGTGCTCGGGCGCGTACGTCGCCGGCTTCGAGGCGTTGTAGAACGAGTTCGTCGGCTGGTCGGCGGTGGCCGGGATGATGTACTTCTCCATCGACGCCCACGCGGTGTTGAACTTCGACCAGTCGCCGGTCACCCGGCCGTACGCCGCCTCCAGCCACAGGTAGTAGCTGTAGGCCTCGGACGTGGTCTCGTGCCCGTGGTCCGGCGCCTCGACCATGAAGGTCTCGATCGAGTGGTACGGCACGCCCTCGGGCGAGAAGTACCCGTTGGCCGGGTCGTGGAGCTCGTTGTAGAGCTCGACGAAGCGCTGGACGTAGACGTTGTCGCCGCCGACGTCGTCGTCCGCCTCGTTGGCGGTGACGTCCACGGGGGTGTAGCCGGTGGCGCTGACCCGGAAGACGGCCGAGCCGGCGGTCGTGTCGGCGTCGTCGGCCGCGCCGAGCGTGAAGGTCTGCTCGGTGTTCCAGTTGGACGGGGTGAACGTCCTGGACGCGGGCGTGACCGTGAGGTCCGTGTCACCGCTGGCGCGGGCGGCGGAGACGGTCACGTTCGCCGAGGGGGCCTGCGACAGCTTCACGCCGAAGTTCGCGGTGCCCGTCTCGGGCACGGACACGGTCGTCGGGCTCACCACGAGCGCCGGGCCCGTGTCCGGCGAGACCGTGATGCCGACCGGGGCCGAGGTGGTGACCAGGCCGGCGTTGTCGGTCGCCCTGGCGGTGATCGAGTAGCTGCCTGCCGCCACGTTCTGCCAGTTGTAGCTGTACGGCGAGGAGGTGTCGGTGCCGAGCAGCGTGGAGCCCTGGTAGAAGTCGACCTTCGCCACGGTGCCGTCGGCGTCGGCGGCGTTCGCCGAGATCGGCACGGTGGCCGGGGCGGTGAACGTCTGGCCGGCGGTCGGCGAGGTCAGCGACACGGTGGGCGCGGTGCCGGTGCCGCCGCAGGTGACGCCGTTCACGCTGAACGAGGTCGGGTTCGGGTTGCTGCCCGTCCAGGTGCCGTTGAAGCCGATGTTGGTGGAGGCGCCGGTGGCCAGGTTGCCGTTCCACGGCATGTTGGTGCCGGTCACGCGGGTGCCGGACTGGCTCCAGTTCGCGCCCCAGCCGGTGGGGGTGTACCGCTGGCCGGTGGTCGGGTAGTCGAAGGCCAGCGTCCATGACGTGATGGGGTCGCCGGTGTTCTTCAGCGTGATGTTGGCGGTGAAGCCGCCCTGGTTCTGGCCGCTCGTCCACTGGTTGGCCGCGTACGTCACGTCGCACGCCACGGCCGCCTGGGCGGGCGCGGCCGTAACGGCCGAGGTCACGCCCGCCACGAGGACAAGGGTGGTGGCCACGGCGAGGCGTTTCGATAAGCGGGTCAAAAGGATGGGAGGTCTGTACTTCACGAGGTCTCCATGGGAGTAGGGGTGTGGGAGCGCTCCCAAAGTGGATTGTGGGTGCCCTCCGGCGTATGTCAACGGAATGGCGTCGCGGTAACCCCCGTGTTTCCTCTCACCAGGCTGCCCGGGATGAAAGTTTCATCCTCGTTCCGGGGCATTCAACGAGCATGCGGGGCGGTGGACACCCTGCCGGCGGGGGGCCGATTTACACAGCCCGGACCACGGCACACCATGGGAGCGCTCCCAGCCATCTAAGTACTGGAGATGATCGCTCGTGAGACTCCACCGCGGCCTCCGCAAATGGGCCGTGACGATGACCGCCGCGAGTGTCGCGGCCTTAGGGCTCGTCGTCGGCCAGACCACGGCCGCGAACGCCGCCGTCGCCTGCGACGTGACCTACACAGCCAACTCGTGGACGAGCAGCCCTGGTCAGGGCGGATTCACCGCGAGCATCACGTTGAAGAACACCGGTGACCCGCTGACCTCGTGGTCGCTGGCCTTCGACTACCCGACCACCGGCCAGAAGTACACCCCCACCGGCTGGGGCGCGAACTGGAGCCAGTCCGGTACGCGCGTGACCGGCACCAACATGCCGTACAACGGCAGCCTGGCCACCGGCGCGTCCGTCTCCATCGGCTTCAACGGCACCTGGTCCGGCACCAACCCGAACCCGGAGTCGTTCAGCGTCAACAGCACCACCTGCGGCGGCACGGGCCCGACCACCCCGGCGGTCGTCACCTCCTCCAGCGCGGTGGCGGTCAACGAGGGCGGCACGGCCACGTTCACGGCCAGGCTCTCCTCCGCGCCGAGCTCGAACGTCACCGTCACCACCGCCCGGACCAGCGGTGACACCGACCTGACCGTCACCTCCGGCGGCTCGCTCACCTTCACCCCGAGCAACTGGAACACCCCGCAGACCATCACCCTGGCCGCCGCCCAGGACGCCGACACCACCGCGGGCACCGCCGCCTTCAGCGTCGGCGGCACCGGCGTCACCGGCGTCACGGTCAACGCCACCGAGGTGGACGACGACGCGACCGTCGAGCAGTCGATCGTCGTGACGCCGACCGCGGTCACCGTCTCCGAGGGCTCGACCGGCACGTTCACCGCGCGCCTGGCCGCCCAGCCCAGCTCCAGCGTGACCGTCACCACGACGGCGGGCAGCGGCGACAGCAGCCTCACCGTCAGCTCCGGCGCCTCGCTCACCTTCACCACGTCGAACTGGAACACCCCGCAGACGGTCACCCTGGCCGCCGCGCAGGACACCGACACGACGAACGGCAGCCGCACCTTCACCGTCGCCTCCACCGGCCTGACCTCCCGTACGGTCACCGCCACCGAGGCCGACGACGACGGCGGCCCCAACCCCACCCACGTCGAGAACCCGTACGCCGGCGCCACCGGCTACGTGAACCCGAACTGGAGCGCCAAGGCCGCGGCCGAGCCCGGCGGCTCGGCGGTCGCCAACACCTCCACCGCCGTGTGGATGGACCGCATCGCCGCCATCGCCGGCAACGCCAACGCCATGGGCCTGCGCGCCCACCTCGACGAGGCCGTCAGGCAGGACGCCGCCAACGGCTCCGCACCGCTGACCATCCAGGTCGTCATCTACAACCTGCCCAACCGCGACTGCTCGGCGCTGGCCTCCAACGGCGAGCTGCTCATCGCCCAGGACGGGTTCAACCGCTACAAGACCGAGTACATCGACCCGATCGCGGCCATCATGCGCGACTCCGCGTACGCCAACCTGCGCATCGTCACGATCATCGAGCCCGACTCGCTGCCGAACCTCGTCACCAACCTCAACTCCTTCGAGAAGTGCCGCGAGGCCAACGGCGCCGGCGGCTACCGTGACGGCGTCCGGTACGCGCTCAACCAGCTGCACGCCATCACGAACGTCTACACCTACATCGACGCCGCCCACCACGCCTGGCTGGGCTGGGACTCGAACTTCCAGCCGTCGGTGAACCTCTTCTACGAGACCGTCGCCGGCGCCACCGCCGGGGTGGACAGCGTGGACGGGTTCATCGTCAACACCGCCAACTACTCCGCCACGTCCGAGCCGCACTTCACCATCAACACCACGGTGGGGCCGAACAACACCTCGGTCAGGCAGTCCAAGTGGGTGGACTGGAACTACTACGTCGACGAGCAGACCTTCGCCGTCGCCCTGCGCAACGCGCTCGTCGCCAAGGGCTTCCGCTCCGGCCTGGGCATGCTGATCGACACCTCCCGCAACGGCTGGGGCGGCAGCGCCCGCCCGAGCGGGCCGAGCACCTCGACCAACGTGGACGAGTTCGTCAACCAGTCGCGCGTCGACAAGCGGATCCACGCCGGCAACTGGTGCAACCAGAGCGGCGCCGGCCTGGGTGCCCGCCCGACGGCCAGCCCGGCCGCCGGCCTCGACGCCTACGTCTGGATCAAGCCCCCGGGCGAGTCCGACGGCGCCAGCCGGGACATCCCGAACGACGAGGGCAAGAAGTTCGACCGGATGTGCGACCCGACGTACACCGGCAACAGCCTCAACGGCAACAACATGTCGGGTGCCAAGGCCGACGCGCCGCTCTCGGGCCAGTGGTTCTCCGCCCAGTTCCGCGAGCTGCTCGCCAACGCCTACCCGCCCGTCAACTGAATGGACCCGGCCGGCCGGGGACCCGCCTGACCCGGGCCCCCGACCGGCCCGAGGGGCCCGCCTGACCCGGGTCCCTCATCAACCAGAAAGGGGCCCGGGCCGCACGCCCGGGCCCCTTTCCCGTGCTCACCGCGACTGCCGCCACTCCGAGACGATCCGGTCCACGTCGAAGGGCACCAGGTTGAGCGGCGGCCCCGGCAGCCCCGTGCGGATCGCCTTCCGGATCTTGTCGTTGATCTCCTCGACCGTGCGCCGCACCTCGGTCTCCGACCGCGCCCCGCGCGCCGCGGCCAGCGCCTCCTCGGCCTCCTTGCGCAGCGCCAGCGTGGGAGGCAGCGGCATCGACAGCCCTTCGCTCTGGACCTTCTGCTTGATCCACCACATCTCGTCGAGCGGCCGCCCCTCACCGGGCAGCGGCTTGCCCTTCCCGGGCAGGTCCTGGAACTCGCCCCGCTCCTCCGCCTCCCTGATCTGCCGGTCGATCCAGCTCTCGAAGGGCATCCCGATGGGCTTGCGATCGGTCACGTACGGATCCTCCTCACGCCAGGTTGTGGGTCGGGGCGACCGGACCGCGCCACCCCAGCACGGCCTCGGTCATGCGGACGGACGCGACGGTGGCCGCCACGTCGTGCACGCGCAGGATGCGGGCCCCCTTGAGGATGGAGACCACGTTGGCGGCGATCGTGCCTTCCTTCCGCTCGCCCTGGGGCCGGTCGAGCGTCTCCCCGATGAAGTCCTTGTTGGACAGCGCCACCAGTGTCGGATAGCCGATGGCGGTGATCTCCTCCAGCCGCCGCGTCAGCTCCAGGGAGTGGAAGGTGTTCTTGTTCAGGTCGTGCCCCGGATCGATGATGATCTTCTCCGGGGCGATCCCGGCCTTCAGCGCGGCCGAGACCCGCTCGCGCAGGAAGTCGGCCACCTCGCTGACGACGTCGGCGTAGCTGGGCCGGAAGACGCGCCGGCCCGGCCCGCCGAGGCTGTGGGTGACCACGACGCTGGCGCCGGTCCCGGCCGCGACCTCGGCCATGCCGGGCTCGCGCAGCCCGTTGGTGTCGTTGATCACGTCGGCCCCGGCCTCGACGGCGGCCGCAGCCACCTCGGGCCGGTGGGTGTCGACCGAGATCACGGCGTCGGTGGCGGCCCTGACCCTGGCGATGACCGGCACCACCCGGTCGATCTCCTCGTCCACCGCGATCTGCGCCTGGGCGGCGCTGAAGGCGAAGCCGCCGATGTCGACCCAGTCGGCCCCCTCGTCCACGGCCTTCGTGGCGGCCGCGACGGCGCTGTCGAGCTCGAAGGTGCGCCCCTGGTCGTGGAAGGAGTTGGGAGTCCGGTTGACGATGGCCATGATGGCGACCTGGCGTTCGAAATCGAACTCGCGCCGGCCGATGCGCCGGACGGGTGAGATGATCTCAGGGGAAAGCTTCTCGCCGCTCACCCCTCGAGCCTACCTGGCAGGCGCAGGCGCAGGTCAGGCGGTGAACCGGCCGAACGGGCGCCCGCCCGGGGCGGTGACCCTGATGCGCCGCATGCGGCCGCGGGAGTTCAGCCCGGCCGGACGCGGTAACCGCATGGTGAGCAGGACGGTGGTGCCGGTCGGCCCGGTACGGAAGTCGGCGGCATCGCACAGCCTGCGGATCAGGTAGATGCCCCGCCCCGTGTACGACGAGTCGGACGGCCGCTTGGCCCCGTTGACGTACGGCTCGGGGATGCCCGCCCCCCGGTCACTCGTCTCGGAGCAGATGACGCCGTCCACGGTGTAGAGCTTGAACCGCCCGCACCCGCCCGCGTGCTCGACGGCGTTGACCACGCTCTCGTGGACGGCGAGCACGAAGTCGTCCAGCCGCGGCCCGTGCAGCCCGCAGGTCTCGGCGTGCTCGGCGACGACGTGACGCAGCTTGCTCACGTCCTGAAGGGTGAAGGTCTGGGCGATCAAGGTACGCATGCGCTCCTCCGTGTCGTCCGATTCGACACGCAGGCCGCGCTTCAGGACCTCGCGTGGTCATTCCTTTTCCCCGGCCGACGGAACTTACACACAGTCATCTGGTTACGGACGTCCGCCAATTCCCGTCGCGAGCTCGCGTACCCGCGCGACGGGACCGGCGTCGGGCGCCAGCGGCGCGGTCTCCATGCCCGCACCGTCGTGCAACCCTTCGAACAGCTCTCTGATGGCCTCCTCCGACGCGTACCGAGGCTGCCAGCCGAGCACTTCGCGGGCCCGATCGATCTTCATGACCGGAACCCGAAGGGCCAGCTCCAGCAGCCCGGGCGCGGCGGGGATGAGCCTGAGGTGCCAGCCCGCGGCCACGGCCGCGGTGGCCAGGCCGCGCGGCACCCGTACCGTGCGCGTGTCCAGCACCCTGGCCAGCTCGTACGCGTCGAGCACCGGCTCGGCCGCGAGGTTGAACGCGCCCCGCACGGGTTTGACCACGGCCAGCCGGTACGCCTGCGCCGCGTCCTCGGCGTGCAGCGCCTGCAGCCGCAGCCCGGGAATGTCGGGCACGAACGGGATCCGCCCCGCCTTGACGAGCCGCCGCGGCAGGAACGGCCCGGCGAACAGCCTGCGCTGCTCGGTGGCCGCGGCCCGCTGGAAGATGAAGCCGGGCCGCATGCGGACCACGCGAATGTTCGGGTGGTCGTGCTCGAAGACGTCGAGCACCCGCTCGACGTACGCCTTCTCCCGCCCGTACGCGGCGCCGGGCCAGCCGTGCGTCGGCCAGCTCTCGTCCACGGGCCGGTCCTTGGGCCCCGGCGAGTACGCCCCCACGGAGGAGGCGTGCACCAGCGCGGGCACCCCGGCCTCGGCGGCGGCGCGGAAGACGCGCATGCTGCCCAGGACGTTGGCCCGCCAGGTGGTGGCGGGGTCCCTGGTCGGCTGGAACAGCCACGCCAGGTGCACCACCGCGTCGGCGCCGTCGAAGATCCGCGTCAGGTCGGCCGTCGCGACGTCGGCCTGACGCCAGTCGGTGCGGTCGATCCGCCATCCGGGCAGCCGGCGGGCGACCCCGACGATCGAGGTCACGCCGCCGTCCGCGGCCAGCGCGCGCACCACGCTGGTGCCGACGTTCCCGGTTGCTCCCACCACCACGACTCTCATGCGTGCTCCGCTGCCCCGCTCCCCGGGCACGAAACACTGTGAGCTGCGGATTTCAGGGCTGGAGCATGACCTTCACGGCGCCGTCGGCCTTCCTCTGGAACATCTCGTACGCCTGAGGCGCCTGCTCCAGCGGCATCCGGTGGGTGGTCAGGTCCATGACCCCGAGCGGGTCGGCGTCGTCCGTCACCAGCGGCATGAGCATCGGGATCCACCGCTTGACGTGGGCCTGGCCCATGCGCAGCGTGATGCCCTTGTCGAACAGGCGCAGCATCGGCATGGGGTCGGTCATGCCGCCGTACACGCCGATGATCGAGATGACGCCGCCGCGCCGGACGGAGTCGATGGCCTGGTTGAGCGCCGCCAGCCGGTCCACGCCGGCGTTCGCCATGAGCGGCGCGGCCATCGCGTCGGGCAGCAGCCCGGTCAGCGTCTGGGCGAGCTTGGCGGCGGGCGAGCCGTGGGCCTCCATGCCGACGGCGTCGATGACGGAGTCGGTACCGCGCCCGGAGGTGCGCTGCCGGATCTCCTCGGGCACGTCGTGCACCTCGCTGGCGTCGATGACCTCGATGCCGTGGCGGCGGGCCATCTCCAGGCGGGTGGTGATGCCGTCCACGCCGATCACGCGGTGGCCGAGGTGGCGCGCGATGCGGGCGCACATCTGGCCGATGGGGCCGAGCCCGAAGACGGCCACGCTGCCGCCGTCGGGGATCTCCGCGTACGCGACGGCCTGCCAGGAGGTGGGCAGCACGTCGGACAGGTACAGGAAGCGCTCGTCCGGCGGCCCGTCGGGGACCCTGATCGGGCCGAACTGCGCCTCGGGCACCCGCAGGTACTCGGCCTGCCCGCCGGGCACCTGGCCGTAGAGCTTGGTGTAGCCGAACAGGGCGGCGCCCATGCCGCGCTCGCGGACCTGGGTGGTCTCGCACTGCGCGTAGAGCTCCATCCCGCACATGTGGCAGTGGCCGCACGCGATGTTGAAGGGGATCACCACGCGGTCGCCGGGCTTGAGGCCCTCGACTCCGGCCCCCACCTCCTCGACGACGCCCATGGGCTCGTGCCCCAGGATGTCGCCCTCGGCCATGAAGGGCCCGAGCACCTCGTACAGGTGCAGGTCGGAGCCGCAGATCCCGGTGCTGGTCACCCTGATGATGGCGTCGTTGGCCTCCTTGATGGCCGGGTCGGGAACCTCCTCGACCCGTACGTCCCGCTTGCCGTGCCAGGTGACTGCTTTCATAAATGCCGCATACCCCCACATATGCCTCCAAACGGCTCCAAGCGGCTCCGAGCGCTGCCCGCCGCCCTAGACTGCGCCGCATGGAACGCACGGAGCCCACGCCGCTCACCCCCGACGAGATGGCCAGATTCCTCCCGGCGATGACCGACTGGCTCGCCAGGGAACTGCTGGAGAAGGGCTCGGTCCGCCTGGCCGCTCTCGACACCCCCGGCAGCCAGCGCAACTTCCAGGAGGTGGCCGGCCGGGTGAGCACGATGCTCGGGCGGCGGGTGATCACCGTGACCAGCAGCCACGGCATGACGTTCGAGCTCGCCGACGAGCAACTGCCTGACCAGGGGCGATCCGCCATAACACGGTGATAGGTGTTTTTTGACACGACCACTCCTCGTATCGGGTCCCGTACGGTGACGGCACCCCCCAGTACGAGGAGAGTTCACGATGCTCCCCAGAAAGACCCTGACGGCCGGCATCGCGTTGGCGGCCGTCGCCCTGATCGCGGTCCCCGCCGTCGCGCTCGCCGCGCGGCAGGACGACTCCCTGTTCGCCGCGGCCAGGGCGAGCGCGTCCGTCACGGCCGACCCCCCTCCCGGCCTGGTGGACGCGCTCGCCCGCGACCTCGGCGTCACCGGTGAGCAGGCCGAGCAGCGGCTGCTGAACGAGGCCGCCGCGGCCGGGATCGAGCCCAGGCTCCGGGCCCTGCTCGGCCCCGCGTACGCCGGCACCTGGGTGACCGGCCCCACCGCCACCCCGGTCGCCGCCACCACCGACCCGTCGAAGGCGCCCGCCATCACGGCCGCCGGCGTCGAGGCCCGCGTGGTCACCCGCTCGCTCGACCGGCTCGACCAGGTCAAGGCCGCCCTCGACCAGGCGTCCGCCAAGGCCCCGCGTACCGCGCCCGTCTGGTACGTGGACCTCGTCGAGAACACCGTGGTCGTCCTGACCTCCACCCCCGCCAAGGCCGCCGCCTGGGTCCGCGCCAGCGGCGCCGACGCCTCGGCCGTCCGCGTGGTGCGCTCGCATGAGCAGCCGCACCCCTACTACGACGTACGCGGCGGCGACGCCTACTACATCGGCTCGGGCTCGCGCTGCTCGGTCGGGTTCTCGGTGACGCGGGCCGGCTCTCAGGGCGGCTTCGTGACCGCGGGACACTGCGGCACCACCGGCGCCACCACCTCGGGCTCCAACCGGGTGGCGCAGGGCACGTTCCGCGGCTCGTCCTTCCCCGGCAACGACTACGCCTGGGTCGAGGTCAACACCCAGTGGACCCCGGTGGGCGTGGTGAACGGCTACAGCGCCGGCATCCTGCCGGTCCGCGGCTCGACCGTGGCCCAGCCGGGCTCGTCGATCTGCCGCTCCGGCTCGACCACCCAGTGGCGCTGCGGCTCGGTGCAGCAGCTCAACACCAGCGTCACCTACCCGCAGGGCACGGTCAGCGGCGTCACCAGGACCAGCGTCTGCGCCGAACCCGGCGACTCGGGCGGCTCGTTCATCTCCGGCGACCAGGCCCAGGGCGTGACGTCGGGCGGCTCGGGCAACTGCAGCTCGGGCGGGACGACGTACTTCCAGCCCGTCAACGAGATCCTCTCGACGTACGGGCTGACCCTGGCCACCCAGGGCGGCGGCCCCTCGCCGACCGTCACGCCGACGAACCCCGGCGGCACGTGGGCGCCCGGCACCGCGTACGCGGCCGGCGCCACCGTCACCTACGGCGGGGCCACCTACCGGTGCCTGCAGGGCCACACCTCGCAGGCCGGCTGGGAGCCGCCGAACGTGCCCGCACTCTGGCAGCGGATCTAACCAGAGCTCCCGGGCCGGGGAGCCCCCTCCCCGGCCTGGGCCTCCCGATCCTCGGCCAGGCGCATGGCCTCCTCGGCCAGGCGCATGGCCTCCTCGACCAGCGTCTCCACGATCCGCGACTCCGGCACCGTCTTGACCACCTCGCCCTTGACGAAGATCTGCCCCTTGCCGTTGCCCGAGGCCACGCCCAGATCGGCCTCGCGGGCCTCGCCGGGCCCGTTGACCACGCAGCCCATCACGGCCACCCGCAGCGGGTACGGGAACCCGTCGAGCGCGGCCGTCACCCGGTCGGTCAGCGTGTAGACGTCCACCTGGGCCCGCCCGCACGACGGGCAGGAGACGATCTCCAGCCGCCGCTCCCGCAGGCCCAGCGACTCCAGGATGCCGATGCCGACCTTGACCTCCTCCACCGGAGGCGCGGACAGCGACACCCTGATCGTGTCGCCGATCCCCTCGTCGAGCAGCACCCCGAAGGCCACCGCCGACTTGACCGTGCCCTGCATGAGCGGCCCGGCCTCGGTCACGCCCAGGTGCAGCGGGTAGTCGCAGCGCGCGGCCAGCAGCCGGTAGGCGGCCACCATCACCTGCGGGTCGTGGTGCTTGACCGAGATCTTGATGTCGCGGAACCCGTGCTCCTCGAACAGCGAGCACTCCCACAGCGCCGACTCCACCAGCGCCTCGGGCGTGGCCCTGCCGTGCCTGGCCAGCAGCCGGGGGTCGAGCGAGCCGGCGTTGACCCCGATCCTGATCGGCACGCCGCTGCCGGCCGCCGCCCTGGCGATCTCGCCCACCCTGTCGTCGAACCTCTTGATGTTGCCGGGGTTGACCCGCACCCCCGCGCACCCGGCGTCGATCGCGGCGAAGACGTACTTGGGCTGGAAGTGGATGTCGGCGATGACCGGGATCTGCGATCTGCGGGCGATGTCGGGCAGCGCGTCGGCGTCGTCCTGCGACGGCACCGCCACCCTGACGATCTGGCAGCCCGCCGCGGTCAGCTCGGCGATCTGCTGCAGCGTGGCGTCCACGTCGGCGGTGACCGTCGTGGTCATCGACTGCACCGAGACGGGCGCGTCGCCGCCGACCGGCACGTCCCCCACCATGACCTGCCGGGAGGCCCGCCTCGCGCGGCGGACGGACGGCAGGCCCAGCTCTACAGCGGCCATCTGTTCAGCTCCTTTCTGATCGCGTACGCGATGCCCTGGCCGGTCAGCCCGGCCTCGGCGAGCAGCTCCGAGCGGCTGCCCTGGCCGATGAACTCGCACGGCAGGCCCAGGTTGAGCACGTGCTGGCCCGGCGCGCAGGCCTGCCGCACCAGCGCGCCGGCCCCGGAGGCTGCGATGCCGTCCTCGACCGTGACGACCAGCCGGCTGCCGCACAGGGCCTTGCGCAGGTCGGCGGAGACCGGGATGACCCAGCGCGGGTCGACGGCGGTGACGCCGAGGCCGGCGGCCGACAACATGGCGGCGGCGCTCAGGCACGGCTCGGCCATCGGGCCGACGGCCACCAGCAGCACGTCCTGGCCGGTGGAGGAGAGCACGTCGACGTCGCCGACGCTGCCCGCGGGCGGGATCTCCGCGCCCGCCGCGGCCTTGGGGAAGCGCAGCGCCGTGGGGCCGTCGTGCTCCACCGCCTCCTCCAGCAGCTCCGACAGCCGCACCGCGTCACGCGGCGCGGCCACCCGCATGCCGGGCACCATGGCCAGCGCCGCCAGGTCCCACATGCCGTGGTGGCTGGGCCCGTCGGGGCCGGTGATCCCGGCCCGGTCGAGCACCAGCGTGACGGGCAGCCGGTGCAGCGCCACGTCCATCAGCACCTGGTCGATGGCGCGGTTGAGGAAGGTGGCGTAGACGGCGACCACCGGGTGCAGGCCGCACATGGCCAGGCCCGCCGCCGAGGCCAGCGCGTGCTGCTCGGCGATGCCGACGTCGAACATGCGCTCGGGGAACCGCCGGCCGAACTCGGCCAGCCCCGTCGGGCCCGGCATGGCAGCGGTGATGGCGACCAGGTCGGCGCGCCGCTCGCCGAGCGCGCACAGGTGGTGGGCGAAGGCGTGCGTCCAGGTGGTGGTACGCGGCGACAGCGGCCGCCCGGTCGCCGGGTCGGTGACCGGGATCGCGTGCAGGTGCTCGTCGAGATCCTGCTCGGCGGGCTCGTAGCCGAGCCCCTTGCGGGTCAGGCAGTGGATCACCACCGGCGCGCGCAGCTCCAGTGCCGTCCGCATGGCCTGCTCCAGCGCCTCGATGTCGTGCCCGTCCACGGGGCCGAGGTAACGCAGGCCGAGGTTCTCGAAGACGGTGACGCCGGGGGCGGCGCGCAGCCGGCCGAGGTGGTCGGCGCAGCCGCCGACCGTGGGGGCGTAGGAGCGGCCGTTGTCGTTGAGCACGACGATGACCGGCCGGTGCCGGGCCGCGCCCAGGTTGTTGAGCGCCTCCCAGGCGACGCCGCCGGTCAGCGCGCCGTCGCCGACGACCGCGACCACGGCCCGCGCGTCGCCGCCGGCGATCCCGCGCGCCTTGGCCATGCCGTCGGCGTAGGCCAGCGCGGTGGAGGCGTGCGAGCTGGCCAGGTGGTCGTGGGGGGACTCCTCCCTGCTGGGGTAGCCGCTCAGGCCGCCCCGGCAGCGCAGCGTGTCGAAGCCGTCGCGGCGGCCGGTGAGGATCTTGTGGACGTACGCCTGGTGGCCCGTGTCGAACACGATCACGTCGTCGGGCGAGCGGAACACCCGGTGCAGCGCGATCGTGATCTCCACGATGCCGAGGTTGGAGCCGAGGTGACCGCCTCTGGCGCTCACCTTGTCGATCAGGAAGTCGCGGATCTCGCGGGCCAGGCCCGGCAGCAGCTCGGCAGGCAGGGACCGCAGGTCATCGGGGGTTGAAAGGTAAGGCAGCAGGGTCTTCATGACATCCCCAAAGGTGGGACTGCTGTGGCAAAAGAAAGCTTGAGCCGCAAAAGACACTTTACACGCTCCGTATTCAATGAGTAACTAGGGGTAGTGACCGACTGACAGAAGGAGCCGTGCGCATGCCGGTGAGCTTCACTCAGCCCTCCCTTGGCTCACGTATCGACCGGCGGCTGAGCGGATTCCTCGACGCCTGGCGGAACCCCGTGTCCGATCCGGGCGTCGAGGCCGCGTACGGCCTGCTGGTCGACTTCATCCTCGGCGGCGGCAAGCGAGTGCGCCCGCAGCTGTGTTACTGGGGCTGGCGCGGCGCCGGCGGCGACGACTGCGAGGAGATCATCAGCGCCGCCGCCGCCTTGGAGCTGTGCCACGCCGGCCTGCTCATCCACGACGACATCATGGACGGCAGCCAGCTCCGCCGCGGGCAGGCCACCGTGCACAGGAGTCTGACGGACCTGCACCAGGGGCCGGGCGCGGAGGCGTTCGGCCGGGCGGGCGGCATCCTGCTGGGCACGCTCAGCCTCGCCTGGTCGGACGCGCTGCTGTCGTCGTGCGGGGTGGAGGCGGCGCGGCTGCGTGCCGCCCACCACCTGTTCGACGCCATGCGCACCGAGGTCATCAGCGGCCAGTACCTCGACGTCCTGGCGCAGCTCCGCTCGGGCGCGACCGAGGCCGAGGCGCTGACGGTCATCCGCTACAAGAGCGCCAAGTACACCGTCGAGCGGCCGCTGCAGATCGGCGGCGCGCTGGCCGGCGCCCCGCCGGAGCTGCTGGACGCGTACTCCAGGTTCGGGGTTCCGCTGGGTGAGGCGTTCCAGCTCCGCGACGACGTGCTGGGCACGTTCGGCTCGTCGTCGGAGACCGGCAAGTCGGCTCTCGACGACCTGCGCGAGGGCAAGCAGACCGTGATGTACGCCCACGCCGTGCAGAACGCCACCCCCGCGCAGCTCCGCCACCTGAGGGCCTGGCACGGCAACCCGGAGCTGACCGAGGAGCGCGCCGCCGAGGTGCGCCTGATCCTCACCGACACCGGAGCGCTGGCCCGGGTCGAGGAAATGATCGAACAACGCGTGCGCGAGGCCATGACCGCGCTGGGCGAGGCCCAGATCAAGCCCGAGGCCGCCACGGTGCTGGCCACGATGGCCGACCAGCTCGCGCACCGCACCAAGTGAGGGGCTTCATCCACCATGGGACAGGTACTACTCGCGGCTCCGCGCGGCTACTGCGCGGGCGTCGAACGCGCGATCATCACGGTGGAGGAGGCGCTCAAGCGCTTCGGATCCCCCGTCTACGTGCGCAAGCAGATCGTTCACAACACGTTCGTGGTCGACGACCTGAGCCGCCGCGGCGCGATCTTCGTCGAGGAGCTCGACGAGGTGCCCGACGGCGCGCTGGTCGTCTTCTCCGCCCACGGCGTCTCGCCGGCGGTGAAGCGGGAGGCGGCGCGGCGCGGGCTGCGGACCATCGACGCCACCTGCCCGCTGGTCACGAAGGTCCACAAGGAGGCCGTCCGGATGGCCGAGGCGGGCTACGAGATCGTGCTCATCGGCCACGCGGAGCACGAGGAGGTCGAGGGCACCCTCGGCGAGGCCCCCGAGCGCATCCACGTCATGGACCCGGCCGCCCCCGGCGACCTGGAGACCGGCGGCACCAGGCGGCTGAGCTGGCTGTCGCAGACCACGCTGGCCGTGGACGAGACCCTCCAGGCCGTCGAGAGGCTGCGCGAGCGCCACCCCGACCTGGTCGACCCGCCCAGCGACGACATCTGCTACGCCAGCCAGAACCGCCAGGAGGCGATCATCGGCATCGCGCCCCGCTGCGAGCTGGTCATCGTCGTCGGCTCCGCCAACTCCTCCAACTCCCAGCGGCTGGTGGACGTCGCGCTGAGCGCGGGCGCCGGCGCGGCCTACCTGGTCGACCGGGCGGCGCACGCCGACGAGCGCTGGCTCGACGGCGTGCGGACCGTCGGGGTGAGCTCCGGCGCCTCGGTGCCGGAGGGGCTGGTCACCGAATTACTGGACTGGCTCGCCGCCCGGGGGTTCGCCGACGTGCGGCCCGTGACCCTGACCGAAGAGACCCTGACCTTCTCCCTACCGCTCGAACTCCGCTCCAACCGCAAGCCGGGCTAGCGCCCACACCGAGATTGGTGGTGCAGCACGATGACCGAAACGACCCACTCCACCGCACCTGAGAACGGCAACGGCAACGGGCAGCTCAGCCTCAGTACCGATGCCGCCAGGCAACTCGCGACGACCACCAAGACTCCGCCGCAGATGCAGGAGATCACCACCCGCTGGCTGCTGAAGCTGCTGCCGTGGGTGCAGTGCTCCGGCGGTGTGTTCCGGGTGAACCGGCGGCTGACGTACACGCTGGGCGATGGCCGGATCACCTTCACCACCACCGGCGCCGAGGTGCGGGTGATCCCGGCCGAGCTGACGGAGCTGCCGATGTTGCGCGGCTTCGACGACATGGACGTGCTCGAAGCCCTGGCCGACCGTTTCACCCAGCGCGAGGTGGAGCCGGATGAGGAGATCGTCTCCGAGGGCGGCCAGGTGGACCAGCTCGTACTGATCGCCCACGGCCGGGTGGCCAAGGTCGGGCGCGGGGCGTACGGGGACGACCAGAACCTCGGCGTGCTGGCCGACGGCGACTACCTCGGCGAGCAGGCGCTGGTCCAGGGCGGCGAGTTCGAGTACAGCGCGCGGGCCAGGACGGCCACCACCGTGCTCACGCTGTCCAGGCAGGACTTCGAGCAGATCGCCGAGCAGGCGCCGGCGCTGCGCGAGCACATCGAGGCCTGGCGCACCAGCGGCGACCGCGACCAGAACGACTACGGCGAGGCCGCGATCAACATGTCGTCCGGCCACGTCGGCGAGGCCGTGCTGCCCGGCACGTTCGTCGACTACGAGCAGGCCCCGCGCGAGTACGAGCTGAGCGTGGCGCAGACCGTGCTGCGCGTGCACAGCCGCGTCTCCGACCTGTACAACCAGCCGATGAGCCAGCTCGACCAGCAGCTCCGCCTCACGGTCGAGGCCCTGCGCGAGCGCCAGGAGCACGAGCTGATCAACAACAAGGAGTTCGGCCTGCTGCACAACGCCGACTTCGGCCAGCGCATCCGCACCCGATCGGGCCCGCCCTCCCCCGACGACCTCGACGACCTGCTGTCCACGGTCTGGAAGGACCCGTCGTTCTTCCTGGCGCACCCGCAGGCGATCGCCGCGTTCGGCCGCGAGTGCAGCAAGCGCGGCATCTACCCGCAGTCCACCGAGGTCGGCGGGCACCGCGTGCCGGCCTGGCGGGGCGTGCCGATCTTCCCGTGCAACAAGATCCCGGTCACCGGCACGCGGACGACGTCGTTCATGCTGATGCGGACCGGACAGGAGAACCAGGGCGTCGTCGGCCTGCACCAGACCGGCATCCCCGACGAGTACCAGCCCAGCCTGTCGGTCCGGTTCATGAACATCAACGAGAAGGCCGTCATCTCCTACCTGGTCAGCGCCTACTACTCGGCCGCCGTCCTGGTGCCGGACGCGCTCGGCGTGCTGGAGGACGTCGAGCTCGGCAGGAACGGCTGACCCAGCCCCGCTCTCGTCCGTCCGGCCCCACGGAATGGTGGTGACCATGTCATCGGAGTCCGAACAGCGGCTGAGCCTCGACACCGGGGCGGCGCGGCAACTCGCCACGACGACCAAGACACCCCCGCAGATGCGGGAGATCTCCCCCCGATGGTTGCTCCGGGTGCTCCCGTGGGTGAGCGTCGCGGGCGCGGTCTACCGGGTGAACCGGCGGCTGACGTACCGGGTCGGCGGCGGCCGGGTCGGCTTCTCCAACTCGGGGGCCCGGGTGCGCGTGGTGCCGCCGAGCCTGACCGAGCTGCCGCCGCTGCACGGGCTCCAGGACGACCGCGTGCTCGACACCCTCGCGGGGCTGTTCGAGCAGCGGGAGTTCGCACCCGGTGACACCATCGTGCGGGCCGGACGGCCGGCGCACGAGCTGATCCTCGTCGCCAGGGGGAAGGTGGACAAGGTCCAGGCAGGCGCGTACGGCGACCGCGTCCTGCTCGGCTCCCTGGCCGGCGGCGACCACGCGGGCGCCGACCCGCCCGCGGACGGCGAGGTGTGGGCGTACACGCTGGAGGCCGGCACCGCGTGCACGGTACTGGCCCTGCCGTGGGAGGAGTTCCACGCGGTGACCAGCCAGTCGCCGTCGCTGCGCGCCCAGCTCGACCGGTACCGCGCCCGTCGGGCGGCGCCGCAGAACAGGTGGGGCGAGGCCGAGATCGTCACGGCCGCCGGGCACCGGGGCGAGACCGTGCTGCCCGGCACGTTCGCCGACTACGACCCGGGGCCGCGCGAGTACGAGCTGAGCGTGTCGCAGACCGTGCTGCGCGTGCACACCCGGGTGAGCGACCTGTTCAACCAGCCGATGGAGCAGAAGGAGGAGCAGCTCCGGCTGACCGTCCAGGCCGTGCGCGAGTCGCAGGAGCGCGAGCTGATCAACAACCGCGACTTCGGGCTGCTGCACCAGGCCGACCCCGGCCAGCGCATCTACCCCAGAAGCGGCCCGCCGGGCCCCGACGACCTCGACGAGCTGCTGTGCCGCAGGAAGAAGTCGCGGTGTTTCCTGGCCCATCCGCTGGCCATCGCCGCCTTCCACCGGGAGTGCAGCGCCAGGGGCGTCTACCCCGACAGCGTCGTGCTCGACGGCTCCAGGCTGACCGCCTGGCGCGGCGTGCCCATCCTGCCGTGCGACAAGATCCCGATCAGCCGCCACGGCACGAGCACGATCCTCGTCATGCGCACCGGCGAGGAGGACCAGGGGGTCGTGGGCCTGTACCAGAGCGGCGTCCCCGACGAGCGCGAGCCGGGGCTCAGCGTGAAGTTCACCGGGATCGACGCCAGAGCCGTCGCGTCGTACCAGGTCAGCGCCTACTACTCGGCCGCGGTCCTGGTGCCGGACGCGCTCGGGGCGCTGGAGAACGTCGAGGTACACAGGTAAGGGAGTGATGATGTCCCAGCCGTTCGAACTGCCGGACTTCTACGTGCCGTACCCGGCCCGGCTCAACCCCCATCTGGAGGAGGCGCGCGCGCACTCCAAGCAGTGGGCCCGCGACATGGGCATGCTCGAAGGCTCGGGCGTCTGGGAGGAGGCCGACCTCGACGCCCACGACTACGCGTTGATGTGCGCCTACACCCATCCCGACTGCGACGGCGTGGAGCTGGGGCTGATCACCGACTGGTACGTCTGGGTCTTCTTCTTCGACGATCATTTCCTGGAGGTCTTCAAACGCACCGGCGACCTGCGGGGCGGAAAGGAGTACCTGAGCCGGCTGGCCCGTTTCATGCCGATGGGCGCCGACCTGACCGTGCCGGAGCCGACCAACCCGGTCGAGGCGGGCCTGGCCGACCTGTGGCCGCGTACGGTGCCCAGCATGTCCCTGGACTGGCGGCGCCGGTTCGCGGAGAGCACGCGCAACCTGCTGAACGAGTCTCTCTGGGAGCTGGCCAACATCAACAGCGGCCGGGTGGCGAACCCGGTGGAGTACATCGAGATGCGCCGCAAGGTCGGCGGCGCGCCCTGGTCGGCGGGGCTCGTGGAGCACGCCGTACGCGCCGAGGTGCCGGCCGTGCTCGCGGGCACGCGGCCGCTGCGGGTGCTCAGGGACTCCTTCTCCGACGCCGTGCACCTGCGTAACGACCTGTTCTCCTACCAGCGGGAGGTGGGCGACGAGGGCGAGCTGAGCAACGGGGTGCTGGTGCTGGAGAAGTTCCTCGGCTGCACCACGCAGGAGGCCGCGAACGCGGTCAACGACCTGCTGACCTCGCGGATGCAGCAGTTCGAGCACACGGCGGTCTTCGAGCTGGGGCCGCTGTTCGTGGAGCACGCCGTCGATCCGCTCAGCGCGGCCGACGTGCTGGCCTACGTCAAGGGGCTGCAGGACTGGCAGTCGGGCGGGCACGAGTGGCACCTGCGCTCCAGCCGCTACATGAACGAGCGGGCGCGGGCCACCCGGCCGCTGGGCATGTCGTCGCTGGCCGACCTGCTGGGGGCCAAGCGGCTGCGGAACTTCGCGCACGTGCCGTACCAGCGGGTGGGGCCGTCCGTGATCCCCGAGCTGCACATGCCGTTCGAGCTGAAGCTCTCGCCCCACCTGGACGCCGCCCGGCGCCACGTCGTGGCCTGGTGCGCGGCGATGGGCATGCTGGAGCCGCAGCACGGGGTGGTCGGCTCGGCCGTGTGGGACGAGGCCAGGCTCATCGACATCGACCTGCCGCTGTGCGCGGCGGGCCTGCATCCGGACGCCTCGCCGGAGGAGCTGGACCTGGCCTCGTTCTGGCTGGCCTGGGGGACGTACGGCGACGACTACTTCCCTGTCGTCTTCGGCCGGTCGCGGAACCTGTCGGCGGCCAAGGTGACGGTGGACAGGTTCGGGCTGTTCATGCCGCTCGACGGCACCCCTCCGCCGCCTCCCGCGAACGCGCTGGAGCGGGGGCTGGCCGACGTGTGGGCGCGGACGGCCGGGCCGATGCCGCCGGAGGACCGGGCCAAGCTGCGCGCGGCGATCGAGGAGATGTGCGCGGGCTGGCTGTGGGAGCTGGCCGGCGAGATCGCCCGCCACGTCCCCGACCCGGTGGACTACATGGAGATGCGCCGGGCGACCTTCGGCTCCCAGTTCACGATGAGCCTGTGCCGGCTGCGGCACACCAAGGGGATACCGGAGGAGTTCTACGCCAGCGGGCCCGTCGTGGCGCTGGAGAACGCGATGATGGACGCCGCGACGCTGGTCAACGACGTGTTCTCGTACCAGAAGGAGATCGAGTTCGAGGGCGAGGTGCACAACTGCGTGCTGGTGGTGCAGACCTTCTTCGACTGCGACTACCCGACGGCGCTCGGCATCGTCAGGGACCTCCAGGAGTCGCGGGTGCGGCAGTTCCAGCACCTCGTCGAGAACGAGCTGCCGGTCGTCTGCGACGACTTCGGCCTGGACGCCGAGGCGCGCCGCGACGTGGACGCGTACGTGACCGAGCTGCGCAACTGGCTGGCCGGGATACTCAACTGGCACCGCGGCTGCTTCCGCTACGACGAGCCGACGCTGCTCCGGCACAACCTCCCGCCGAGCCGGCGGCTGGCCGGGCCCAGCGGCCTGGGCACCTCGGCCGCCATGATCGGCCCTACCGGGGCACGTGGTGGGCCCTGGGCTGGTAGAACCAGCCCATCATGCGCAGGAGTCTCCGCTGGTACGGGGTGACGTTGTGCAGGCGGATCCACCGTTGTGAGGGAGGCAGGGTCGGCATGACGAGCACGCGCAGCCCCGAGACGTCGATGAAGCGCAGCTCTCCGGTGTCGACCACGATGTAGGCGCCCTGCCCCGGGCTCCGGCAGCCGGCCAGGGTGGTGGCCAGCGCGGGGCTGTTGGAGGCGTCGATCTCACCGATGAGCGCGACGGCGGGCACCCCTGGCGCCGTCGCCATCACGATGGTCAGCTGCCCGTCCTGATAGAGCAGCCGCTCCTGGACGCTCACGCTCCCCGCACCCCCCAACACGCGCTCTGGGGGTCGTCTTGCCGATCCGGGATGGCCGCCGGCACTGCGCGCCGGCGGTTTGACCCGAGACCAGATTACACGACAGATGTTTGCCGATGTAATTTTCGTGGGAAAATGACCGACTTTTCGGACAATCCTGAACATCTCCGTCAGGCGGCTCCAGTCAAGCACCGGCACGCCCGGCATACGCGTGGCAGCGGCGGGCTTGCCGAGGATCTCCCGTCAGGGGGCCGGCCCTGCCGCCCTCCACCGCACGCATCCAAATAGCACGAAATATCCGCTTATTGCGTGCGCTTTTAGATGGCGTTTTATCGCAATAGAAGCGAGAAAAGGAGGCAGATAAGACAACTGCGTACAGGTCGGCGGTCAAGCCCCCGGACGCCGCTCGGAACGGGAGCGCTGATATGCCATGAAGCAGAAAGGGAGAACACGGCGGATAATCGCGGCGGTGTGCGCGATCGGATGCGTCGCCTGGCCGGTGCCGGCGACGGCGTCCGCCTCGGGGAGCATCGCGCTGAGGGCCGCGCTGGAGATGATCGGAGTGCCCTACTCGTGGGGCGGGGGCGGGGTGCACGGGCCCGGCTACGGCATCGGGCGGGGCGCCAGGACCAAGGGGTTCGACTGCTCGGGGCTGGCCGAGTACGCCTACGCGCGGGCGGGGATCCTCATCGGCACGACCACGACGGAGCAGTGGCGCTCAGGCGTACGAATACCTGAAGAGCTGCTGGAGCCAGGGGACCTGGTCTTCTACGACAGCGACACCAAGCGGCCCGGACCCGAGCACGTGGGGCTGGCCGTGGACCGGGAGCGGATGGTGCACGCTCCGTACACGGGCGCGCTCGTGCGGATCGACCCGCTCGACAGGCCTGACCTGCTCGGCGTGGTACGGCTGGACCTGGGCCGCGGGGATGCGGGGGTGTGAGCGTCCCGCTCACCGCCTGCCGTACGTCCCCTCGGGCACTCCTCACCCGAAGCGCGCGGGGGACGTACGGCCGCCGTTTGGTTCGAGGTCCGGGAGCCGGGCCGTGGTCTCGCGAGTCACCACGGCCGGCTTTCCCGCTCATCGAAGGGTGTTACTCGGCCTTGGCCTGGCCGTTCTCGATCTCGGTGTCCTTGTTGTGGTCGCCGACGGAAGGCTGGTTGTTGTTCAGCAGCTGGAGGTCGACCTCGTCCAGGATGTTGATGATCTCGACCTCGAGGTCGTTGACCGAGTGGTTCAGCACGTCGTTCAGCGCGTCGTCGATGATTTGGAACTGGGACAGCAGGGCCTGGCCCTTGTTGCTCGGGTTGGGGCCGACGCCTGCGGACGCGGCGGAAGCGGAGAACCCGAGGGCGGCGGCCGCGATAGCGGCACCGGCCAGAATACGACGGATCATTTTTTTGCTTTCCTCCATGGATCGGCGCGGGACTCCCGGCGCCGTTTTCATACGTGCATAGCTGTGAGGTGCCGCAGTCAACGATCGTGGCGGACATCGGAGATGGCAAACTCGAAATGCCCTCATGGAGGTCAAGGAGGCGCTTGGATTCTTTGGCACTGGATTTCGGCGACCGGAGAAGTCGTCGTTGAGTATCGGTGTCCGTGGATATCGGCGTCCGTGTCACTCACGATTCTCCCGGCCGGCTCCGGCACAAGCTCGGAGGCGTCTGCCGTACGTCCTCGGGTGACCTTGCTCCGTCACGCCGAGGACGTACGGCCGCCGAACACCTCAGTGCCCCGAAAGCCGCTCCGTGGCCTCGCGAGTCTCCACGATCAAGTTCTTTCGTGCACCTGGGAGAGAGGAGGGCGGTTGGCCACGCGGCCCGCTCCGGTGCGGTGCCGCCGCGCCTCCTCCGGCCTCCTGGACTTACTCGGACTTGGAGTGCCCGTTGTCGATCTCGGTGTCCTTGTTGTGGTCGCCGACGGAGGGCTGGTTGTTGTTCAGCGCCTGGACGTTGACCTCGTCGAGGATGTTGATGATCTCGACCTCGAGGTCGTTCAGCGAGTGGTTGGCGACGTCGTTCAGGATGTCGTCGATGATCTGGAACTGGCTCAGGATGGCCTGGCCGCCGTTGAACGGGTTGGGGCCGATGTCTGCGGACGCGGCGGTCGCGGAGAACCCGAATGCGGCGGCCGCGATAGCGGCACCGGCCAGAATACGACGGATCATGATTGCTTCCTCCATGGATCGGCGCGGAATTCGGCGCCATAGTCGTTCGTGCAGGGCTGTGAGGTGCCGCCAATAACAATTGCGGCGGGCGGCGGAACCCGCAACCCGGAAAGGCCTCATGGAGGTCAAGAAGCCGCCTCGATTTTTTGGTGTCAGGTTTTCGCGGTCAGGAAACCGGCATGCGTGCGGCACGGTCGCCCACCCGAAACATCGACGGCGCTTAAGTCTTTCCATGGCCTCGCGGATCGCCACCGCCGGCTCATTCGCATACGCGCGGGCGGGAGAGGGGCCGGGTCATGGCGCCCGGCCGCCGCCCCTTCCGTCCGTGGACGCCCTGGGCCTACTCGGAGCTGGCCTGGCCGTTGTCGATGTCGGTGTCCTTGTTGTGGTTGCCGACAGTGGGCTGGTTGTTGTTCAGCAGCGGAACGTTGACCTCGTCCAGGATGTTGATGATCTGGACTTCGATGTCGTTGGCCGAGTGGTTCAGCACCTTGTTCAGCGCATCGTCGATGATCTGGAACTGGCTGAGGATGTCGGCGCCCTCGTTGAACACGTTGGGGCCGACGTCGGCGGACGCGGCGGTCCCGGAGAACCCGAATGCGGCGGCCGCGATGGCGGCACCGGCCAGAATACGACGGATCATGATTGCTTTCCTCCGTGGATCGGCGCGGAATTCGGCGCCGTGGTCGTTCGTGCAGGGCTGTGAGGTGCCGCGAATAACCCTCACGGGATGCGACGAAAACCGCAACTCGGAAAGGCCTTGGCTAGGTCAAAGTGCCGCCTCCATTTTTTGGCCTCGGGTTTTCCCGGCCTGCCGCGGCACCGCCCTGTACAGGACTTCGGCGATCCGCCATTCAACCGGTGTTCCGGCCCGGCGAGACGTCCACGGGGAATTCGTTCACCGCTCTTTGGACAAAGTTCGACCGGCTCTTTGAGAGTTCTTCCGGCGCCGGCGCGTTTGCCGCCGGCGCCGGGTCACGACCCTTGCCCCAGGCGGTCGAGGGCGGCCGAGAGCCGCTGCAACGTCTCCAGGCACCGCCGGGCGTCCTCGGCCCCCAGCTCCCCCACGAGCCGGTCGGCGAACTCCTGGTGGCCGGGGTCGATCCTCGCGATCGCCTCCCGTCCGGCCTGCGTCGGCTGCAGCAGCTTGGCGCGCCGGTGCGCGGGGTTGGGCCGGTACTCGGCCAGGCCGCGCTCCACCAGCAGGTCCGCGATGCGCTGCACGCCCTGCCTGGTCATCCCCATGGCGCGGGCGATCCCCGCGACGGGCAGCGGCTCGCGCAGGACGGCGCCGAGCACCTGCCACCACGCGGCCGTCACCCCGGCCGGCCGCGCCAGCTCCTCGGCGACCTGCAGGAACTGCCCGTTGAGCCGGAAGGCCCCCAGCGCCAGGCCCGACAACAACTCGCCGCTCTCGCTCACGCCGCCATCAACACCTCGTAGGCCGAGGCGTCGCTCCTGGCGAACAGCCGGAACCAGGCGTCCAGCACCTCGGGCCGGTAGACGTCGAGCCGCCGGAACGCCTCCCTGGCGAAGGCCACCGGCTCGGTCGGGCCCGCCGTGACGAGATCGCCGTCGAGCACCGCGTCCCGGTCGAGGTAGTGCTTCGCTCCCGCGTACCCCTCCTGGGCATCCAGGTACTGCGGCACGGCGCTGGTGTGGTCGCGCTCGTCGAGCAGGCCCTCGCGGGCCAGCCCCGCCACGGCGCCGCAGATGGCGGCCACCGGCACCCCGGCGTCGAGGAACTCGCGGGCCTTGCGCGCGAACGGCGCCAGAGAGTCGCCCGCGTCCCACAGGTCGGCGCCGGGCAGGACGAGTAGCTCGCTGCCTGCCGGGGAGAGGTCTGCCAGCGCGAGATCGGGGGTGATGCGCAGGCCGCCCATGGTGACGACGGGGTCGGTCGTCAGGCCGACGGTGACGACCTCGTATCCGCCCGGCTCGCGATGGTAGTTGCCGTTGCGCAGGTGGGCGGTGAGGTGACCGGTCTCCCAGTCGGCGAGGGTGTCGTAGACGGCGTGGTGAACGATTCGCTTCATGACAGTATCTTGTCATTTCGACAGCATGCTGTCAATCGATAACCGTGGAAGGATAGGCCGCATGGCAGAGATCGTCGGCGGAGGACGTCCGGTCAACGACGCCGAGCGGCGCGTGATCGCTTATCTCCGTGACCACGCGCCCGCCGACTGGCTGCTGCTGCACAACGTCGAGGTCCCGCGCGGCTCCGACATCTTCGAGGTCGACCTGCTCGTGCTGACCGGCCACTCGCTCGTCGTGGTCGACGTCAAGGGCACCCGGGGGCGCATCGAGGTGTCCGGCACCCGCTGGTTCCCGCCGCGCAGGGAGGCGTTCGGGTCGCCGGTGACCAAGCTGCGCGGCACCGCCAAGGCGCTCAAGGGCCTGCTCATCTCCAGGGCCACCCAGCTGGAGCGCGTCTACGTCGACAGCCTGGTCGTGCTCACCTCGCCCGACGCCGAGCTGGTCGACCCGGCCGGGCGCGACGCGGTCAACGTCACCGACCTGCCCGGCCTGCTGCCCACGCTGAGCGACGTCTCGCGGGTCAGGCGCGGGTGCAGCCCCGACGCCAGGCCGTACCTCACCGCGATCCTCGACGCGCTCAACCAGACCGTACGCCGCAGCACGGCCCCGCCCAGGTACGGCAACTGGGAGGTCGAGGAGCAGCTCGGCGGCGACGCCAAGGTCACCGAGTACCGCGCGTTCAACGTCACGCTGCCGGGCAGCGAGACCGTGCTGCTGCGGGTCTACCAGGCCGACCCGCTGGCCGACCAGCAGGCGCGGGCGGCCGAGCGGCAGCGCATCGCCAACGCGTACCAGACGCTGGCCAGGATCCCGCCCCACCCGTGCGTGGCGCGCCCGCGCGACTTCTTCGCCATCGACGACGAGAGCCGGTTCGTGCTGGTGCTCGACGACGTCCACGGCGAGGCGCTGCACCTGGCGCTGGGCAAGGGCGCGCCGCTCGGCGTGATCCAGGACCTGCTGCGCGGGCTGGCCCACGCCCACGCCAACGGCGTCGTGCACCGGGCGCTCACCCCGGCCGCCGTGCTGGTCACCGACGACGGGCACGCCGTGCTGACCGGGTTCGACTACGCCAAGCCGGGGCCGCGCAACTACACCGTGGCCCACGAGCTGGGCAACATCCTCGACGCCGCGTACGTGGCGCCGGAGTGCCAGGAGCGGGCCGACCTCATGACGACCGCCTCCGACGTGTACTCCGCCGGCGTCATCGCCTTCCAGCTCCTCACCGGCCAGCTCCCGACCAGCGGCGACGCCCACGGGCCCGACGTGCCCGAGGTGGTGCGGCGGATGCTCGACCACTCCCCCGCCAAGCGCCCGTCGGCGGCCGAGGCGCTGGAGATGTCGCGCGGCGCCCCCGTCCAGGGCTCCCGGCTCAGGCGGTTCGTCCGCCGCATCGTGTCGCGCTCATGACCGTCCGGCTGCGCGGCTCCGCGGCGTGATCCGCGCGGGCCTCGGCTGAGGGCAGGCCGGGCAGCGAGAGGTGCCGCCCGGCCTACGCGCGCGTGATCGTGTCGAGGATGTCGATCACGTAGAGCATGGGCCGCGGCCCCGGTGACGGCACCGCCACCCGGCTGCCGACCCGCCGGCCCGCCAACGCGCCCGCCCAGGCCGCCGGCACCGACCCCGCCTCCAGCGTGAACGCGCTGGGCCCGCCCCGCCGGTACGAGGAGTCCACGACGGTCCTCGACGGCCACGACGCGGCCACGTACTGGACGACCACCCTCGAACCCGCCACGACCTCCGGGCCGGACCCGTCGATCAGGGTGCGCGGCGGCGCGTCGGGCGTGAGATCGGCGGGGACGACCGGCAGCGTACGGCCGACGAGGCGCGCGTCGGGCGGGTAGCCGCCCAGGATGTCGAAGACGAGCACCAGCGTGTCGGCGGGCGATACGCCGGTCAGCGGCACGTTCGGCCCCACGGCCTCCCCCGCCGGGCTGACCAGCATGACGCGGCTGCCGGCCGGCCGGCCGATGAGCGACTGCCGCCACGTCTCCGTCACCTGCCTGCCGTCGAAGACGACGGTGGTGGGCTGGTTGCCGTCGTGGGTGCTCAGGTACGGCCGATTGCCCGACCAGCGCCTGATGTCCACGTCGGCGAGCACCACGTCCCCCGGCACGGTACGGCGCCCGCTCCCGACCGACAGCACCGTGATCCGCGGGGTACGCCCCGGCTTGCCCTGGGGAATGGAGACGATCGGCTTGCTGCCGAACCTTCCCGTCACGACGGGTTGTGTGCCCTCCTCGGCCACACCGCACGAGGTGGTGAGCACGAGGAGCGCAGGCCAGAACAGACGCACGATTTCCTCCAGAACCAGATCCGAACGGGGCCGAATCCAGAGGAGTTACTTGCCGCATCCGCCCCAAGGAAAGCTTCGAGGCTCGCCATCTCACGACAAACTTGGACCGTGAGTAAGCCCAACCTGGCGCGGCGGGTCGCGGAGGCGGCCGAGATCGCGCTGACCACCCGCAAGTACGTGACGTTCATCGACGTGGTGACCGGCCTGCGCTGGCTGCACTCCAGGCACGTGGACACCTGGCGGCAGGGCAGGGCGGCCACGCTGGCGGAGCTGGCGGCCGTGGACGAGGACCGCCTGCTCACCGCGGCCGGCCTGCTGCGCGACTGGGCGCGGGCCAAGGGGCTGCGGCCGGTGGACACCCCGTACGTGGCCGGCACCCGCGACCGCCGCGAGCTGCGCTTCACCACCCGGCACGAGCAGGAGCCGTTCCGGGTGCACTGGCTCTCGCCCGACCTCAGCGAGGCCAGGGTGCGCCGGCTCACCGAGGCGCAGAGCAAGGCGCCCGACCTGGTGGCGGTGGCCCCGCTGGAGGCGTGGACGTGCGCGTCCTGCGCCGACACCGGCCCCTACCTGATCATGGAGGACGACCGGCCGCACTGCCTGACCTGCGCGGACCTGGATCACCTGGTGTTCCTGCCGTCGGGCAACGCGGCGCTCAGCCGCCGGGCCAAGCAGGAGAGCGGCCTGTCGGCGGTGGTCGTGCAGTACAACCGGCGGCGCAAGGTCTACCAGCGCATGGGCCTGCTGGTGGAGGAGGCCGCGCTGGCCGCGGCCGAGGAGCGCTGCCTGGCCGACGAGGAGGTACGGCTGCGCCGCCGTGAGCGCGATCGGGTGCGCAGGGCGGAGCAGGACGTCGAGTACCAGGCCGCGATGGCCGCCGAGATCGCCCGGCTGTTCCCCGGCTGCCCCGGCGAGCGGGCGCGGGAGATCGCCGAGCACGCAGGCCAGCGCGGCAGCGGCCGGGTGGGCAGGTCGGCGGCGGCCAGGGCGCTCGACGAAAACGCCATCACGCTCGCCGTGATCGCCTCGATCCGTCACCTCGACACCGACTACGACAACCTGCTCATGTCCGGCGTCCCCCGGATGGAGGCCCGCGAGCGGATCAGGGCCGGTATCGAACGCAGGCTCGAAGAGTTCCGCCGTCCGGGCTAAGGTCGGAAGCATGAGCGACGACTGGCACGACGTCAGGGAAGAGCTGCGCGCCTTCGCGCTCGGCCTGCCGGAGACCCACGAGGACCACCCCTGGGGCGAGACCGTCATCAAGGTCAACAAGAAGGTCTTCCTCTTCCTCGGCATCGACGAGCAGACCGAGAAGTGGGACCCCACGTTCGGCGTGAAGCTGCTGTCGGAGGCGCACGGCCACGCGCTGACCGTCGAGGGCGCCCAGCCCAGCGGCTACGGGCTGGGCAAGGCGGGCTGGGTGACCGTGCCGTTCCTGTCGCCGCTCCCGGAGACCGAGGTGCTGCTCGACTGGGTGGAGGAGAGCTACCGGGCCATCGCGCCCAAGCGGGCGGTCAAGGAGCTGGACCTCAGGTGACGGCCAGGCGGGTGGCGTACCTGTCGTCCCGCCACAGCTCCTTGTCCAGCACCTCCAGCAGCGTGGTCGCGGCGTCGTACACGTCGGTGTAGCCGATGTAGAGCGGTGCGAAGCCGAACCGCAGCACGTCCGGCGCCCGGAAGTCGCCGTGCACGCCCCGGTCGATCAGCGCCCGCATCACCGGATACCCGTCGGAGTGGCGCAGCGACACCTGGCTGCCCCGGGCGGCCGGGTCGGCGGGCGAGGCGAGTTCCAGCCGGTCGCCGACCAGCTCCACGAACAGCTCGCCCAGCGCCATGCTCTTGGCCCTGACCTGCGCCATGGGCACCCGCTCCCACACGTCCAGGGCCGCCTCCAGCCCCGCGAACGACAGCACGTGCGGGGTGCTCACCGCGAACCGCCGCACCCCCTCGGCCGGCCGGTAGCCGGTCTCGAACGCGAACGGCTCGGCGTGGCCGTACCAGCCGGACAGCACGTTCTCGGCGGCGGCCTGGTGGCGCGGGTTGACGTAGAGGAACGCGGGCGCGCCGGGACCGGCGTTCAGGTACTTGTACGTGCAGCCGACCGCGAAGTCCGCCTCCGAGACGTCCACCTCCATGGCGCCCACGCTGTGGCACACGTCCCACACGATGAGCGCGCCGGCGGCGTGCGCCTCGGCGGTGACAGCTCGCACGTCCTGGCGGGCGCCGGTGCGGTAGTCGACCTCCGACAGCAGCACCACGGCCGCGTCGTCGAAGCGCCGATCGGCCAGATCGCGCAGCTCGTAGCCGCCGAGCAGCGAGGCCAGCCCCTGCACCATGTAGTGGTCGGTGGGGAAGTTCCGCGTGTCGGAGACGATCACGCGCCGGTCCGGGCGCAGCCTCAGCGCCGCCGCCACGGCCTGGAAGACCGCGATCGAGGTGGTGTTGCCCACGACGACCTGGCCGGGGCCCGCGCCGATCAGCGGGGCGATCCGGTCGCCGGCGGTGAGCGGCTGCTCGTACCAGCCGGCGTGGTTCCAGCCACCGACGAGGTGCCTGCCCCACTCGTCCTCGACGGCCTGGCGCAGCCGCTCGGCGGCACGGCGGGGCGGCGCGCCGAGTGAGTTGCCGACGAGGTAGATCACCCCTTCCGGCAGCACGAACTCGTCCTTGAACTCCCGCAGCGGGTCCGCGGCGTCGAGCGCGAGGCACTGGTCGCGATCCAAGGTCACTCCCGTCATGGAGGGATGGTGGCAATCACCCTGTTCACCCCATTCTGGTACTGACGGGCGTACCAGTTCTGCACCGGGTTGTGCGCGGCGTCCAGCCGGAACGTGCCGCGCGGGCCCGCCAGCTCGCCCACCTCGCCCAGCGCGCGGGTCAGCTCGCCGCCCCTGGCCAGCGCCGCGTCGATGAGGCGCATGGCGTCCCAGCTCTGCAGGGCCACGGCGGACGGGTTCGCGCCGGTCCTGGCCCGCCACCTGGCCACGAACGCGGCGTTGTCCGGGTTGTCCAGCGCGGGCGAGTACATGCCGACGCTCGTGATGCCCTCGGCGTCCGGGCCGATGGCCCGCAGCACGTCCTCGTCCGTGAGGTTCATGCAGGCCAGCAGCTCGATCCGGGTGTCGTAGCCGAGCTGCTTGAACGTCCTGGCGAACGCGACCGCCTCGCCGCCGGCGTAGAACGCGAACAGCAGCCCCGCCTCGGGCGGGATCTGGTCGAGGTACGGCTTGAGGTCGGTCACCCGGCCGTGCGGGGTCAGGATGCGCTTGAGCGGCTCGGCCCCGTACCCCTCGGCGAAGCCGTCGAGCGTCTCGACGCCGGCCGAGTAGTCGGAGGCCATGAGCACCGCGCCGCGCCGCCCGTACCGCTCGGCGGCGTAGCGGCCCGCGGCCGAGCCGTGGGCGCGGTTGGTGTAGGAGACGCGGAAGACGTTCGGGCCGTCCAGCTCGTCGGAGCCGGCGTTGGCGACCACCACCGGCGTCCCTCCGGCGGCCTCGTCCACCACCGAGACGGCGACGGGCGAGGCGATCAGGCCGGTGAGCACGTCCACGCCCACGTCGTCGATCAGCCTCCTGGCCTCCTTCCTGGCC
The DNA here is from genome assembly GCF_014207985.1 of Nonomuraea rubra. NCBI lineage: Bacteria > Bacillati > Actinomycetota > Actinomycetes > Streptosporangiales > Streptosporangiaceae > Nonomuraea > Nonomuraea rubra. The sequence continues at coordinate 30,758 of NZ_JACHMI010000001.1, read as the reverse complement.
TGCTCGGAGCCGCCCCCGTCGTCGGCCACCACCAGCTCGGCCGCCCTGCCGCCCAGGCGGCCGCCGTGGTCGTCGAGGTAGAGCCGCATGGCGGTCTCCATGTCGTCGCCGAGCATGGCGTACACGCCCGTCTGCGAGATGATCGCGCCGATCTTGACCGGGAGCCTGTCCTCGTCGGGCGGCGGCACCGTCCCGCCGCAGCCGGCGGCCATCAGCACCGCCAGGCCGACCACCGCCTGGCCGACCACGGGCAGCCCCGGCACGGGTGCGCGCATGGGGAGGCTCCCTTCAGCCCAGGAACGCCTCGGCGTTGGCTGCGAGCAGCTTGGCGCGGGCCGTACCGGACAGGAAGGGGGCACGCCGGATCAGGTCACCGGAGGGTGACTCGCCCAGCGGGTAGGGAAAGTCGCTGCCGAGCATCACATGGTCCTCCCCGAGAGTGTCGACGAGCAGCCGCAGCGCGCGCTCGTCGAAGACGGCAGAGTCGACGCTGAACCTGCCGAGGTAGTGGGACGGCGGCCGTTCGGAGACGCCGACCAGGTCGTGCCTGCGGTGCCAGGCGTTCTCGAACCGGCCGAGCCAGAAGGCGAACGAGCCGCCGCCGTGCGCGAAGCAGATCCGCAGGGTGTCCGGCACGCGGTCGAACACGCCGCCGAGGATCATCGCCAGGATGGACAGGTGCGTCTCCGCCGGCATGCCCACCAGCCACTGCGCCATCCACCGCTCGACGCGCGGCCCCGCGGACATGTCCCACGGGTGCACGAAGACAGGAACGTTCCTTTCCGCGCAGTGCTGGAGGAACTGCACGACCCCGGGGTCGTCGAGGTCGCGGTCGCCGGCGTGGTTGCCGATCTCCACGCCCCGGTGCCCGGCGGCCACGCAGCGGTCGAGCTCCGCACAGGCCAGGTCCGGGTCCTGCAGCGGCACCTGGCAGAACGGGATCAGCCGCGGGTCCGCGCAGATCTCCAGCGCCAGGTCGTTGAAGACCTTCGCGATCCGTACGCCCTGCGCGGCCGGCCGGTCGTAGCCGAAGAAGACGGGGGTGGGCGAGACCACCTGCCGGTCCACGCCGTCCTGGTCCATGCGTTCCAGCCGGACTCGCGGATCCCAGCAGTCATCCTGAATTTTCCGGAAATCACGGTCGTTGACGAGGATCGTCGCCTCGCGCTCCGAGTCGATCCTCAGCCGGGGCGCCCCGGGCCAGCCCAGCTCGGGCCAGCCCCTGGGCACGAAGTGCGTGTGTACGTCGATGGACATTCAGCCCTTGCCAGGATGTAGCGCGCCGCATTGACCGCAGGTACGGGCCTTCTCGTCGCCGTAGAACGCCTCGAAGACGGGCGGCAGGTCCTTGACGATGTCACGTACCTGCAGCTCGACCTCGTGCACCAGGGCACCGCACTCCATGCAGTACCACTGGAACCTCTCCAGCTCGCCCTCCGGCCTGATCCGCTCGACCACCAGGCCCACGGACCCGGCCTCCGGCCGCTGCGGCGAGTGCGGCATCCGCGGCGGCAGCAGCCACATCTGGCCCTCGCGGATGTGCACGGTCTCCGGGCCCTTCTCCGTGACCACGTTCACGTGCATGTTGCCGCGCACCTGGTAGAACAGCTCTTCGTACGGATCCACGTGGAAGTCCGTCCTGGAGTTGGGCCCGCCGACCACCATCACGATGAAGTCGTTCGCCGCCTCGAAGACGACCTTGTTGCCGACCGGCGGCTTGAGCAGGTGGGCGTGCTCGTCGATCCACGCGGTGAAGTCGATGGGAGGGATCATGAGATCTCCTGGGGGTGATAGGCGACGGCTTGCATCTCGATGAGCAGGTGCGGGTGCGGGAGCTGGTGCACCGCGACCGTGGTCCTAGTGGGGCCCTCCTCGTCGAAGAACTCGGCGTAGACCTCGTTGTAGCCCTTGAAGTCGTTCATGCTCACCAGGTACGTGGTGATCTGCACCAGGTCGGCCAGCGAGCCGCCGGCGGCCTTGAGTATGTCGCCGATGTTCTCGATGACGGCCCTGGTCTGGGCGCGGATGTCCAGGCTCGTCGCGCCGTACTTGTCCACCTCGACGCCCACGAACGTGTCGTCGGGGCGCCGGCAGCTCGTGCCCGAGACGTACAGGAAGTCACCGGCCCGCTTGACGTGCGGGAACCTGCCTCGCGGGGTGGCCTTGCCGGGCACGCGCATGGCCTTCGGCCGTACTTGGGGGTTCACTTGCCGAACACCGCCCGCACCGGGCCCAGCCCCTCGATCCGCGCCTCGAACACGTCACCCGGCTCGACCGGCACCACCGGCCCGAGCGCGCCGGTCAGCACCACGTCACCGGCCCGCAGCGGGTATTCGGTGCGGCCCAGGCGGGTGGCCAGCCAGACGGCGGCGTTGAGCGGGTGCCCCAGGCACACCTCGCCCGAGCCGGTCGAGACCTCCTGGCCGCCCCGCGTCATCGTCATCCGCGCCGCCCGCAGGTCCAGCCCGAGCAGCGGGACGGGCGTGCCGCCGAGCACGAACGCGCCCGCCGAGGCGTTGTCCGCGATCGTGTCGACCAGCTTGATGTCCCAGCCGGCGATCCGCGAGTCGGCGATCTCGATCGCCGGCAGCGCGAACTCCACCGCCCTGATCACGTCGGCCACCGTGAACGGGCCGCCCTTCAGGTCCCTGCCGAGCACCAGCGCGATCTCGGCCTCGGCCTTCGGCTGCAGGAACCGGTCCGGCGGGATGGGCTGCCCGTCGCAGTAGCAGGCGTCGGCGAACAGCATGCCGAAGTCCGGCTGGTCGATGCCGAGCTGCTGCTGCAGCGTCGTGTTCGTCAGGCCGATCTTCCTGCCGACCGGCCGCCGCCCCGCGCCGAGCGCCTGCCTCGTGCCCAGCTCCTGCACGGCGTACGCGTCGGCCGCCGTGCCCACCAGGTCCCTGATCGGCGCGCAGGGCAGGCCGGTACGCGCCGCCTCGGCCAGCCGGTCGGCCGCCTGGGCGCGCGCGTCCACTGCCTGGGACCATTCGTCATGCATCGGGCTGCTCCAGTTTGATGGTGATCGTGGTGGGTTCGGAGTAGAAGTCGAGCGAGCGGGTGCCGCCCTCCCTGCCGATGCCCGACAGCTTCACACCGCCGAACGGGGTACGCAGGTCGCGCAGGTACCACGTGTTGACCCAGACGAGCCCCGCCTCCAGGCGCTGGGCCACGCGATGGGCGCGGTCGAGGTTCGTGGTCCACAGCGTGGCGGCCAGGCCGTACTCGCTGCCGTTGGCCAGGTCGACGGCCTCGGCCTCGCTGTCGAAGGGGGCGACGTGGCACACGGGACCGAAGATCTCTTCTCTGTTGAACCTCGACCATTCAGACAAGCCTGTCACCACCGTCGGCTCCACGAAATAGCCGGAATCGCGATGATCGCCGAACACGGGGACACTGCCTCCTGCGAGCACCTTGGCTCCCTCCGAGCGGGCCAAGGCGTAGTAGGAGAGCACCTTCTCACGGTGCTCCGCCGAGATCATGGGCTGGAGTTCCACCTCCTGGGCACGAACCGCCAGCCGGGCGCAGAAGTCCTCGAAGATCGAGCGGTGCACGTAGACGCGCTCGGTGCACAGGCAGACCTGGCCGCCGTTGGTGAAGACCGACTTCACCGTGCCCTCGACCGCCTTGTCCAGGTCGCAGTCCTCGAAGACCAGCGCCGCGTTCTTGCCGCCCAGCTCGAACGAGATCGGCTTGACCCGGTCGGCCACCGACTTCATGATCGCCGACCCCGTGCCGGTCGAGCCGGTGAACGTCACGGCGTTCACCCCGGGATGCTCGACCAGGAGCTGGCCGGCCGAGCCGTACCCGAAGATGATGTTGACCACGCCGGGCGGCAGGCCGGCCTCGGCGCAGAGCTCGGCGAACACGGCGGCAGAGCCGGGCGTCTGCTCCGACGGCTTGACGACGACCGTGTTGCCCGCGACCAGGGCGGGCGCCAGCTTCCAGGTCATGAGCAGGAACGGCAGGTTCCACGGGACGATCACCGCGACCACGCCCAGCGGCCTGCGCACGGTGTAGCTGAGCATGCCCGACAGGTGGAAGGCGTCCTCCGGACGCTGCGCGGCGATCTCGGCGAAGGCGCGGAAGTTGGCGATGCCGCGCGGGATGTCGAGGGTACGGGTCTGGTCGAGCGGCTTGCCCGTGTCGGCGATCTCCGCCGCCACCAGGTCGTCGAAGCGCGCCTCGATGCCCTCGGCCAGCCGCCGCATCCACCCGGCGCGCTCGCCGACAGGCATCGCCGCCCAGTCGCGGGCCGCCTCTCTCGCCGCCCGCACCGCCCGGTCGACCACCTCGGGATCAGCCTCGTGGACCTGCCTGACCACCGCGCCCGTGACCGGGTCATGGACGGGGAACGCCTTGCCCGCGGCCACCGGCTGGCCACCGATGAAATGGGTCAGCACAACTGTCTCCTCATTTCTCCCTCGCCTCCCGGTATAGATCGTTGTGCGGCTCGTGGACAACAGGATGTTCCGGGACACGGAACCTCCGATCGCATCGTCTCGCCCGAACGCGGCGCGCGCCATGAGCGATGCTGGTGGACATGCAGACCCGTACAGATCACATCGCCGCCCACGACGGCACCTTCGACGTCCACGTGTGGCTGCCCGACTCCGGCTCGGGCCCCGGCATCCTCCTGGTCCAGGAGGTCTACGGCGTGGGCCCGTACATCGAGAAGGTCGCCGCCGACCTGGCCTCGCGCGGCTACGTGGTGGCCGCGCCGGATCTGTTCTGGCGCCTGCGGCCGAACTGGCTGGGCGAGCACACGCCCGAGGGCACGCAGGCCGCGATCGAGCTGTCCCAGGGCTTCGACCTCGCGCACGGCGTGTCCGACTGCGCGCTCACGGTGGCCCATCTGAGCGCCATGCCGGAGGTGAGCGGCGGCGTGGGAGCGCTCGGCTTCTGCCTGGGCGGCTCGGTGGACTACATGCTCGCCACCCAGGTCGAGCTGGCCGCGGTGCTGTCCTTCTACGGCTCGGCCGTGCCCGACGCGACCGGGCTGATGGAGCGCATCCAGTCGCCGCTGCTGCTGGTGTTCGGGGGCAGCGATCCGTACATTCCGCGCGAGCGGGTGGCCGCCGTGGAGAAGGCCGCCGAGGGCCGGCCGAACGTGGTCATGTACGTCGAGGAGGAAGCCGGGCACGCCTTCCACAACAGCGAGTCGCCGATGTTCCACCAGCCGGAGCCCGCGGCGCGCGCCTGGGAGGTGGCGATCGCGTTTCTGAACGAGCATCTGCCCGCCCGGTGACCTGTCCGTCAGGACAGCTTCCGGTATCCCTAGATCAACCGCCATGATGTGCGAATGGCGCGGACGTGGGAATTGTGGGGAAACGTCATTATTGCTGGTACCTTTGCACTCCCCCTGGGCTTGCTAGCAATCATGCTCCTCTCCCGCCACCGCGCCCGCGCCGGCCATCCCGCGCCCCTGCGCGCCTCCCTCGCCGACGTCGGCATCCTGGTCGGGACGGCGCCGTGGATATGGATGATCCTGACCCCGTCGGACGGCCCCTCAGGGGTGAACCTCGTGCCGTTCACCGACCTCGCGGACCTGGCCGCAGCACCGTGGGAGGCGGTGTTGGTGCAGGTCGGAGGCAACCTGCTGGTGTTCGCCGCGCTGGGCGCGCTGCTGCCGGTCCGCAGCCGCGCGATGTCCTCACTCGGCCGCGTTGCGGCGGTCGCGGCGGCATTTTCGGTCCTGGTCGAGGCCCTCCAGTACGTGTTCCGTCTGGGGCGTCTGTCCTCCGTGGACGACGTCATCCTCAATGCGGCAGGTGCGGTGATCTTCGCTTTGGTTACTCGCCGCTGGTGGGCCCGGTCGAATACCGGCCGGGATCGTTCCACGATTACGGTCAGCTAAAACATTCCGGAATTCACCACTCGGGCACGATCCTCTCAAAATCTGCCCGCGACCATGGCCTGCTTCTGTGCGATCGTGGACAAGACGGGGCAAGTTCTCTGGAGACGCCACAACCTGGTTGGTGACAGAGGGTGATCAAAGTTGTCTGAATCCCCGGTACCCCACGAGCCCCCTATCTATCGACGCATCGCCGACGGCCTCCGCGCCCGGATTCTGTCCGGCGAACTGCGCGACGGGGACCGACTACCGGGCGAGAACGCGCTTATGGCCGAATACGCAATCGCACGAGCCACCGCCAGGCAGGCGCTTGCCGTACTCATCAACGAAGGGCTGGCGGTGCCCAGACGAGGCTCGGGGGTTTACGTGCGGCTGTTCAAACCGATCCGCAGGCACGGCTCACGCCGCCTGTCACGAGAGCAGTGGGGCCAGGGACGGGCCATCTGGGACGCCGACACCCGCGGCCGCCCCTTCGCCGTCGACGCGTTAGAGGTGATGTTGGAGCGGGCCACCGAGGATGTGGCCGCCGTGCTGGAGAGCGGCGAGGTCTGGGTACGCCGGCGCCGCTACTCGGTCGACACCAGGCCCGTGCAACTGGCCACCTCCTACTTCCCCGCCCGGCTGGTGGAGGGCAGCGCGATCACCCTCGCCGACACCGGCCCCGGCGGCGTCTACGCCAGGCTCAGCGACCTGGGCCTGCCCCCCGCCCACTTCACCGAGGAGGTACGGGCCCGCATGCCCAGCCCGCGCGAGACCAGGCTGCTCGACCTGCCCGCCGGCACGCCGGTCATCGTGATCGCGCGCACGGCGTACACGTCGGGCGGGCTGCCGATCGAGCTCAACGAGATGGTGCTGGACTCCGCGGCGTACGTACTCCAGTACGACTTCGACGCCTGATTCAAGCCGATCTGTCAAGCGATAGGTTGACCTGTCCCTGACGATCATTGTGCTCTCTAGAGAAGTGCCGCATCTTCTAAGGAGATGGAACCTCGCCTGGGGGCCCGGGAAAGGTGGACAGCGATGTCCTTTGATCGGCATCTCGCCGAGATCGCCCGGGAGTACCCCCAGTGGACCATCTGGCGGAGCGACGCCGGCCGCTGGTGGGCCACGAGACACCATCCGCTCAGCGCGGCGCAGCGCGATGCCGGATGTGCGATGACCATCGACGCGGACGACCCGGACGGCCTGCGCGACCGGCTCCGGGACCAGGAAAGGCGGGCCGGCGAGCAGCGTACGTGGCGAGCCGGGCCCGCACCACCCTGACGCGGGGCCCGTGCGGCCCGCGTCCACGAGCAGCCCGGTGCCGGGTCCAGCGTCTCGGCGGCCCCGGTACCGGGCCCCCACATTCAGGAGGGGCCACGAACGCGGAAGTCTCCGACCCGATCGGGGGCGGGGGCTTCCGCTCCCTCCACCCCTAGGGTGTGGGCATGCTGTTCGAACGGCGGTTGCGTGAAGGCGTACAGAACGGATCGATCACCCTCGCCTTCAGGCGCTGGAAGCGTGCCCAGGTCACGGCGGGTGGGCGGTATCGCATGGGCTCCGGCCTGATGGCCGAGGTCACCTCGGTGGCGGTGACCTCGGCCGCGGACGTGACGGAGGGGGACGCCAGGGCGGCGGGCTATCCCGGCCGCGCCGCCCTCCTGGCGGACCTCGACGCGCGCGGCCACGACCCGATCCACCGGGTCGGCCTGCGCCTGGTGACCGAGCCCGACCCGCGCGACGTGCTGGCCGCCACCGCCTCCCTGACCGCCGGCGACGTCGCGGAGCTGGACAGGCGCCTGGACCGGATGGGGCCGTGGGCGGTGCGCACGCTGGAGCTCATCGCGGAGCGCCCCGGGGTCAGGGCCGGGGACCTGGCGCCCGAGGTGGGGCAGGAGCTCGCCCGCTTCAAGCTGAACGTGCGCAGGCTCAAGGAGCTCGGGCTGACGATCAGCCTGGAGACCGGCTACCGGCTCTCACCCCGGGGCGAGGCGTACCTGTCGGCCAGGGGTTGAGCCGCTACTTGCGCGACTCGGAGAGGCGGCCGATGTTCACGTCCGTGTCGTCGGAGATGACACCCTCCCGCTGCTCGGGCTCGTCCTCCTTGACGATCACCCGCACGGTCTGCTCGGGGTCCTCGTCGTTCTGCGGCGCGGGCGGCTCGGGCTGGGCGGGCTGGACGGGCTGGGCGGGCTGGGCGGGCTGGGCGGGCTGGGCGGGCTGGGCGGGGGGAGCCTGCTGGGCGGGCGGGGCGATGGCCTCGGGTACCAGCGGCCCCGCGTTCGCCTCGGCCCGCATGAGGTCGCCCAGCACCGAGCTGATCTCCGTCAGCCGCCGCACCACCTCCGTGTGCGTGTTGCTCAGGTACTCCACCCGGCGCCCCGCCTGCTCGTCCAGCGCCGCGGCCCGCTGGTGCGCGGTGGCCAGCATGTTCTCGGCCTCCTTGTGCGCCCCGGACAGCGCCTGCTCGGCCTGCGCGCCGGCGGACTGCATGAGCTGCTCGGACTCGGCCCTGGCCATGGTGACCGTGCGCTCGGCCTCCGCCCTGGCCTCCTGCAGCGTCTCCTCGGCCTCGGTGCGGGCGGAGGTGAGCTGCTCCTCCGCGTCGCTGCCCGCCTGGGCCAGCATGCGCTCGGCCGCCTGGGTGGCCTCGCTCACCCGCCGCTCGGCCTCGGCCTGGGCGGAGGTCAGGATCTTGTCGGCCGTCTCACGGGAGGTGGTGACGAGCCGCTCGGCCTCGGACTTGGCCGCGTCGCGCACGCTGGCGGCCTCGGCCTCCGCGTCCTCGCGCTTGGCCGCGGCCTCCTCCTCCCCGAGCCTGAGGATCTGCGCGAGCCGGGGGCTGAGGTCCTCGTAGCTCTGCGGCGTCTCGACCATGCGCCGCCTGGCCTCGGCCAGCTCGATGCGGCCCTGCTCCGCCTGCTCGATGGCCCGTGCCAGCCGCTCCTCCAGATCCCTTATCTGGTTACGGGTGCGGATGATGTAGTCGTGGACCTGGCGGCGGTTGTAGCCGCGCATCACGACCTCGAAGGTGTCCTCTTGCATCAGATCGGGAATGCTCTCGTGCTGGTTCATCATGGCGATTACCTGGGGGTTTCGTCGTGAGGCGGGGGAAAACTAGCGGGTTGTGAGGGTCTGGCAACGGGACGTCAGGAAACGACTTTCCTGCCATCTGCCCACGTCCGCAACCCGAACGCCATACCCCGAGCTGGAATTACGATGTCTCGAATGTACATAGCAGCGTTGGACAACGGAGCAGTCCCGGACATACACCCTGAAGCGTACATAGCGCCTGGTGCGGTCGTGGTCGGCAACGTACGCGTGGGCCGGGCGTCCAGCATCTGGTACGGCTCCGTACTGCGCGGGGACGACGAACGGATCGAGATCGGCGCGGAGTGCAACGTGCAGGACCTGTCGTGCCTGCACTCCGACCCGGGCGAGCCCGCGATCCTGGAGGACCGCGTCAGCCTGGGCCACAAGGCCATGGTCCACGGCGCCCACGTGGAGTCCGGCGCGCTGATCGGCATCGGCGCGATCGTGCTGGGCGGCGCCCGCGTCGGCGCGGGCACCCTGGTGGCGGCCGGAGCCCTCGTGGGCCCCGGCAAGAAGATCCCGGCAGGCGTGCTGGTCGCGGGCGTGCCCGGCAAGATCGTACGCGAGCTCACCGACGACGACCGCGACTCCTTCGCCCGCACGCCGGACAACTACCAGGCCAAGGCGCTCAGGCACCGGCAGGCGTCATCGCTTTGACCAAGACGGCGTCCGACACCGACGCCGGGTTGAGCGGGTCGGCGTAGTCAGGCAGCTCCGGCCTCAGGAAACGGACGAAGTCGACCGTGAGCTTGAGGTCGGGCGTGCCCTTGACCTGCTTGGCGTTGCCCTTGGTCGCGTCCTTCTTGAGCGTGCTGTAGCTGTCCCAGTCGGTGTAGGCGGTCACGCCCCACTGGAGCACGTCGGGCAGGTTGGACGGCCAGCGCTGGGCCACCTTCCACGTGCCCTTGTCCTCCTTGTAGAGCGCGACGAAGACCCGGCCGACCCTGGCCAGCGCGAGGTCCACCCAGCCGCTCTTGACGGCGATCTCCTTGGGCTTGGAGCTGCCGTCCTGGGTGAGCTTCGCCTCGACCTGGCCGCTCTTCTCGGCGGTGCCGGTGGTGACCGAGACCCAGTTGGGCTTGGCGTACGAGCCCGGCTGGCGGGCCATGAGGCCCCCGAGCGAGAACTTCCGCTTGGGCTGGCCGCCGCTCTTGCCCTCGACCTTGACCCGGGCGTGCATGACGATGTCGCCGGCGAGCTCCTGGTAGACGAAGGGCCCGCGGAAGCCGTCGAACCAGGCGGAGACGTCGGGCTCCAGGTACATGGCGCCGTTCACGGTCTTGTTCACGTCGTACTTGTTCAGCCGGTCGACGTCCTTCTCGGTCTCGCTGAGCTTGGACCACATCTCCAGGTCGGCCGCGTCGTCGAACTCCGTGGAGGCCTCGCCCACCTCCCCGCCGGGAGCCGGCGGGGTGGCGTTCTGTAGCGTGAGAATGCCGGGTCCGGTGGGTGTCGGCTGCGCCACTGTCGTCGTACCGCAACCGGAGAGCACGCCAACGACCGCCAACGTCCCTGCAACCTTCGCCCTCATAGCGGCCATTCTGCCGTGAAATGCCGATGGATGATCCGAGTACCCCCAGTACGATGACCGCCGTGCCACCCTGGGATGCGTTCACCGCCACGGAGGCGGAGGTCCGCGCGATGGTCGCGGACCCGCGCTGGCGAGGGCTTTCCGTGCCCGACCGCGCCCACGTGCTGGCTGCCAGGATTCTGGTGAGCCCGGACGGCGACCGCTGGTTGTTCGGCGCGCACGCGCGCTGGCACCTGCACGACCCCGCCGACGGCCGCTGGCATCCGGCCCCGCCGCCGCGCGGCACGCGGGTGCGCCGGGTCACGCACGCCGCGGCGGTCCTGCCCGGCGCCGTGGTGCCGCCGGGCCACGACTTCCACGCCGAGCCCGGCTCCACCCAGTCGTTCGTCGGCCCTGACGTGCCAGAGCGCCTCACAGAGCAGCTCAGGGTCCTGGTACGCGGCTGCGGGCGCAAGTCCGAGCTGGACTACCCGCTGTCGGCCTTCGGCGAGATCTTCGCCACGGACGTGCCGAGCACGGTGGCGGCCGTGTGGGGCACGATCATGTGGTGCGCGTACGCGCCCGCCTTCGACGGCAACGAGCGGCTGATCACCGTCTTCGGCGAGTACCTGCGCCGTTCCCTGCCCGGCGACGAGTGGGTGCGCTGGTTGCAGGCGCCGCCCCTGCTCGATCTCGTCACGCTGGTGGCCGAGCGGATGCGGGCGGGGCGTCCCCGCGCCGCGCTCAGGCTGGCCGCGGTGATGGCCGACACGGCCCAGATCCTGCTGCTGGACACCCGGTTCAGGCCGCGGGCGCTGGCGCTGCTCACGATGGTGGAGCCGCTGCTGCGCCGGCCTCGCTTCGGCGACCCGTACGAGGACGACGCGGCGATGCGCAGGGAGTGGCTGGAGCGCTGCCCCGCCCGCCTGAGCCGGGCGCTGCTCGTGGAGAGCGACCCCGGGGCGCACTTCTCCCACACGGTCTACGACCTCGTGGACGCCCTGTCGTTCACGCCGGAGCCGCGCCGGGCCGCGGCCGCGTTCCTGGCCGACCTGTCCGACTCCAAGGGGGCGCTGCCCGGCCGGCTGGACCACCGGCTGCGAATGGCGTACGAGGAGCTGCGGCACGCGGGTCTCACGGGCACGTCCGCGGCCGAGACGACGCAGCCGGAGGGTTTCCCCGTCCGTACGGGCGAGGCCGCGCCGGTGTTCGAGGTGGAGCCGCCTGACAGGGGAAGCGCGGCGGCGGTGCTCGGGGCCGCGTACGCCATGGGGCTGGCGTGGGGCCGGCTGACGGGGGCCAAGCTCCCGGAGCACGGCCTGGCGGGGCAGTCGGCACTCGTACGGAAGATCGTCCACGAACGGGACGACCACCACACAGGGCACATGTAAACCACTAATGCCGCTATTTCCCCCTTACTCCTCCTATATCGTTCTAACCCCCCAGATAACAGCAATTTCGCTGAATTGTGATCTCGGATTCGGGAAATGATCCTGACGGGGCCCCCGAGGCGCGGAAAGGAATGACTCCGATGGGCCATGTCGCCGGAAGGGCCTCCGCCGTAACCTCGTAGAGGGTGTGGGCTGCGGAAGGAAGGACGACGCGGTGGGGCACGATGACCTGGACTCTCGGGTCCATGACCGTGTCGCGTTGGACGAGATTGCGCTCTACGCCGAGGTGCTCACCGCCGTGGCAGTCAGTGAGCGGCGGCTGACCTTGGACGAACTCGACGACGCGCTCGGATTGCGGACTTCGGCGAGTCGCTGAAGAACCAACTCGATTAACCAAGACCCCGGGGACCTAGTTCCCGGGGTTTCACATAACTAGTCAATCCACGGCTGGATCATCCGACTTACGGATGAGGCTCTCAGGACAGAGGGCTAGACCCTTCTAGGAACGCACGAGGCGCGCGATCGCCGCCGACGCCTCCTTGACCTTCGCCTCGGCCTCCGGGCCGCCCGTGTTGATCGCGTCGGCCACGCAGTGCGAGATGTGCTCCTCCAGCAGCCCCAGCGCGACCGCTTGCAAGGCCCGTGTGGCGGCGGAGACCTGGGTGAGCACGTCGATGCAGTAGGCATCGTCGTCGACCATACGCTGCAGACCCCTGATCTGGCCCTCGATTCGCCGCAGGCGCGTCAGATATGCCTGCTTGTCTCCGCTGTACCCATGCATGCTTCTACGGTACCCGTAAGGAGTATGGGCTAGCGGAGATCGGTGATGAGCTTCTCCCACTGCTCGGCCACCTCGTCGGCCGAATGCCGCACCGCGGTGTCGAGCGCGCCCGCCGCCAGCGAGCGCCGCCTGCGCTCGTCGTCGATCAGCGCCAGCAGCGCCGCCGCGAAGAGCTGCAGGTCACCCTCGGACTCCGGCACCAGCACCCCGTTGTAGCCGGTCGCCACGAACTCCCGAGGCCCCTTGGCGCCCTCGAAGGCCACCACGGGCACCCCGCACCCCATGGCCTCCAGCACGGTCATGCCCAGGTCCTCGCTGCGCGAGGTGGTGGCCACGATCGACGCCTTGGCGAACTCGCCCGCCAGGTCCGGCGTGGTGCCCATGAAGTAGACGTGGTTGTGCAGGTTGAGGTCGCGCACGAGCGAGCGCAGCCGCCGCTCCTCGGGGCCGCCGCCGTACAACCTCAGCCGCCAGTCGGGCCGCTTGTCGGCCACGATCGCGAACGACCTGATCAGCCTGTCGTACGCCTTCACCGGCACCCACCGGCCACCGGCGGCCACGATCCTGTTGTCCATGCGCGAGCGCGGCCACGGGCCGCCCGGCAGCGCGTCCAGCACGCTGTGCACGACGGGCCCGTCGCCGAGGAGCCTGCTCCACTCCTCCTGCGCCGACTCCGTGGCCGTCACGACGGCGCTCAGGCGCGGATAGAAGCGCTGCACGGGCCCCGGCACGGCCGGCCTGCTCCACTCGCGGGCGATCTTGATGGTGTCGCGCGGCGCGTGCCTGGCCGCCTGCACGCCGATCCCCGGCCTGGTCGTGATCAGGACGTCTGACCTGAGGTTGCGCAGCACCCGCCACAGCGCCACCTCGGTACGCACCTGCCCGCGCGGCAGCAGGTGCCTGACCCCCGGCCGGGCGTCGACCACGCTGCGCATGCTCACCTTGGGGCCGACGGGGAAGAACGGCTTCTCCTTCTGCCGCCTGACGCTGATCACCTCGACGTCGTGCCGCTCGGCCAGCGCGGTGGCCAGGTTGAGCGTGGCGCGCACGTCGCCCCGCATGGCGTACGCCGAGGCGAGGACCAGGCTGACCTTCATCCGCCGACCTCGATCCGCAGCTCGTCGTCGGCGGTGTAGCAGGGTTTGATCAGCACGCCGTCCACCCGGGCCGACGGGTAGTGCAGCCGGCGGCGCTTGCCGTCCACGTCGTCGAGCCGCGAGCCGAGCCGCATCTCCGTGGGCACGCCCTCCACCCGCAGCGCCGGCTCCCACATGCCGGAGCCGTCGGGCTCGGCGGCCAGCACGTCCACCAGCGAGACCGCCGCGTGGAAGCGCACGCCCTGCACCGTGGCCGTGGCCTTCAGGTGGGCGCCCGTCTGCCTGCGCTCCAGGGTCAGCACGGCCTCGTGGCGGGAGTCGTCGTCCTCCAGGCCGGTGTAGGCCAGCAGGCCCATCACCTCGAAGCGGCCCTCCCTGAACCAGATGGAGCGCACCTCCGCCACCGGCTCCGCTTCGGAGATCTTCAGCGCGAGGAAACCGTTGCGCGTTCGATACGAGCGGTAGGCGAGCGTGCGCCTGCACAATGCATACGCGTCGAGATGGTCGAGCGAGAACCCAGGATCGACGCTGCGCAGCCTGCTGCGCTTGCCCTCGTGGCGCAGGTACGCGTCCCAGCGGCCGGCGCTGAGCTCCAGCGGCGCCAGGGAGACCGCCAGCGTGGCCTCGCGCGCCCGCGCGCCTGGGCTGCCGAGCAGCACGTCGCGTTCCACCCCCGTGGTGCGATGCCTGAGAACGAGTTCGGTGCCGTCTTCCAGTGGTTCGTCGATGGCGAGTCGCAGGGAGAGCACGTCGGCCAGGGTGACTTCGGCGTCCGTGACGACGACGCCCATCACGAGCCCCCTCCCCGTCGAATAAGGCCATGCGACGTTGAGGTTACCGTGATTTTCCCGTTATGTGGATGCCGGATTTCTTCCAGCCCCACCCGTAGACAGGCGAAACTCCTCCACACCAGGTGTGGAGGAGTCCGACATCTCCCGTCAGGAAGCGCCCTTGACGGACTTGATCAGAAGCTGCGCCACGTCCACGACTTCCAGCGATTCCTTGGCCTCGCCGTTGTTCTTCTTCTCGTTGATGGCGTCGCCCAGCATGACCATGCAGAACGGGCAGGCGGTGGAGACCGTGTCGGGGTTCGTGGTCAGCGCCTCGTCCACGCGCTCGGTGTTGATGCGCTTGCCGATGCGCTCCTCCATCCACATGCGCGCGCCGCCGGCGCCGCAGCAGAAGCCGCGGTCCTTGTGGCGGTGCATCTCCTGCGTCTGCACGCCGGGCACCTTCGACATGATGTCGCGCGGCTGGGAGTACACCTTGTTGTGGCGGCCGAGGAAGCACGGGTCGTGGTAGGTGATCTTCTCCTCGATCGGCGTGATCGGGGTGAGCAGCCCCTCGTCCACCAGCTTCGACAGCAGCTGCGTGTGGTGCACGACCTCGTACGTGCCGCCGAGCTGCGGATACTCGTTGGCCAGCGTGTTGAAGCAGTGCGGGCAGGTGGCCACGATCTTCTTGACGCCGGCCTCGTTCAGGGTCTCGATGTTCTGCTGGGCCAGCATGTTGAACAGGTACTCCATGCCGAGCCGCCTGGCCGGGTCACCGGTGCACGCCTCCATGGGGCCGAGCACCGCGAACTTCACGCCCGCGATGTGCAGCAGCTCGGCGACGGCCTTGGTGGTCTTCTTGGCCCGGTCCTCCAGCGCGCCCGCGCAGCCCACCCAGAACAGGTACTCGGCGTCCTCGGGCATCTTCTCCTCGACGACCTCGACCTCGAAGTCGAGCTCCTCGATCCAGTCGGCCCGCTTCATCTCGGACATGCCCCACGGGTTGCCCTTGTTCTCCAGGTTCTTCACCATCACTCCCGCCTCCGACGGGAACGACGACTCCACCATCACCTGGTAGCGGCGCATGTCGAGGATGTGGTCGATGTGCTCGATGTCCACCGGGCACTGCTCGACGCAGGCGCCGCAGTTGGTGCAGGACCACAGCACGTCCGGGTGGATGACGCCTTCCTCGCCGACGAGCGGCTTCTCCAGCAGCGCCAGCACGTCGGTGTCCTTGTGCTCGACGCCCGCCGAGGCGGCCATCAGGTACGGGGCCACCTTGAAGGCGTGGTCACGCTGGTCGAGGATGAGCATCTTCGGCGACAGGGGCTTGTCGGTGTTCCACGCCGGGCACTGCGACTGGCAGCGGCCGCACTCCGTACAGGAGTAGAAGTCCAGGAAACCCTTCCACGTGGTGTCGCCGATCTTGCCGCGGCCGAGCCGCTCCGGGTCGAGGTCCTCGTCCTCGAAGTCGACCGGCTTGCCGTCCACCCGCATCTCGGGCGCGGCGCCGAGGCCGTCGGGGCGGCGCGAGAAGAGCACGTTGAGCGGGGCGGTGAAGATGTGCAGGTGCTTGGAGTTCACCACGATGACCAGGAACACCAGCATGAAGCCGATGTGCAGGAGCAGCGCGATCTCCTCCAGCAGCGCGCTCGCCGGCAGCACGTCGCCGAGCGCGAGCGAGACGAACGCGCCGGAGGAGTACGGGAAGTTGCCGTTGGCCGCCGCCGCGCCCCTGGCCAGGAAGAGCGTCCAGATGATGTTGAAGATCATGAACAGGACGAGCCAGGCGCCGCCGAGGTGCGAGCCGGAGAAGCGGGAGCCGCGGCCCAGCGTCTTCGGGGAGTTCTTGACCCGGATGATCGCGAAGGCGACGAGGCCGAGCAGGCACGCCACCGCGATGAAGTCCTGGAGGAGGCCGAGCACGGCCCAGGTCCCGATGAGCGGGATGTGGAAGTCGGGCGTGCCGGTGATCGCGCCCTGGATGATCGCGCCGTACGCCTCGATGTAGACGGTCAGCAGGATGAAGAACGCCCACATGACGAAGAAGTGCGCGACGCCCGACGGCGTCCACTTCAGCAGCTTCTTCTGCCCGAACACCTCGACGAGCTGCGCCTTGATCTCGTCGCCGACGTGTGTCCTGGCGTACTCGGTCCGCTCGGGCGCGGGCGGGCCCACGGTGGCGAGCTTGAACAGGAACATGACCCTGCGACCGGCCACGGCCACCGCCGCGACGGTCATGACGAGCCCGATGACGGCTACCCAGAGCACGGGGTCCTCCCACAGACGACGTTGGCTGTCAGCGTACGGTCACCCGCTGCGCAGGCATGTAGCAGCAATCCTACCCACGAGTAACTTTACTGGGTTACGCGACATACCCTAAGGTCATCGCCGTCTCCAGAACAATGCTCTATCCCGTGAAGTACCTCTGGATGGTCGGCGCCAGGATCTCCACCAGCTCGTCCTGCCCGGCGCTGGCCAGCGGCTCCAGCTTGAGCACGTACCGGGCCAGGACGATCCCGAGCATCTGCGAGAAGGCCGCCTCGATCCGCAGGTGCGGCACGCCCATCCGGTCGGCCACCTGGTAGAGCAGGGCCGAGGTGAAGAACTCCCTGACCATCCCGACCGCCTGCTCGTTGCTCATCGCCGAGCGGAGCAGCGCCAGCACCGGCGCCCGCGTCTTCTCGTCGGCGGTGAGCCGCAGGATCATCCGGACCAGCCGCTCACCGACCTCCTCGCGCGGCCCGTCGAGCAGCACCGGGATGATCTGCTGAGGGTTGATCGGCAGCTCCATGGCCGCCGCGAACATGCCCTCCTTGGTGTCGAAGTAGTGGTGCACGAGGGCCGGATCGACCTGCGCCTCCCGCGCGATCCCGCGCACGGTCGCCTTGTCGAACCCCTTCTCCGCGAACACCCTCCTGGCGGCGGTGAGGATCTCACCACGCGTGTCCGCCGACCCCGGCCTACGCCCGGGCCTGCGCTTGTCCGTGTTCATGGCCTCACTCCGCGAGGCGGCTCGGTCGCGTCACTTACCCACCGCCAGGTAGACCCGCATCGGCACCGACAGCAGCCCCTCAGGAAATTCCTCCCGCAGCGCCGCCCGCTGCCGCTCCACCACCTCGTCCGCACGCTCGGGCGACAGCGCCGCCATGTACGAGTGCGAGCGCAGGTCCAGCAGGAAGTCCTCGATGCCGATCAGCCGCGTCCACGGGATCCAGCGCTCCTCGATCACCTCGAAGGCCGAGGCGATCGGCGGCACCGACCACTGCTCGACCGCCGGCCCCCAGTACGCGGGCACCTCCTCCGCCAGCCGGGCCTCGTAGGCGGCCAGCCAGTCGGCCTGCGCCGCGTGGTTGAGGTTCCAGCAGCCCACGATGGCGCCCTCCGGCCGCAGCACCCGCCGGGCCTCGGCGATCGAGACCACCGGGTCCAGCCAGTGCCACGACTGGGCGTACGTCACCAGGTCCGCCACCTCGTCGGCCAGTGGCAGCGCGTTGCCGTCGGCCAGCACGGCGCTCACCCGCGTGCCGTTCGGGGCGCCGCCCTTGGAGATGAGGCGGGTGAGCATCGCCTCGCCCGGGTCCACCGCGATCACGTGGGAGCCGCGCGCCCGCAGCGCGTGCGTCATGATGCCGGTGCCCGCGCCGACGTCCACCGTGGTGGCGCCGTCGAGCTCGACGCCCGACAGCTCGCTCAGCGCGCGGTAGACCTCGTCGGGGTAGGCGGGCCTGGCCGCGTCGTAGGCGTCGGCCACCAGGTCGAACGTCCTGCCCAGATCCTTGATCGGCCCCGTGTTCATGTGGACGCCGCCAGGTGCAGCCTGGCGAAGGCCAGGCCCTCCGCCAGATCGTCGATCCGCTCGGTCCTGCTGGCCGCCTTGCGGGTGTTGATCTCGAGCACCACCAGGCCCGAGTAACCGGTGTTCGCCAGCCGCTCCAGCATCGGCGCGCACGGCTGGTTGCCCCTGCCGGGCACCAGGTGCTCATCCTTGTTCGTCACCCCGATCCCGTCGGCCAGGTGCAGGTGCGCCAGCCGGTCGCCGAGCTTGACGGCCATCTCCATGGCGTCGGAGCCCGACACGGCGGTGTGCGACAGGTCCAGCGTGACCTGCGGGAAGTCGAAGTCGATCGGGTTCCAGTCGGGTGAGTAGGGCACCACGTCGTTGCCCCTGGCCCGCAGCGGGAACATGTTCTCCACCGCGAACGTGACGTCCGTCTCGTCCCGCATCCTGGCCAGCCCGGTCTCGAAGTCGCGGGCGTAGTCACGCTGCCAGCGGAACGGCGGATGCACCACGACCGTCGAGGCGCCCAGCCGCTCGGCCGCCTTCTGGGCCTTGACCAGCTTGGCCCACGGGTCGCGGCCCCACACCCGCTGGGTGACCAGCAGGCAGGGCGCGTGAATGGCGAGCACGGGCACCTCGTAGTGCTCGGACAGCCGTTCGATCACATCGATGTCCTGACTCACCGGGTCGGCGCCGACCATGATCTCTACGCCGTCATAACCCAGGCGCGCGGCCAGCTCGAACGCGTCAGGAGTACGTTCCGGATATACCGAGGCGGTGGACAATGCGATCTTCGCATTGGGCACGCGGATGACATCAGCCACGTTGCCAGCCTAAGCCGGAGAAGCCGATCTGGCGCGTCAGCCCCTAGCGTTGGGGCATGACCCGGATAGCGAAAGGTGCGATCCCGAGCCCGAACATCTGGAACACGCCCCAGATCTACGAGCTGGAGAACCGCGCCGTCGACCCCGATGGCGCGGCCGACGCGGCGATGCGCGCCCTGCGCCCGTGGGACGGCGCCACCGTGCTCGACCTCGGCTGCGGCACCGGCTACCACCTGCCCGTCCTGGCCGCGGAAGCCGCCCGGGTGATCGGCGTGGAGCCGCACGGCGACCTGGCCGCGCTCGCCCGCCGCCGCTGCGCCGGCCTGCCCAACGTGACCGTGCACGCCGCGGCGGCCCAGGACCTGCCGCTGCCCGACGCCGGCGTGGACGTGGCCATGGCCCGCTGGGCGTACTTCTTCGGGCCCGGCTGCGAGCCCGGCCTGCGCGAGCTGTCCCGGGTCGTACGGCGCGGCGGCGCCGCCTTCGTCGTGGACCTCGACGCCACCCGGGGGTCGTTCGGGCGGTGGTTCTCGCGTACCGTGCCGGCGTACTCGGCGCGGGAGGTCGAGTCGTTCTGGGACCGTCAGGGCTGGCAGCGCAAGGAGCTCGACCTGCGCATGGTCTTCCAGCGGCGCGCCGACCTGGAGGCCGTGCTGCGCATCGAGTTCGCGCCCGAGGTCGCCGAGCAGGCCATCGCCGAGACGCCCGGGCTGGAGCTGGCCTATCCGAACGTGCTGCGCTGGCGCTACTTCTGAGCCCTTGACCTTGACACTGACGTCAACGTTTACCTTGGAGGCATGCGCATCGGTGAGCTGGCGGAACGCACCGGGGTGAGCACCCGCTCGCTCCGCTACTACGAGCAGCACGGGCTGTTGCGCGCCCGGCGCGCCACCAACGGCTACCGCACCTACAGCGAGGACGACGTCAGGCTGGTCTCCGAGATCCGGGCCCTGCTCCAGATCGGTTTCACGCTGGAGGAGACCCGCCCGTTCGTCGACTGCCTGCGTCAGGGGCACAGCACCGGAGGCTCCTGCGCCGAGTCGGTCGAGGTCTACGAGCGCAAGCTCAGCGAGATCGACCAGGAGATCCGCGTGCTGCTCGCCCGCCGCGCCGAGGTGGCCGCCCAGCTCGCCCAGTCGTGCCCAGGTTGCTTTGTGAGGGGATGAAGATGATCACGCTGACCACGGACAACTTCGAGGAGCAGGTGCTCAGGAGCGACAAGCCGATCCTGGTCGACTTCTGGGCCGAATGGTGCGGCCCCTGCCGGATGGTGGCGCCCGTACTGGAGCAGATCGAGGCCGAGCACGGCCTGACGATCGGCAAGCTGAACACCGACGAGAACCCCGAGATCATGGCCCGCTACGGGGTGATGGGCATCCCGACGCTGATCCTGTTCGAGAACGGCGAGCCCGCCAAGCAGGTCGTCGGCGCCAAGCCCAAGCGCATGCTCGTCTCGGAGCTCGGCCTGGCGTGATTGTCGGTGGCAGCCGCTAGCCTGCTCCGCATGGCCAAGACTGCCCCGAAGCCCGGATACCGCTGCGCCGAGTGCGGCTGGCGCACCGCCAAGTGGGTCGGCAGATGCGGAGAGTGCCAGGCCTGGGGCACGGTCGACGAAGAGGGCGCCAGGGCCGGCGCCAGCGTCGTCCAGGCCGGGGCCACCACCGCGCCCGCCCTGCCCATCGGGCAGGTCAAGGCCGAGGTGGCGACCGCCCGCACCACCGGGGTCGCCGAGCTCGACCGGGTGCTGGGCGGCGGCCTCGTGCCCGGCGCGGTGGTGCTGCTGGCGGGCGAGCCCGGCATCGGCAAGTCCACGCTGCTGCTGGAGGCCGCGGCCCGCATCGCCGAGCGCGCGACCGTGCTCTACGTGACCGGTGAGGAGTCCGCGGCCCAGGTCCGACTGCGGGCCGACCGTATCGGCGCCATCCAGGACCAGCTCTACCTGGCGGCGGAGACGGAGCTGTCGGCGCTGGTGGCGCACGTGGAGAAGGTCCAGCCGCGGCTGCTGGTCGTCGACTCCGTCCAGACGATCGGCTCCGCGCAGGCCACCGGCGTGCCCGGCGGGGTGACCCAGGTGCGCGAGGTGGCGGCCAACCTCGTCCGGCTGGCCAAGGAGCGCAACATGGCCACCGTCCTCGTCGGCCACGTCACCAAGGAAGGCTCCATCGCCGGCCCCCGCACCCTGGAGCACCTCGTCGACGTCGTGCTCAACTTCGAGGGCGACCGCCACTCCAGGCTCCGCATGGTCCGCGCGATCAAGAACCGGTTCGGCCCCACCGACGAGATCGGCTGCTTCGACCTGCACGAGCGGGGCATCGAGGGCATCACCGACCCCAGCGGCCTGTTCGTCTCCCGGCGCAGCGAGCCGGTCCCCGGCACCTGCGTCACCGTCACCGTCGAGGGCACCCGCCCGCTGCCCGCCGAGGTCCAGGCCCTGGTGGCGCGCACCGAGGCGCAGCAGCCCCGGCGCACGTCGTCCGGGCTCGACACCTACCGCGTGCAGATGATCCTCGCCGTCCTGGAGCGCCGGCTCAACGCCCGCCTCGGCGGCTGCGACGTGTTCACCGCGACCGTCGGCGGCATCAAGCTGGCCGACCCCGCCGTGGACCTGTCCGTCATGCTCGCCGTCGCCAGCGCCGCCGGCGACAAACCGCTCCCTCCCCACCTCGTCGCGCTGGGCGAGGTGGGCCTCGCGGGCGAGCTGCGCCCGGTCAAGGACGTACGCAGGCGGCTGACGGAGGCGGCCCGCCTCGGCTTCAAACGTGCCCTCGTCCCGGCCGGATCGCTGGAGGAAGGCGGCCGCAGGCGCGGCGGCCAGCGGGCCCTGGTGCCGGTCGGCCCGGTGGCGTTCGCGCCCGGCTTCGAGGTGGTCCAGGCGGAGAACGTCTGGGACGCTCTCACACACGTCACATAGCACGGCTAAGCTGAGGTGACCGATCGACACGGGGGTCAGGTGGATAGGAGTCTGGACGACCGTCGTCGCGAAGCCCTGGCCGCGGTAGCGCCGGGCACACCTCTGCGCGACGGCCTGGAACGGATCCTGCGCGGGCAGACCGGCGGGCTCATCGTGCTCGGCTACAACAGGGTCGTCGAAGAGGTCTGCAGCGGCGGCTTCGAGCTCGACGTCGACTTCTCGGCCACCAGGCTGCGCGAGCTGGCCAAGATGGACGGCGCCATCGTGCTGAGCGACGACCACAAGATCGTACGCGCCGCCGTGCACCTCGTCCCCGACCCCGCCATCCCCACCGACGAGTCGGGCACCCGCCACCGCACCGCCCAGCGAGTGGCCAGGCAGACCCGCCTGCCCATCATCGCCATCAGCAAGTCGATGCGCATCATCGCCCTCTACCTCGACGGCATCCGCTACGTCCTGGAGGAGTCGGCCGCCATCCTGTCCAAGGCCAACCAGGCCCTGGCCACGCTCGAACGCTACAAGCACCGCCTCGACGAGGTCTCCGGCACCCTGTCTGCCCTGGAGATCGAGGACCTGGTCACGGTCAGAGACGTCGCCGCCGTCGCGCAGCGCCTCGAAATGGTCCGCCGCATCTCCGACGAGATCAAGGGCTACGTCGTCGAGCTCGGCACCGACGGCCGCCTCCTGTCCCTGCAACTGGACGAGCTGGTGGCGGGCGTCGACTCCGAACGCGAGCTCATCATCCGCGACTACCTCCCCGCCCCCTCGGGCCGCCGCCAGAAACGCCTCCTGGAGGCCCTGCACGAGCTGGACAAGCTCTCGGGCGCCGACCTCCTCGACCTCTCGGCCGTCGCCCACGTCCTCGGCCACAACGGCACCGACCAGCTCGAAACCCCCGTCAGCCCCCGAGGCTTCCGCCTCCTGGCCAAGGTCCCCCGCCTCCCGGCCACGGTCGTCGACCGGCTGGTCAACCACTTCGGCAGCCTGCAGAAACTCCTGGCGGCCAGCATCGACGACCTCCAGGCGGTCGGCGGGGTCGGCGAATCCCGCGCCCGCAGCGTCCGCGAGGGCCTCTCCCGCCTCGCCGAATCCTCCATCCTGGAGCGCTACGTCTAAGAGCACGGTCCTCGCTGGTCGCTCGGGCGTTCCTCCCAAACCCCGCCCACCCGTTGCCCATTTACCGGGTTGACCGTCTGTTGCCCGCCCCGAGCAGTCCTCGCCTTCGGCTCGGGCTGTGCTCATCCGGTGCACGGTCAACGCAGGTGGAAGACCCCCTTGTTCGTCCGCATCTTGCCCATCCGCGCCACCGCCACATAAGTCCCCGGCAGGGCGGCAGGGGGCGTGGACCGGCAGTCGGAGCTGGAGCGCCGCCGATCCCATTCCAGCGACCGCACGTACGGCACCCCCCGCTGCAGCTCCTTCACCTCGGTCCCGGGACCGCTGACGCAGTCGGCCGTGGACCAGATGCGGTCGGCGCCCGAGGTGATCTTGATCTCCATGGCGCGCGGCCCCACGTCGGCCTTGCACATGACCGAGCCGGTGTTCACCAGCGTGACCAGGAAGGTGGGGCGGGCGTCACCGGCGTAGATCTCCTCCCTGCCGCCCTGGAGGCTGAGCACGAGGTCCTTCTCCTCGCACGGCTCCCCCGGCCGCCTGGGCCGCTCGGACGGGGCCGCCTTGGGGGTGGGCGTGGGGGACGGGCTCGCGGTGCCCATGGCCAGCGTACGCAGGCCCGCCAGCAGCGGGTCGACGGCCGGCGTGGTCTTGGCGGCGGTGCTGCCGCTCGCGCTGGGTGAGGACTGCGCGCTGGACGTTCGTTCGGGGCCGCTGCCGCCGCTGGAACATGCCCATGCCACAACGGCCACCACGACGAGCACCGCCACCAGCACGCTCATCCGGCGCCGCCAGTAGATGTCACCGCCGTCGCCACGCATCGTATCCGGGTCCATACAGCACAGGATGGTGAGCGGGCAACGACAGTGAGTGACGACACGCCGAGGGATGGCATCTCCTGGAACGTCGGCACGCCAAGGGTTGTCATCGCCCCCTACGCTGGAGCGCGTGGTTGAGCCGAACGTCCTGCACACCGCCGTTCTCGACTGGTACGAGGACAACGCCCGGGATCTCCCGTGGCGGGCGCCCGACGCGACCCCGTGGGGCGTGCTGGTCAGCGAGATCATGCTGCAGCAGACCCCGGTCGTCCGCGTGCTGCCGATCTGGCACGAGTGGATGGAGCGCTGGCCCACCCCGAAGGCGCTGGCCGCCGAGCAGCCCGGTGAGGCCGTACGGCACTGGGGCCGGCTCGGTTACCCGCGGCGGGCGTTGCGCCTGCACGCGTGCGCCCGCGCGATCACCGACGAGCACGGCGGCGAGGTGCCGTCCGATCATGCGACCCTGCTGGGCCTGCCCGGCATCGGCGAGTACACCGCGGCGGCCGTCGCCAGCTTCGCCTTCGGCGGGCGGCACGCGGTGCTGGACACGAACGTCCGGCGGGTGTTCGCCAGGGCGGTCAGCGCCGAGGAGTACCCGCCGACCGCCACCTCGGCGGCCGAGCGGCGGCTGGCGGAGAGCCTGCTGCCCGAGCTGGGCGCCGCCCGGTGGGGGGTGGCGGTGATGGAGCTGGGCGCCCTGGTGTGCTCGGCGCGCTCACCGCGCTGCGCCGACTGCCCGATCACTCACGTGTGCGCGTGGCGGCTGGCGGGCAAGCCGCCGCACGCCGGCCCCGCGCGCAAGGGGCAGACGTACGCGGGCACCGACCGCCAGTGCCGGGGCCGCCTGCTGGCGGTGCTGCGGGAGGCCCACGGCCCGGTGCCGAAGGCGGCGCTCGACGTGGTGTGGGACGACGCGGCCCAGCGCGAGCGCGCCCTGGACGGCCTGGTCGCCGACGGCCTGGCCGAGACCCTCGACGACGGCACCTACCGCCTGCCCCACTCCTCCTGACGGCCCCGCGCGCCTGGTCAGCTCGTGCGCGGTTGATAGTCGGGCGTCCGGAAGGGCCAGTGCGTGGACAGCCAGGCCGTCACGGCCTCGTACAGGGGCACGTCCAGCTCGGCCCGGCCGGCGGTGACCCAGGACGTCACCTCGGCATCGTGGCCGTCGCGGGGTGAGGGATAGATGTACAGGCAGCCGATCACCTCGCCGCCGGGATCAAGGACGGTGTAGGTGAATCCGCGGCGCTGCGCGAAGTCGTCCGCGTGGCGCCGCAGGTCGGCGAGGTTGGCCTCCAGGGTCATGCCGTCCACCGGTGGCCATCCGTGATCCGGGAAACCCGGGGTGGCGCGGATGTGCTCGATGCTGCCGGTCCAGGCGGCGTGGTCGGAGGCGTTGTGCTGGGGGCCCAGGGGTTCCAGGCGGAACCGCGGGGTGACCAGGTGTGCGGGGACGTCGAAGTCGTCGGGGACGAAGGCCTTGTCGGTCATGAGGCCGAGGCTATGAGACAGGCCTCATGCGTCACATCCGTATTTATCCCCTCATCGCACCCACGGCGGCACGAGCCGTTCGGTGTCCTTCGGGGCCAGGCCGCAGGCGTCCGGCTCCGACACACCACCGGGGTTGTACACCTGAGCCCCGGCCGGAGCGACCACGATCGAGACGAACCCGTGCTCGGCATCGGCGACCAGCTGCCTGCTCACGTCCGCGGGCAGCACCATCGTGTCCCCCGCGGCCACCTCGTGCCGCTCACCGCCCAGCTCGACGACGGCGGCCCCGTCGAGCCACGTCCACACCAGCTCGGTGTCGAACGCGTGCACCGGCCCCACCATGCCCGGCCTGGCGTCCACCCGCCAGACGGCCTGCCCCGCGGAGCCCTGCGACGGTGAGGCGAGCGTGGTCATGACCCCGTTCGGGGTGGTGATCTTCCGGGAGTCCGTTCCCAGGTTGACGGTCATCGTTCTGTCCTCTCACACGATCCACGGCGGAACGCCGAAGTCGGCGCCGTCAGGGCTGGAGGCCCTGGCGCCGGCCGGCGCGGTGACGACGGCGGTGTAGCCGTCGGCGGGGTCGGCCAGGACCCGCCGCAAGGTGCGGGCGGGCATGACGACGGTGTCGCCCGCCGCGACGCTGTACGTCTCGCCGCCCAGCTCCACGGTCGCCGCCCCGGCCACCCAGCTCCACACCTGCTCGCTGTCGAAGTCGTGCTCGGGCCCCACGGCGCCCGGCCTGGCCTCGACCTTCCACAGGGACCGCGAGGCCCCTCCCTGCGTCGGCGAGGCGAACGTCGTCATGACCCCGGCAGGAGTCTCCGATCGCCGCGCCTCGGCGCCACGTATGACGGCCATGCCGTCGCACCCCCTAAGATAGGCAACTACGTTGTCCATATAGTTAACCAGGTTGTCTATCGTGTCAAGCCACGTCCCGGGCTTCGAGCTTCCGCTCCGCCTGCTGCTCGCGTTCAGGCTGCTGATCGACGAGCTCCACGCCGAGCTCGGCAAGCAGGGCCACCCGGACCTCAGACCCATGCACGGGTTCGTCATGCAGGCCATCGGGCCCGGCGGCACCACGGCCGTCGAGCTGGGCCGTACGCTCGGCGTCTCCAAACAGGCGGCGGGCAAGACGATCGAGACGCTCGAACGCGCCGGCTACGTCGAGCGCACCACCGACCCCGAGGACACCAGGCGCAAGCTCGTGCGCCTGACCGCGTACGGCGTGGACGCCCTCAACCGCTCGGCCCGCATCTTCGACACCCTGCGCGCCCGCTGGGCGGCCGAGCTGGGCGAGGAGCGGATGCGGGAGCTGGAGTCCGACCTGCGCAGGATGACGCCCGGCAATCCGTGGCGGCTGGACATGCCGGGCTGGTTCGGGAACCTCTAGAACGTCAGGCCGCGAGCTGGAGACCCAGGCCGGTCAGGCTGGTACGCGCCCAGTCCAGCTCCTCGGCCAGCAGCGACACCAGCGCCCCCGGCCCCTTGGCCCGGCCGGGAACGGTCAGGTTGTGCGTCTCGACCTCGATGTGCGCGCTGCCGCTCACCGCGCCCGACAGCATGGCCGCGAGCGTGTCCTGCAGCACGGCTCCCGTGCCCGGCGTCTCGCCCGTGTGGCTGTGCACGTGGCCCACCTTGACCACCGGCGCCCCGGCCTCGGCCAGACCCTTCAGCGCCGCGCCGGGCTCGCCGGCGTCGCAGGCGAGGTGGCAGGCGTCCAGGCACACGCCCAGGTGCTCGGAGTCGATGCCGCCCACCCGCTCCAGCGCCTGCTCGGTCGTCTCCAGCACGCACCCCGGCCACGGCTCGAACCCGACCCTGATCGTCTTGCCGGTCGTGCTGTAGATGCCGCGCAGCTCGCGGGCCAGCCGCTCCAGCCGGCGGGTGGCGATGGAGTGCAGGTCGGCGGGCCAGTCGCGGCGCCAGCCGATCGGGATCGTCGAGATGCTGCCGAAGCGCACGTCCTCGGGGAGCAGGAACGCCAGGATCTTGGCCAGGGCCATCGTGTAGCGGTAGCGCTCGGGCTTGGCCCAGTCGGGGCCCGGGACCTCCTGGTTGCGGCCGCCGGTGCCGTTCAGGCTCACGACCTCCAGGCCGCGCTCCTCCAGGGAGCGGCGCAGGCGTACGAGCTCGATGCGGTCCGCCGTGAGGTGGTCGGCCACGCTGGGGGACAGCCACAGCCCGATCCCCATCCGCTCGACGCCCAGCCGCTTGCGCACCGGGACCGCGTAGCGGGTCAGGTGCGCGATGAGGTTCTCCAGGTCCTCAGCGGGGTGGACGCCTGCGTTGTAGGCGAGGTGAACGAGCGTTCCGTCATCGTGACGCAGGCGCATCGGTTTCCTCCAGGGCTTGCATTAGTGTTCCCGTCGCCCGTCTCTGACGTGCGAACCATGTGAGCATGCCTGCCAGGTGGTGGCATGCGCGTCCGCCCTGAGTCGACCTCTCGCTACTCCCCAGGGAGCAGGCCCCCAGCTTGGGAGCACGCTCTTGTGGCTCACTTGGATGAGACTTGGCGAAGCTCTACGCAGTGTAGTACTACTCGCGGTGGCGGTATACCCGCTGACCCAACAATTACGCAACGACGGCAACCTTCTCACTTCTCCACAGGTGGGATGTGAGGATCGCCGAAGATGACGTACGTGCCGCTCAGGGCCCCGTGCAGGCACTTTCGGACGAACAGACGACCTCGGCTCCATCCAGCACCTCCCACGGGGCCCAGGGGCGATCTCAGGACCGCCCTCGTACACAGCTATGACTGGATAGCCCCCGAAAATGTGACATCGGCCCGGTCCCTGGGTGGGGACCGGGCCGGCAGCCACTGCAGGTAGTCCCGCGGTGCCGGCCGCATCACCCTTCTGACATGCGGAAAGCCCCCGCGCGAGGCGCGGGGGCTTCCGTTGGACCCAGGGTCAGTTCTGGATCGGAGCGGCGATCGCGGCAGCCGAGTCCGGGATCTTCGAGGCGGACTCGCCCTTGAAGATGAACTTGGCGTTGTCGCCCTCGCCCTCGACCGTCACCTTCACGACCTGGCCGGGCCGGAGCTCGCCGTAGAGGATCTTCTCCGACAGCGAGTCCTCCAGCTCGCGCTGGATCGTGCGCCGCAGCGGCCGGGCGCCCATGACGGGGTCGTAGCCGCGGTCGGCGAGCAGCTGCTTGGCCTCGGGCGAGACCTCGAGCCCCATGTCGCGGTCCTTCAGCCTGGCGTCCACCTGGGCGAGCATCAGATCCACGATCTTGATGATCTCGTTCGGCGTCAGCTGGTGGAAGACCACGATGTCGTCGACACGGTTGAGGAACTCGGGCCGGAAGTGCTGCTTGAGCTCCTCCTGGACCTTCGCCTTCATCCGCTCGTAGTTGGACTCGGTGTCGTTGGACTTCGCGAACCCGACCCCGATGCCCTTGGAGATGTCGCGGGTACCGAGGTTGGTGGTCATGATGATGACCGTGTTCTTGAAGTCGACCACCCGGCCCTGGGCGTCGGTCAGCCGGCCGTCCTCCAGGATCTGCAGCAGCGAGTTGAAGATGTCGGGGTGGGCCTTCTCGATCTCGTCGAACAGCACCACGGAGAACGGCTTGCGCCGCACCTTCTCGGTGAGCTGGCCGCCCTCCTCGTAGCCGACGTAGCCGGGAGGCGAGCCGAACAGCCGGGAGACGGTGTGCTTCTCCATGAACTCCGACATGTCCAGACTGATCAGCGCGTCCTCGTCACCGAAGAGGAACTCCGCCAGAGCCTTGGACAGCTCGGTCTTACCCACACCGGAGGGGCCGGCGAAGATGAACGAACCACCGGGACGGCGCGGGTCCTTCAACCCGGCGCGGGTACGCCGGATGGAGCGCGACAGGCCCTTGATGGCGTCGTCCTGGCCGATGATCCGCTTGTGCAGCTCGTCCTCCATGCGGAGCAGGCGCTGCGACTCCTCCTCGGTCAGCTTGAAGACCGGGATGCCGGTGGCGGTCGCCAGGACCTCGGCGATGAGCTCCTGAGTGACCTCGGCCACGACGTCCATGTCGCCGGCCTTCCACTCCTTCTCCCGCCGCTCGCGCTTGAGCTGGAGCTGCTTCTCCTGGTCGCGGAGGGCAGCCGCCTTCTCGAAGTCCTGCGCGTCGATCGCGGACTCCTTGTCGCGGCGGACGTTGGCGATCTTCTCGTCGTACTCTCGCAGGTCCGGCGGCGCGGTCATCCTGCGGATGCGCATCCGGGAACCGGCCTCGTCGATGAGGTCGATCGCCTTGTCGGGCAGGTAGCGGTCGCTGATGTAGCGGTCGGCCAGCTGCGCGGCGGCGACCAGCGCGTCATCGGTGATCGACACGCGGTGGTGCGCCTCGTAGCGGTCGCGCAGACCCTTGAGGATCTCGATCGTGTGGCTGAGTGAGGGCTCGGCCACCTGGATCGGCTGGAAGCGCCGCTCCAGCGCCGCGTCCTTCTCCAGGTACTTGCGGTACTCGTCGAGCGTGGTCGCGCCGATCGTCTGCAGCTCGCCGCGGGCCAGCATCGGCTTGAGGATGCTGGCGGCGTCGATCGCGCCCTCCGCGGCGCCCGCACCCACGAGCGTGTGCAGCTCGTCGATGAACAGGATGATGTCGCCGCGCGTGCGGATCTCCTTCAGCACCTTCTTCAGGCGCTCCTCGAAGTCACCGCGGTAGCGGGAGCCGGCGACCAGGGCGCCGAGGTCAAGCGTGTAGAGCTGCTTGTCCTTCAGCGTCTCGGGCACCTCGCCCCTGACGATCTTCTGCGACAGGCCCTCGACGACGGCGGTCTTGCCGACGCCGGGCTCGCCGATGAGAACGGGGTTGTTCTTGGTCCTGCGGGACAGGACCTGCATGACCCGCTCGATCTCCTTCTCACGGCCGATGACCGGATCCAGCTTGCCCTCGCGGGCGGCCTGGGTCAGGTTACGGCCGAACTGGTCGAGCACCAGGGAGGTCGACGGGGCCGACTCCTGCGGACCGCCCGCCGCGGCCGGCTCCTTGCCCTGGTAACCGTGGAGCAACTGGATGACCTGCTGCCGGACACGGTTGAGATCAGCTCCAAGCTTGACCAGCACCTGGGCCGCCACACCCTCACCCTCGCGGATGAGCCCGAGCAGGATGTGCTCGGTGCCGATGTAGTTGTGACCCAGCTGCAAAGCCTCACGGAGCGACAGCTCGAGGACCTTCTTGGCCCGCGGGGTGAACGGAATGTGCCCCGACGGAGCCGACTGGCCCTGGCCGATGATCTCCTCGACCTGCTGGCGCACACCCTCAAGGCTGATGCCGAGGCTCTCCAGAGCCTTGGCGGCCACGCCCTCACCTTCATGGATCAAACCAAGAAGAATGTGCTCAGTGCCGATGTAGTTGTGGTTGAG